>VEFU01000280.1 GCA_007679095.1 Paenibacillus bovis
CCATTACCAAAGTTACACCTAAAATCACTACATTATATACTGCAACAAATCATTACTACCCTTCAACAAAGTAACACTCAACTTTTCCCTATACCCCAACAATACCCGCACCATCATCATCCATTAATTCCACAATTAAAACAAATAAAACAACAACTCCATCATCTCATTCATCAACCTCATAAATTACAAACTCACCCCACATTACCTACAAAAACACTTTCCCAAATGAGTAAAAACTTCCAGGCTTATTCCGAAAAAGATCTACGCGATCTGTATCAAAAAG
>VEFU01000281.1 GCA_007679095.1 Paenibacillus bovis
TATGAGTGGGGGGAGGGTGATGTTGGATTTTTTGTTGGGGTAAGAGAGGATAAAATGTGGATTGTGATGGAATGTAAGTTGGTTTGTGGGGAAGGTTGGGTAGTATTTGGGTAGGGGGTAAATGAAGATATTGGTGTTGGGTAAGAAGTGTTAGAATGGGTTGGTTTTGTTGGTTTGAGAAGTTATTTTTTGGTGGTGGTGTTTTGGGTAAGGGGGGTTGATGGAGTTTGAGTTGACGATTAGGGAGGGAGTGGTGGTAAGTTGGAAGGCTGATATGAAGTTGGT
>VEFU01000282.1 GCA_007679095.1 Paenibacillus bovis
AAATAGGCTAAATAAGGTTGGTTTGAAGTTTGGTGGTGAATGATGGTGTTTGTTGGTTATGGTAAGAGGTGGAAAGGGATTATATTTTTATGGTAGTTTCTATATGTGGTGTAAGTGTGTGAGAAAAATCAGACTTTTGGGGAATTGGAAAATTAGAGAAAAAGAAAATGTGGTGAATAAAGGTTTTTTAGATTAGGTGTAAATGGGAATAATGTTAGGAGGAGAATAGGGGTTGGGAAATACAGTTGGGTGGAATTTAGATTGGAATTATAAATTGTAATTACT
>VEFU01000283.1 GCA_007679095.1 Paenibacillus bovis
CATTACCCCCACTTCGTCAAGTTCAACTATATCCAAAACACACCCTTACCTACTTCTCCCATCAATATAAACCATCCCTAAATCCCCAACAATATCCTCTGCACCTCACCCAAAAATCCTGCGATAATAAAATCCCAAACATTGAACATCTAAAACAGAAAGTACCAAAAATTAAAAGCCAATCAAACCTATACCACCCATTTACACAATCCACCATCTACAACCCCAAATCATTGAACCACTAAAACTAAACCCCCAAATTCATCCAAAACAACAAATTCCAAA
>VEFU01000284.1 GCA_007679095.1 Paenibacillus bovis
GTGTCCTTCGAGAAAAGGTAATTGTTCGAAGATTGATTTTATGGTGGTACTTTTAGGAGGAGGGTTTGCTGGAATGATTGGAAGTAGTTGAGAAGGTGTTATAGAGAATTGGATGTGTGTAATGATCTGGATGTTTTGGTTGTAAGGTGGTTTGTTAATTTTGAGATGAAGTAAAGTGAAATATAAGGAGTGGTAGGAATAAGTTATATCTGTTTAGGTATTTGTGTGTAGAAAGTTGGGGTAATTGATTATTTTATAGTGATTATAGAGAAAAGGGGGATAAG
>VEFU01000285.1 GCA_007679095.1 Paenibacillus bovis
CCTTTTCTCCGCTTACATGCTTGCGCTTCAAAACCATAATCACTGGCAAAACCCTCAAAACCCTCTCTCAAAACCCTCTCTTCTTCATTACCTCTACCTTTGACAACTCCAGCTGCTAAATTATCTAATCCCAATTTTCTACCAACAAATCCTCCTTGTCCCAACACTATTTTAACCCCTTCTAACAAACATTCTTCCTTTTCCCCACCTAAACCCACTCCCAATCCTCCATTACTATACCCCAAGCTCATTATCAAACAATCTATATCCTTTACTTTTCCTTC
>VEFU01000286.1 GCA_007679095.1 Paenibacillus bovis
CACAGCTAGTACCATTGAACCCATCTTCACTCAATGCAGCTCACTATCCCCCATTCACACAACCGATTACTTCCCCTCATACACCCATTCTTCATTTCCTATTAAACCATAAACTCCAATTAAATCCCCCTTCCTATCCTACTAACTATATCCTTTATCCATTCCCTTTCTCACACATCCAAATCCTTACCCTTTTCCTTCATCATCCTCCCAACCCCAATAATATAAATTCCCTACCCATTACTTATCTCCATATACTCCCCCAGCAACCCAATCTCGCTTTA
>VEFU01000287.1 GCA_007679095.1 Paenibacillus bovis
TCATCAATTTACACATCCAAATCCAAAACCCCTTCTTCAAGCAAATCAACCTCCTACACCTACACCCCTATTACTTCCTATTACCAAACCTTCACTTCAAACACATTCATTCTTATCTCCCCCATCATTCCAACAAACTACAACCGTATTAACAGATCCTCCTATTAAAGCTAAGCGTCATGACTTACTCCCCTTAAAACAAAATCTTATCATCCCTAAACTCGTTCCACCTCCAACCCCAATCCACCCCTATACAAAACCTATTACCCTTACTCCTAATCAT
>VEFU01000288.1 GCA_007679095.1 Paenibacillus bovis
TAGAGGTAAAGTTGTAGGAAATTTGATTGAAAGGGGTGGTGGAAGTAGAATGATTAAGGTGGAGGTGGATGGAGGGGAAATTGAAGGTTTGTTTGATATGGGTAATGATGATTTAATGGGAGTAGGTATTGTTGGAGATTAGTTTAAAGAAAAAGGTGTATAGAAAGAGGATATGGTAATGGTATCAGGTGAGGATGGTGGAGTAAGAGGTGGAAGAAGAGTTGGAGATGGTGTAAAAGGTCTCATTGCTATGATTGGTAAAAGTGGGGGAGGTGGTAAAGG
>VEFU01000289.1 GCA_007679095.1 Paenibacillus bovis
TGTATTGCGAATATTGGTTCTACAAGGGGGATCATGTTGGAGGGAAATTGAGAATGTTATGGTGGGAGAAAAGGGGGGATTGTTGGAATTAGAGATGGGGTTGGAGCGTGATTAAGGGGAGATAGGATTACGGTTAATGGGATTTGGGGAGGTTGGATTGAAAGAGGAGATTATGGAAAATTAAGGGAAATTGATGATGAAGAGGATGTATGAAAGGGAGTAGGAAAAGGAGATGATATAGGAGGAGGGTGTGTTTATTTAAGGGTCAATGAAAATGATTTG
>VEFU01000028.1 GCA_007679095.1 Paenibacillus bovis
GCATATCGACCGACCTCCGTGTTATTTCTTAAACTATAACACTAAAGTTCGTACGACACCTATCCTAACAGAGGGGGTCAACCGCTCGAGAATACTTTGAATCGCCTCCTGCGTATACCCAGTATCAAAAGACATCTGCTTCCTCGTAATCGTGTAAATCCCAATTTGCTTCGTATTACTATTCGTCAACAAATAAAGAAACACATAGCGATCCTCCGGAGTCATCTCCTCCACCACCTTCGGATCATCCCAAAACTGCGTATGTACCATTCGAAACTTTGCCATCATTATTCTCCTTATCTATCAAAATTCAACTTATTTATGTACTCAATTTATAAATAGAAAGATCGACGGCATTTGGACACCCTTTTTTGAAAAAACTTTTATAAAAATAAAAAAAGAGCGTTCCTGTGTCGGAAAACGACGGGAGGAATGCTCTCGTAAAATGGCTTGCCGAGTATTAGAAAAAAATTCTTTCGAAATGATATATTTATACTAAAGAAGCAGAGAATAGGGTGAAAGAAATAAAATCCTTATGTACTTATCCTATTAAAATAAAGTCTTAGGGAAAAAAATCTCATCTTATTTCTTTTAACAAATACGATGAGACTCTGATTCTTTTATTTTGCTCGTTGTTCGATGATTTTGATAGCTTTATCAATTTTATGAATGGTTTTGTCAAAGCCAAAATTGACAACTTTGGTGTGAGGTTGTGTGGTTTTACGTTTTTTTGTTCTCTTTAAACCCATAGTTTTCCCTCCTGTATAGTATCTTGTTACCCATCTTATACAGAGAGTGAATCTTATATACATGAAAAAAAGCAGGGATTTTGTCAAATCCCCACTTAATCTATTAATCTATTTTGCTAACGTGTGTATGTAATCTTAACAGCCTTGTCATTTGCAGACAAAACGCTTTTAAATCCTTTTGCTACTGCTACTTGTGTTTTTGGTCTTAGTGAAGATGAGGTACCTGATACCGCCTTCACTCTTCCCTTTCTAGTACTTGAGGACTTACGAACGCCTGTCTGACTTCTTAATCTTGGCATATTGCATCCTCCTATTTAAGTCTATGTTTCTTTCATTATACCATATTTCCACAATTAATGCTCATCATTGTCTTGCTCTATATTTTTCTCTTCCTCAACTATCTCATCAGGATCAGTCATATACCAATCAAAAATAACAATCATATTCAAAATGTGAGAAGCATCAATTCCATCAACAGACACATCTTTCGCTTCAATAGTCACGATCATGCTGTAAAAATCACCGAAGTACGGTATAGCAATCAGCTTTTCATCTTGCAAAATGATAGTTTCCTCGTTTGAGAAAGAGTTAATTATCTCATCTTTCTCCTCTTGCTTCCTTGGAAACTCTATTGCATGACGTATACTTATGTTTTGAATTTCGGTGGTGATATTATATTTTTTCTGTTCTTCACTTGTTGGTGACTCAAAAATAAAAATAGAAACGTCAAATCCGAATGTGTCTTGTAAAGATCCAAATATCCTTGTAGTTGTTTTTTGTACTCCGGCATCGTAGCCGGAACAGGTCTCTCATCAAAATGAACATCGGTGTACTGAATGACTTCAGAAACAATTTTGAATTCCAATACTCCATAAATGCTTGGCATCCCTGAGTTGTAATAAAGTGTCGAATCAATTGCTCGCCTATTAATTTATAAGAGCTTATGGCTGATTTCCCTAACCAATATGCCTTTTCAATTCTGTGATTGCCATTTATGATGGTAAAGAAACCTGGTCGTATTTCTGCCTGAATAATAGTCTTATCTATATCGACAGTTGTTAAATGATCTTCATTTAATGATGAATGATGTCCATGCGACTTACACCATTCTTGTATAAGTATATCTTCTTTTTCAACAGGTAGTCTTCCAGAATGAATGTCTTCCAATATTCTCGAAATATTAAAATCAAATATACCATTGCGGAAAATTTCTTCCTTTTCAAAAGATGGACACGGTGCAAAATTTCTTTTAATCTTCATGACTCATGATTTTTCATCTTCTTTTCTCTCAAAGGGTTAATTAGTTCAAACCATTTATTATTTATATTGACTTCAACAATTTTAGATTAGTTGATAAATCACTAGAGCGTAAATTGTGTCCTAATAAAAAAAGCACTTAAGGAAGTACTTAGTAAACTGACACATCTTTGCATTTTAATGAATATTAACATATAATTATTTATATACTAAAGAACGACCAAGTGCTTCCAACACTTGGCCAAAGCAACTACATGCCGCTTGAAGAACGGCTGGCCAGAAAAAAGTAAGGATATCACCAAAAGAAGTAATTACCCAACTCTTTCCTGGAGCGGAGGGCAATTACTTCTTTTTTCTATTGGTGACGAGCGCAATTATTCCCACTATCGCTGCTAGAGCTGTAGCTAGAAAAATGCCAAATTGAAATAGCATGTTTATCGCTTCGTATGTCACCATATTTAACACCCCCTTCCTAAGGGAGTGCCAACCGCCCATCCGCTTTATGTAGTTACTAGGTATATTTTACCATACATTCTTTTATACTTCTATCAAAAACAAGAACATACGATCTGTATTTTTATCTAATATAAATTTTATTGATTTAGCTCAATAATTCATAAAAAACCCCTATCTAAATATCACCTCTTTAATCACTCTAAACACATGACTAGGCTGTCGTTCCAACAATTCTAATGGCAGCCTTTCTAAGATATCGTCATCATGCATGACTTGGATTTCCTTTAACTCCGGATCTATTACTACAAAATGATAACCAATTTGATATGCTTGAATTTTTCTAGCATGATCTACAAATCGATCGTCAAGCTCTGTTTTGACTTGTGTTGTAAACCTTCTCAGCATTCGCCATAACTTTACTTCTTCTCCAAATTTCATAAATAGCTCAGGCAAATCCTTCGCATGTGACAGTACATTGAATGTAGTCATTATATATGTTTGAATTCCGTAACCCACTGGACGAATCGTTTGTTTCAACGTTTGCCAAAATGGAATAAGAAAACGCACATAAGCTTCGGAATTCCCATTTTCTATTATTTCTACTTCAGAAATCTCTCCATAAAATTGAATACCGTTTGCCACTCTAGTTTCCTTTGCGACATTTTGAGTGATGTATAGTGCAAGATATTTTGATTTTTGCCATTCACCTTTTAGTCGGCTCGCCTCGATCTCATAATAGCCTTGTTGTTTATACTTATAATAATCATCAGTATTGTTAACCGCTCCGATTATCACCATATCTTCTAATTGAGATTCCCAGTGAGAAATAGATCCTTGTGGTAAAATCCCTTCTTGTTGTAGTTCTTCCGGATTACACTCCACTAACCTTTCTACCAATCTTTCCACAAGCTTCGTAGTTCTTGGTAAAAATGGCAATCCACCAATATTCACTTCATCAATACTTTTATAAAAATGATGCAGCTCATAATTATCTTCATCATGCCAAGGAAACAATACATAAGCACCAAAAGCATGGCGTTCATAAGGTCCATTTCGTTTAGTTACATGTGCATCCCTATATCGATGCATGGTGTTAATATCATCTTCTAATGGGCCCGGGTTGTCTCGTGCAAAATCAATTCGATATTTAGCATCAAAAATATAATTATACGTATAATCTTTACCGTTTTTCTCAATTTCTAGCATAATATCTGGTTTCTGTGTAACTGTAGGTAATTTTCCGGTATTTTTCTGAAAGGACAAAGTGATTTTTTCTCCTGTATGCGGATGTCTAAACACCTGTTTTGCACTTCTCGTTTGATCGAGATTAACAAATAATCGGCCATATGTTACTTTTACAATATTTTGATCTATCGCTTCATATTTCCCCCGTAAAATTTGTCCTACTTTCAGATATGTCCAATATTCATATAGAGTTGCAACATCCTTCACTGACATTTTGAACATTTCGCCTTGAAGTGCTAATCCTCTCGTAACAATCAAGTATATCCTGTATGCATCACGATAGCCGACCTTCATTTGCATGACCATGTTCAGTACACTTCTGTCGATGAAACCGATCCTCTGCCAGAATGGTTTTTTCAAAAAGCTTTCCAATTTGAAACGCATCATTTCTATTCTATTTAATAACATTTCATCAACTTTTTGTTCAAAGGAGCCGTTTCTTGTAAGCAGCCGCTTTTTAAAATCGATTAATTGATGTACTAATCGTACCATCATCCATTTTACGAATCGGTTTTCGATCGTATCAAAGGTTTGTGTTTTTTTAGCATTTAAACCCCTGGTAGGTAGAATAGATTGCCCATCCAAAGTAATGCCAAAATCGGTTTCTTGAAATAAATGAACATTTTTCCTCAAATAGCGCTTACCTACAGCATCCAATCGTTTAATTCTATCTCCACGTACCATTTCATATTGCGTCTTCAATTCATGATGTGGCTGAGCCTCTATTCTGCCGATAGCTCGACAAAAAGAATCGAAGTAATGCTCCAACAATCTAAAAAACTCTGTAGGTGAAGGCTTCTCTGAAAAAACAGAAGAAGCCCCTAAATACGTCTTTTTTATAAAATGATAAGCTAAGTTATAAATTTCTTCATTTACCTCTTCTAAAAGCCGGAGATAGTCCTCTTTATAATTCAATTTAGATGGATAGATTTCTAATGTTATTTCTAACAGCTTTTCTCGTCCCGACATGATGGAAAATGATGTAAGGCCTACTTCATTCATAAATTGTAAATTCCCCATCAAAATGGATGATCTACCAACAGTAGTCACTGCTTCACGAATTCCTGGATGTTCATGATAAAAGTACAAATCTCGTTCTGTTTTAGGCGTAATCACAAGTTGGTAGATTCTATTTTCGAAAAAGATAGGTGCGAAACTCTGTCCATCCACAGGAGCCAAATCATTCGTTTCTATATCAAATAACTCTATGCTTTGAATGTTTTGAGATTCATATCGAAATGACATGAACTCCTTTTCCATACCAGCTTGTCTACGATATTGCGATAAGCTCTCATACTGTTGGTCATAAGGAATACCTTTTATGTAAAGTGAAAAATCTTCTGTTTCAACAATCAACAGTTCCTTTGTTTCATTAAAAAGATTCAATGAATACATCTCCTAACTAACCCCAGAAGGAAGTAAAACCATCTTTTTCAATTCTAATTAGCATATCTGCTATTTTTTCCGCGGACTTAGGAAAACGACTTTCTTTTAATAGGTTGTATTCAGGATTCCCATCCCACTCATGGTTTGTACAAAACGAAAACAACTCTTTTAAAACAGCTTGTATTTTATAATCATTACTAGAAATTCGTGGTAAAATCTTCTGGTGAAGCTGCAAGTCAAATGCTTGCTGCTTTGTCATTAATTGAGCTTTTTCATTATAAATCAAATAAAAACACACTTCGTCGCGTATTCGATATCCGAAATGAAGTTTCACTTTTTCTAAAATCTGGTTTAATTGAACAAGCCAATTGGTAATTTCACGAATAAGTTGCTCATGTTCAAAAAACGCATCTTTTAATGTAATAAACTCTCCTGCTAATTGCTCATTTGCAATAGTAGCTGCCGTAACTTCAGCTATGTTTTCATAAAAAGCGAAATCATCTAAATGGACTTCATTAAATTCAATTGTATTTGCTCTATCAAGTACCTTTGGGCTAAATGGGTAAGTAGTTTCATCCATATTAACTGTACCGATAATGTACACGTTGTTTCGAAGCATCAATTTACCTACTTCACGGCGATCAATGACAGGGGAAGATATGTACCGATCATCAACTTTCTCTCTACTTTCCATCACACTTAAAATATCACTGAAATAATACTCAACCCTTGCTAGGTTCATCTCATCTAATAAAATGAAATATGGTTTATCGAGATTTTCAGGTAGGTTTGCTTCCATTAATACCTCTGTTAATGGACCTAGCTTAAATTCTCCTTTAATATCCTCATAGCCGATTAAATCAGAACCGTCGCTCCAATCAGGTCGAACAGGAATCAATTTAAATTGTCCATTATCTTCAGTTGCTCCAATACTTTCTGCAAACAACTGTACAATTTTACTTTTACCCGTTCCTGAAATACCAGATAGAATAACAAATGGCTTCGCTTTTAAAGAGAGAAATAAGTTGATAATTTCATCTCTTGAAAAGTAAAATCCCTTACTTTTAATATAGGAGTGTATATGATCAATCAATTTTCTCGAATCTAATAGTGACATCTGATCCTCCAGTACACTTTGCGAAAATTTACGATCACTTGATGTAATTTCTTCCTTAAAAGCAATATAGCTTTCATATACACGGATCATATCTTCAAGATCACTTACTAATATTTTCTCCGAAGGCATGTCTGTATAAGTATAAGGAATATACGCAGCAGTAGATAATGCGTATTGTTTAGCCCGCGGACCAGATCCCATATCCATTTCATCATCTTTTTTAATTCGCTCTGGCATAGAGATATTAGCACGGATATCAGCTTTAATCCTGATCATTTCTTCTTTCGTTGTCTCCGTTACACCTTGGGCCAATGTAAGATATAGCCTTTCCATATCCTCGCTGAATAAATAACCAATATAATAACCTCTTTGAGTTGAGGTTGTGATTTTACTATTCATAATAGCTATCCACGGAACAGCCGCCCAGTTTCCTTGCCCAACTGATCCAGTCACAATGTAACCTTCTTGGGGTAGTACTCCAAGTTTCTTAATTTCTTTAGGGACTTCATTCCGAACAAAGGTACCAAGTGGATGACCAGCAAATCCTTCTGTTTTAGCTACTCCATATTCGCGCATGATCTTTAATAAACTTTCTCTCAATCCAGTGCCCATTGAATCTGCCCCGCCATCTTTATTATAATATTTTTCTGTTGGACTCCAATTAGCATCTACTAATTGAGTACTCTCTAACCACCTTAATAAGTTGTGTGTTCTCTCCTTCGCAACAGAATCAACCATCAAATTCTCTCCTCGAGAGCTACGCACAATTAACTTCCCTATCTCCTCAAGAACCCGTTTCTTATCTTTTTTCGATAAGTCTCTTATCAAATCTAGGCATGTTAGAGCAAGACGAAAATAATCATGTCGTAAGATTAATCTTTGCAAAAATGTATCTTTGTCTGTTGCTGCCTTGTATTTCTGAAATAGTTCTCTGTTTACTTGATTATTATGATCTACCAGACCTAACAATCTTGCATCTTGACGGCCTCTTGTTTTAACTCGATAAAGATTCCCTTCAGCCTGCTCACTTAACAAAGCAGGGTCAAAACGACCTGAAAGTACCTCCTCCAAAAACACCTTTACCTTATGGTATTGTTCAGAAGGCAAATCATCAGTAGCAAACTCTTTGATAGCAATGGTAACAGGCGAACTACTTTTTACTTCTACAAATGGGAGTTCAGCAAAAAATGCCATTATAAAAGAGGTCCTGCCCCTTGTATTCACAAAATCACTAGCTGTTGCTATTCTCTTACTCGAAAACTCTTGAAATCCTTTTTCTAAATAGTCAAAACCTAAAATCTCAAATGGTTCTGCCTTTTCCCCTACTTTGAATTTCTCACGTGATTGCTCCGTCTCAATATAGATACCGGTTTCATCAACGTTTCTAATCCAGTTTATCTTATGCGAACCAAGTGTTTGAACTTGACTCAATCTCTTGGCAAGACATTTCAACAGTTCCTTAAGCATAAGTCACACTCCAAAATATGATCTTTGTACCTACTCACTTCAGATTATAAGATTAATTAATAGTTCAATATAACTATAACAGAATTTTAAGAATTCGGTTAAAACAATCCAGGTTAATGGTCATTAAATACAATTGTAGGAGAAGAAGATGACTCTATAAAAATAAGGAAGAAACCAAGAGAAGTAATAAGAGGACATTTTTACTTTACTATGGCAGAGGTGAGTTAAAAGTTACGATTTTAGAAACATGATCAATATTAGGTAATGTAGATATGTACCAATAACCATTACTGATAGATTGGAACATAATTGGTTACCAACACAATACGCTTTAAATGATGTGGAATATATCTGGATATTATTTTCACCACATTCTTTCTACTGATACAGTTACTCCAAAGAAAACAAAAATTACACTTTAAAACGAAAGTACAATTACAATCCAAAAGAGTTTAAAAACACCAAGAATAAAATACAAAAGGCTAGTTATTTAAAAAGAATAGTAGAAATGCGAATGTACGAAAACTCACCAAACTTCAATAATAACTCTTCCATTGCAAAAGAACATAAATCTTCTTATTATCACTATGTTCTTAATCAGAATTTCTCCTATTAAATTATCATTGGGATTATGTCTACGCTAAAACAATAAAGTGCAAAACCTTGTAGTTAATGACAAGGCTTTGCACTTTTTTTGCTGAAACAATCATAAAATTTTCAATTTAACTCGTTTTATCTAAAGATACTGGTGGTCGGGGTCGAGAAGAATTTAGAAACATTGATGTTATTAGGTTTTATACAAGGCGTGTGTAAAATTTGTGTAAAATTAATATAGGCTTAGATAGAAGTGTAAAATAAATCTCCCTAGTATTGATAAAAACTACTTTATATTTTATAAGAGAAGAAATCTAATTTTTGATTTCTTCTCTTACATTTGGTTATGAATTTATTAGCTTTTTTAGTGAGTCTAACTCATCTTTAGTTAAAGTTATTCCTTTCCCCATCTTTTCTTTCTTTGGATCCCAATCACGTAAATCATATTTTGGTTCTTTACCATTCCAACTCATTAAATTCAGCTCTTTCTTCCATCCTTTAGATGATTCTGAAATGACACCTATATGCTCAATTATCTCAAATTTAATCTCTGCCATAAGATATCCTTCCTTAATTAAGAATATACAACTTGTTGTTCTGTTGCCCTTTTAAATACTATTCCAGTATCTATTGCTTCGAAGTGTTTTTCACCACAGCGGATTTTGGCTAATTCAGAAGGACGTAAATCTTCTGATGCGGTACTTCCTTTTGTCTCCACAATGAAATACAGTTTTTCTTTTCCGTCTTGTTGCAAGGATAATGCCCAGTCAGGATTATAACTACCTAAAGGTGTTTTGATTTTAAACTCTGATGGCAGTTTAATATAAAATTTAACATTTGGATCATGCTCACAGCTTTTTGCAAATTCTCGTTCCACTGCAGAGTCAACTATGACATGGTCATATGGAGAACGGTTATCATGAACAGGTACAATAGATTCTTTATAACTATCTATTTCTTCCTGCACAAATAAAGACTGTTCATACACTTCTCCACCCTGTAATTTTTCATATTTTATGCCATCTACTATAGCTAAACGTTTGGCTGCATTGATAATGCGGGCAGTTTCCATCATATAAGCTTGTGGATTCCGTCTAAAATCTCGTAACGTATCACTTTGCTTCAAAATAGCAATAATGGTTTTACGTGTTAGCTTTGTTTCATTTTGTAAATAGGTTATTATATCAGGTGCTTTTTCATATTGCTTCTCAGATACTGCGAAAGTGGTTTGTTCCTCTCTCACTGTCTCGATACCCGAACCCGTCGTTTCTAATCTATGACGCTCATATTCAAGTCTAGTAATTCTGACTTCTAGTTCTTCTGATAATTTATCTGCAGCTTGTTTTATAAATGCGTCAGAATTCAATTGAATTGTATAGGTTGTTTTATATTTAATTCTCTCCCAAAGATCTAAAAATGGACCCGCAAGTGCCTCTTTATTGATTTTTACAGTCACTGCGTTATCTTTATCTTTAATTTCGATTTTATCGACATTAAATTTTTCTTGGATTGCTACTGTTATTTTATCTTTCATATCTTCTGCAATTTCTTTAAAGCTCTCTGGAATATCAAAGGTGCTTTCTTTGATGGCTTTTGCTAAGTTTTCAGTCCCTTTATTTTTGTCATCTATATATTTGTTTTCTTTCAGAAAGGTCACTAATTCTTTAGATTTTTGATGACCAAGTGGAGTTTTAAAACCTGTTTCAGGGTCGACAGCAATGACTAATGAACTGAAAATGTCTTCCTCAAAAATACCAAATTTAACTCCTTCTTCTTCATACTCTTTCTGGAGACCTGAAGCAAATTCTTCATAACTTTCATTTGCCATGATTGTAAGTGTATTGACCTCAAATCCTGGGACCCGTTCACCTTCTTGGTTGACAGCAATCCGTAAGCCACGGCCTATTTTTTGACGTTTTGTAATCGTGTCCTTTGTTTCAATTAACGTACAAATTTGAAAGACGTTCGGATTATCCCAGCCTTCTTTTAAAGCTGAATGAGAGAAAATAAAGCGGAGCTTATGTGCTTTTTTTACATTACCTTTTTCTTCATCATAGAAAGTAAGTAAATCCTCTTTATCCTTCATAATGATTTGGTACGTAGTTTCATCATCCTGACTAGATCCACCTGTATTTTTTACTTTCCCTTTACCATCGACCGAAAAATAACCATCATGAACTTCAGAAGTTGGTACATGGCGATCCCGTAATGGTCTATACTTCTCTGAACGAATAATATCTTCGTATTCTTCTTCAAAGATTTTTGCATATTCCCCTTGAATACGATTGTTTTCGGAATCGTATTGTCTATAGTTTGCAACATTATCTATAAAAAAGAGGCTCAGTACTTTTATGCCTTGAGGATTTAGCTTTAGCTCTTTGTTTAGATGTTCTTCGATGGTTTTACGAATTTGGGCTCGTTTAATTTGTAAGTCGTTTTCAAGTGCTTGACTTAAACGAATAATTGACGGTTCTCCAGAAAACTCAATGTATTCATTTCCAGGTTCTGCCGATATATCCTTTACAAACCCAACTTGTTCATATGCAGCGATTCGTTTTGATTTAATATATAAATCATCATCTTTTTTAAGCTTAACTTCTTTTTTCTCAACTTTTGTTTTGCTTTTAACATACATTTCAATAGTAGCTGTAATTGATTTCTTTGTTGCCTTAATTCCGATCAACTTCATATAAGCTTCGTTAGCATCGACTGATTTCTTAATACCCGCCACTTCTATTTGCTTAACTAGCTTTTCCTGATAGGCTTCTACTGGACCCAATTTATAGAGTAGGGGATAACTTTTATTTTTATGAGTTGCCGAAAAACGGAAAACTATCGATGGATTTAATGTAGCAATGGCCTGCTGCGCATTCTCAGTATTATCGACGCTTTGTGGCTCATCAATAATGACAATTGGATTGGTTTCACGAACCAATTCTTTCGGTGAAACACCGTAAAGTGCATCCATATCCGACCGATTAAAAATATTATCATTACTATTAAATGACTGAATGTTGATAATCATGATTTCAACATTTTCATTTCTTGCAAAACCTTGAACTTTATCTAAGTCCTTACTATTATACATAAATGCTCGATAGATGATCCCTTGCATTTGAGTTTTGAAGTATTCCTTCGTCATGCTAATTGATTTCATGACGCCTTCTTTAATCGCAACAGAAGGTACAACGATAATAAACTTTGTAAAACCATACTTTCTATTTAATTCAAGAATGGATTTTAAATAAACGAATGTTTTTCCTGTACCGGTTTCCATTTCAATATTAAATTGAGGAAATGGTGCTGGAATGGACTCCGAAATAGGTATCCCTTGATTAATTTGAATTTGTTGTATATTTTCCAATAGCTTACTTACTGATAAATCAATTTTATTTCCAATTCCTGTATTACCAAATAACTTTCCTTGTGCATCTTGATCCATAATGGTGAATTCAGATTTACGTACTTGTTGGCCCTCAAACGCTTTAATAATAGATGCTATGGCTGTATCTTGATAATCAAGTTTTTTAAATTGTATCTTCATTCTGCTCACCTCTATATCGTCAACAGATTATCTTCTGGATAACCTGCATCCTTTAACAGTTCGATACAATTTAATTTCTCCGAATCATTCCCATTAAATCCGGCATCACTAAATACCACACTACTTGTTTCAATTCCATATTCATTACGTTTCGCAATGATTGCTTTAGCAATGTTTGTATCGATATTATCAGCCAAACAAATAAATAGATTCCCAAAAGCGATATCATACACATTCTTTCCGTTTACTTCGAATGTTTCAATCGGATACGTTAACTCCAAGCCGTATTTAAGCATAATTTCATATACAATATCTAATTCATTACGGTTTTCAATAAATGGCGTTTCAAATAAATCTAATTCATCTTCAAGATTTTCGAATTCTGCATTCCATTCGTGAATATTGGATTTATCCAGTTTTAGTACTTTAAATCCAATGTCTAAGTTATCAGGGTCCATTTTAACCGCATCGAGCATACCAGTATTTTTTTTCTTTTCAATCAACTCTTCTTTTATCATCTCACCAGCACGGCGAATACGTTCCTTACCGATATCACATATAGTTTTAAAACCTTCTTTATATGCTTCGGATTTTTCATCTATCACTTCTGGTAATTGCACCATTATAAATTTTCGGTTACTACCATCTTCAACATTCGCCTGAATAACCGCGTGAGCAATTGTAGCGGAACCC
This sequence comes from Paenibacillus bovis, assembly GCA_007679095.1. Lineage (GTDB taxonomy): Bacteria > Bacillota > Bacilli > Bacillales > Bacillaceae_C > Lederbergia > Lederbergia graminis. The sequence goes on from VEFU01000028.1 coordinate 12,509, forward strand.
GAAAAGAAATCAAGAATGATATCACTCTCTTTTGAGAAAGCAACAATATGTTCTTTACAAACTTCTACAACCTTTGGAGTATCAAATGGAATATTTAATTTTTTAAGCAATTCTGTATCACTACCACCATAGTAAAGTAATGAAGGTAGCTTTTCCATGATATTCTCATCAAGTAAATATTTTCTTCGAGGTAATACACTTTCATCTTTCCCAAAAAGAATCCTATTCTGCTCTAATAATTCATTCATCGTTGGTTCTGATACCCTCCAGCCTTTTGGAGGTTTTTTACATGGCTTTTTCGTAATCGGATGGATTACATCATAGAAGTACATCGGGTCTTTTGGCTTTTCCAATGAAACGGGTTGAAATACATTTCCAAATTCGTCAATTTTACTGTATGCCTTTTCACCACCTGAGAAACTTTGCTTATTCATCCACCTACTAAATTCTAAATTTATTTCCTCTAGATTACTATTATTTATATTACTGAATAGTTCTTTCGCTTTATCTAATATAATTTTAGCATTTTTCTTAGGCCTTCTAATTTCATTATTTTGAAAAAAGCTATCCTTATTTTTAGCAAAAGTACAAATATATTCATGTTGTTGAGATATCCCTTTTGCATCACCCTTAGGATTTCTTTTATCCCAAATAATGGTTCCTAATTCATTTCCTTCTCCAAAGATTTCATTCATGATTTTTTGTAAATTTACCATTTCGTTTTCATCAATATTTACTAAAATAACTCCTTCATCAGACAATAAATTTCTTGCTAGCTTCAATCGTGGATACATCATATTTAACCAATCAGTATGGAAACGACCATTAGTTTCTGTGTTTGTTGACAGATGATTCCCTTCTGAGTCTATTTGACCAGTTTGTTCTAAATAATTTTGCATACCGTCTTTAAAGTTATCCTTATATACAAAGTCTTTCCCCGTATTGTAAGGCGGATCGATATAAATCATTTTAATCTTACTATTATAAGACTTTTGCAATAACTTCAATACTTCTAAGTTATCCCCCTCAATATAAAGATTTTCTGTTGAACTGAAGTTTTTACTTTTTTCCGGCACCGGAAGCAACGTCCCTTTAGATGGTTTTTGTGCGCCCAGAATAGCTTGTTTTTTTCCATGCCAAGTGAATTGGTAGCGTTCATTATTGTCTTCTACCACTTCTCCAAGTATAGTTCTTAACATGTCAAAATCTATTTTTTCACCGTCTGTTAATACCTCCGGGAAAAGTTCTTTTAATCGCTCAATATTTTGCTTCGTAATATCTAATGATTCACCATTCATTTTATTAACCATCTTATTGCTCCTTTTCAATCAATACTTGTTTGGTACCTTTCAATTTATTCGCCTCTACTTGCAATGCAATCCGTTTATTCATTTGTTTTTCCCGTTTTGCTTGACCGACAAGATATTCGATTTGTCGATCAAGTTCTTTTAATTGTTTCAATATATTATTATTTAATGTGACTTTACGGGTAATACCGTATTTCAATTTTAATTCAATTTGTAGCAATTGCTCAATCCATGAATAATAGATAAATTTCAGGTTTATATTTTCCATTTCTGTAAACCTCAAATGTTTCTCTACTTCTTCGGGTGGAATCATTTCATCGATCACATAAATTTCGTCGATGGATAATAAGTGTGTTTGTTGTTGCTTCGTATGGGTTGCCATTACCCAAGACGTTTTTTCACCATCAGTAAATAAAATAACTAGTGGGTAGGGCATGATTTGCGCAAACACTTTATATACGTCTACAGCCTTTTTAAGATTTTTAAGTTGCACGCAATAAAAGTGAATCTCTTCATATCGTACTGTTTCATCTTCGTATTTCGCTATATTCGTGTTGTTTGGACTAATGATTGTAAGTATTCGTATTCCCCGCGACACAATGTTTTCAGACACTATTTTTTTCTGTCCAGCGCTTAGCTGAGGTTCCATTTTATTGTAAGGAAAGGTTCTTAACACATAGGTTGACTTCGGTAATTGAATCGACTTTACTAGTTGCTCCTCATTCATCACGATTCACCCTTTATGATTAGAAATGAAATCAGTTCGATATCATCAAACTCAAAGTCCATATTGGTTTGAATGCTTGTACCGCCAATTGAGAAGAAACTATCAAACGCTGTATCTTCTTGTTTATCTTTAACAATATCAACTGCTTGTTTCATTAATTCAGTATACTTAGACATGTCAGTAGAATTATTCGTTTCATCATTAAATTGTGTTACTAAGTGCTGTATTGGCTCATTATGTCCAAGTGAGAGCTTTCGATAAATGTCTAATATTTGTTTCGAATTTGTATAATGAATATGGGCTTCCCCTTGATCTGTCACATATAATAAAATATATGGTGCTAGACTATTATGATCCATTTCAAAGACTCCATGTTGTTTAAAACAGAAAATCACACCTGGCTTTGCCTCTTCAAGCTCAGTATTTGATGTAATCGCATATATTCCTTTTGGTGCTTGAGCCAACTGCTTCTTATACTGTTTCAGAGCTCCACTCAGATCACTCTTAAAATCCGTGTATGTGAGATCCGTAATTGATATCGCTCCTGATACTTCTTCTAAGTTTACAACCTCATTTTGTAGTGCTTTTAATTGATTCCTTCGATATTCTAAATCATTCATTTCTTTTCCTGACGTGTCAAATATATCTTCTTCACCTGAAGCAGATGTACTTAATATTTTCATACGTCCTTTTACACGCTGTTCCAGATTAATGTATTCATCTAAATCCATATTTGGCCAGAAGTTTACGAGCTGAATTTCTTTATTAGTAGAGCCAATCCGATCAATACGGCCAAAACGTTGAATAACGCGGACTGGATTCCAATGAATATCATAGTTAATAAGGTAGTCACAATCTTGCAAGTTCTGACCTTCTGAAATACAATCTGTCGCAAATAAAATATCAATCTCTTCCGTTTTCTTTGGATCGACTTTGGCACGTTCTTTTGACTTTGGGGAGAAATTCATTAACACATCATTAATATCTTTCACACGAATCCCCTTTAATGTGGATTTATTCGCACCATCACCTACGACCATTGCGGAGTGTAAACCCTGTTCTAATAAATCTCCAGCTAGTTGTTCATATAAATATCTTACTGTATCTGCAAAAGCAGAAAAAATAATGATTTTTTTATTACCGAGATTAATTGGGTTTTCTACTTTATTTTTTATTATATCTCTTAATTCATTAAGCTTAACATCCCTACTAGCTGTAATCTGTTCAGATTGCTGTAATAAGTTTCGTAAAATCGTTAAATCATACTGCAAATCCCCACGCCATTTTAATGCGTCAATATCTTTTAATTGAATTTGTACCTTTTCACTTCCGACAGTAATTGCTTCTAATTGCTCATCATCAAAGTCAACTGCATCATCGTAATTTTCTTGAAGCATCACGTGGTTGTGAAGTGAAAGCAATTCAAGAGTTCGTTCGATACGAGCAACTAATTTACCAAGAGTTAAGTTAAATGAGTGTATTGAACTTTCTAACCGTTTAAATAGATTGACCTTCATTAACGCCGCCACGGCAAATTCGCGATCTGTTTGTTTAAATATACTTTTCCCATCTTTTACTTTGGTATCGTAGAGCTCTTCGTAATGTTTACGCCTTTGTGGTAATACATACTTCATCGGTTGATACATACTAAAATTCAATGACTCTAACAATTCATTCACTTGCACCATTTTTATAAATGTTTGTTGAGTATCAATATCCGCTTTAATAGAGATAGGCTTTCTTCGCTTAGGAAATTGTCCGATATCTTTTACATTATAATATTTTTCAATATGCTTTCGACTGCGAGCAATTGTCAATAAATCAAGCAATTGGAAGTAATCAGGATTGACCATATTTAAAAAGCTTTCAGTTGTACGCTCCTTTGCAGGTAAATTAGTCCAACGATTATACGATGTTTGTGCCATTTTCAAAGTATAGTCAATACTCTCAATTCCCTCATTCTCTAATGCAGCGTCGTTATCTTCCGTAATAAAAGCAATCTGATTTTTTATATCATTCATTTTGTTATTAACGGGAGTAGCAGATAATAACAGAACTTTTGTTTTTACCCCTTTTTTAATAATTTCTTGCATTAATTTTTGATATCGTGTTAACCGATCTTTACGTGCACTATTGTTTCTAAAATTATGTGATTCATCAATAACGACCAAATCATAGTTGGACCAGTTGACTGTATCAAGACGGATCTCACCAGAATAGCCTGAATCACGACTTAAATCTGTATGGTTCAGAACATCATAGTTAAAACGATCAGCACTTAATGAGTTCCGTTTATCGTTTTGTGTATAAACAGTCCAGTTGTCTCGTAATTTTTTTGGGCATAAAACTAAAACACGATTATTGCGAAGTTCATAGTATTTAATTACGGCTAGTGCGGAGAATGTTTTCCCTAAACCAACACTATCCGCTAATATACACCCGTTATATTTCTCCATTTTATCAATGATGCCAATGACACCATCTCGTTGGAATGGGTATAATTTATTCCAAATTACCGTATCTTTAAAATTCGTGCCTTCTTTTATAATATTATCTTCTGAAAGTCCTTCTAGGTTTTCCGAGAAAATATGATAAAGGGTTACAAAGTATAACCATTCAGCTGAATTTTCTTGAGAAATCAATTGAAGCTGCTGTAATACTTCTTGAGTGACATCTTTAACCTTCGCTTCATCATTCCAAATACGATTAAATTCATCCATTAATTGATCAGTTAGAGGACCGCCATCAATAATTACAGGAAAGCTTGCTAAACGATTGGATTGTGTAATACCTAATCCATCAGCTGTAAACTGAATTTCAGATTGTATTTGAACATCTCTGCCCTTTTCATTTTTAACAATCATTTGTTTAGGAAAAGAATTTTCGCCTAAAATTGTTTTAAACTGAGCATTTTCTTGAATCCACTTAGATACCTCTTTTGCTACCGAATTGGAGTTCATTTTATTTCGTAGGGGAAGCTCAAAATCATTCCCATCAAATGTAGGATAATTTTCATTATTAACTTTTAGTTTATATTGATAATTTTGGTCCTGCTCATGATCGTAAAATGTAGGCTGTGTATATAAAAAGCGAAATTCCTTAGCCTTCGATAATTCCTTTTTTAGCTCTTCAAAGGCATATATACTAAAGTAGGCAGATGCTACTGCAATCTTGGAACCCTTTTTCACTTCATCTTTTAATGTTTGAATTAATGTATTGTCCCCTTTATTATCAACTAATTTAATATCCAATTACCTGTCACCTCAACCTCACTCATTAGCAAAAATTTTATATATTTAATAGATGATCAAAGTAACCATCTTTTTGATTTGGATTAATATTGATCAATGCTCTTCGATCAAGCAACAAGTTTCCCCACTCGCAGGAAGTCTCAGCAACAAAAGTACAAGAGTGACATGCGGCACCATTTGCAGTTGTATGATACTCAAAATCTCCGTCAGAGCAAATTGGATCAGAAGAACAATGACTCATATTTTCCAAAGCCCGAAGAATTATAGGGTACAATTTATCACTTTGAGCTAGACGAGTTAATCCACCTAAGCTACCTTCTGAATCACCTGAAGCAGTATAAATGAATACGCCATGCATGCCATCCATTGTATAAATACGTTCTTTTAAAGAAGTCGTTGTGTAACCTGAGTAGGCAGCTAACTCTCGGAGCAGAGCGTGACTAAAAGTATGAATTAAAATATGTCTTGGTTCTAAGTGAATAAGTGAGTTATCAAATTCTTCGCGATAGTTGTCGTATGCTTGATAAACTTCTTTTGTAATTTGTTCTCTCTCTTCCCATTTTTTCAGTTTTGCTATATTAAATTTAATAAATATCCCCTCGCCATAATTTCGAACAGCTGGGAACCATTTTTCATCTTTCTTAACAACAGGCTGTAATTCTTTATTATCATCACTTAATCGATCAATATAATCAAGCCGAGTAAATCCTTGTAATACCTGAACTTCTGGAACAGAATCTACTTGATAAATTGCATCAAAATAAGGTTCTAATTCTGGGTGCATTTCTACCTTTGATGATGTAAATTTTTGTTCATCTACGTGATTTTGGATTAATGTGTTCCATTCTTGCTTACGAATAGATTCATAAGTAGTAGTTTCTTCAATAGAGATTTCACCGTTTAGAAAACTCTTGATAGTTGGAATAAAATCAGTCGATATTTTGAGAAATCTACACGCCATTTTAAGTCCTATTTCACCCGATACTTCATATGCTTCTCTGAAATCATCTTCATTGGATTTAACAATATATAAGATGTCCTGTTCTGAACTAGATGAAGTTAAAGGAACTTGTAAAAAGCTAGTTACCGCAGGGGCATACACATTTGACGCTCCACGTAAAGTAGTTTTCATCTTGCAACTACATTTTTCATTGGCGTTTGGACTAATCCATGGGCGTTCACCTTTACATATAAATAAGTTATGCTTTTGTTCATCAGGTTTCATGATGGAACCTAGGCTCTCACTATGCTTACAATGAAGACAAATAACATGCAAATCAGATAATGAACCGCTATTTCCTCTAGTTATTAATCTTAATTTTGGTTCCTTGGTAGGTTCTGTACATTGGTGATTACGATGGACCCACTCATTATATGGGAAATCTGAGATGTGGCCATTTTCACAGATTAATACAAACCGACTTGGATACAGATCCTTTTCCTCACCCTTCTTTTTACAAAAATAACATTGTTGATTGTCATAGGCTGTCATTCGATGACACGAAGGACAAATTTTCCATTTAGGAAATTCAATAGCTTTTATTTTTTGTCGATCCGGATTTTCATTTAAAACCCGTACGTGGTCAACTCCAAGTATTGAAGTAATACGTACATCATCTTCTCTTGGGGCGTTCCATGTATTCCACTGATCCGCAGCCTTAATCATTACACTTTTATCCATTAAATCAACAACTGCTCCCGGACCAGATTGATAGATTAGTTGAGAGGGTCTTATCGTATCTTTTACTGTCATGATTTTAGCACCTCAATTTCAATAGCCCCTTCCACATTTCGTAAGGACATCATTGCCGGACGGGCATCTTCTATTTTTCCTTTTTCATTGAATCCTCTTAATAGATGGTACTTAACCCATTCTGATTGTCTATAGGCCAACTTTTGTTCTATATATTTTTCTGCAGTAAAAGTCCACCAATTGATTAATTCATGTGTTTCTTTTTCAATGGAATCATCATTTGCATCCTTTACACGCTCTTGGAATGCGATAATATTATTTTCAAGTTCTTCCTCTAAATTTAATATATTACTAGGGCTTTGCTCCGCGTTTACCGCCATTAATGTTTGACGAATAAAACCTATAAAAGCCCCTGTAAGACCTTTATGCAATGACCCTTTAGCAAATGGTGTGACACTCATTGTTTCAACATGACGATACAATGATTGATGGTAAGCTCTAAATCTCTCAAAATGAGAAATATCCCTTGAACGCATCGAGTTTAGTAATACCAATACAAGCCCTGGGTACTGTCTACCTACTCGACTAGTTGCTTGAATATACTCTGACGTTGTTTTTGGCTGACCTTGGACCATCATTGTTCCTAAGCGGTCAACATCAACACCAACAGATATCATATTAGTTGCAAGGACACCATCTAATACTCCTGTTTCATTTATCGTCTTCTCCATTTGATTTAATAATTGTGGAATCTCATGGGCCTTTTTACGGCTTGTTAATTCTTCAATTACTAAATCATGATTAAACGTTTCATTTGGATCTAACATATTTAGTCTACTAATAATTTCATCTTTAAATGTTGTCATCATTCCTGCTAGTTCTTTCACTGTGTTAAAGTAACCAAGCATAGTATAGTATGGATCAACCTTAAACTTTGCTTGACTCCTAGTAATCATTGAATAGGCACTATATAAATGAATGGCTTGAATTTTATTACTCACCCCAGGTGCACAAATGCCAACATAATAACGACCATGTCTTTTATCAGTCGGTATTTCTTCGGAAACAAAATTATCATTAGCTTTTTGAATCGCAAGCGGAAATTGCATCATCTTTCGACCATACAATGCCTTAATTTGTTCCTCAGCACCACTTATTGTTGCCGTAGATGCAATAACTTTTGCCGGTATACCATTGTGACGAGTTAATAAATCAATTGATACTTCATATAGTCCTGTTAATGAACCTAGTGGCCCTGATATTAAATGGAGCTCATCTTGTATAATTAATTCTGGTGGCTTAAGTCTATTGATAGAGCTATATCCTCTAGTCTTAGTTGAACTATATTTAAAACCGTACTCTACACTATACAAATTTTTATTTCCAAATAATTCATGCATTTCTTTTTTCCATGGAAGTTGTGCAATTTTATCAACAGTACCGATTAATAGTGTTGGTAGCTTTTGGTATATCGCTTCATCAACGGTATAAACTGGAATTCCATGTTTAAACGAACATTTATCGTTTGCACAATAAATTTTTTGATGTTTATTAGTTATTTCATATTGTTCGTGTGTTAATTCCGTACCACACCATGGACAATGCAATAATTGCATTGGATTGCCTACTTTCACTTCTTCTCCATTCCGTATTTGTTCTAATTTCTCAATAGCATCTGAAAATAAATTAGGTGAGGAATCTGCCCCAATCCAAAGTCCAATACTAAAAGGTTCGATTCCAAATTGTTTCGGGTTATGTTTTCTTAACATTTCTGCTGCACAAATTAATGCTGCTGCACGTTGGAATTGTTGTGTAGTTAATAATCGTAGCGTATATCGCATAAATACAGTAACACCTGCATATTTGTCCACCTGACCTGGTGCTAATAATCTGCGATAGGCCATTGTGTAGGCTGCAACACCTAAGTATGCCTCTGTCTTTCCTCCACCGGTTGGAAACCAGATTAAGTCAACAATTTGACGATCCTCATGCTGTTCATTAGAAGCCCCAGCTATATTCATTATCAAGAAGATTAATTGGAAAAGACGCCATTCACCAGTAAGTTCTGGCCTTACTCGTTTTTTCTCTGAACGATATACTTGAGCTACATTTGTATATGCTCTTTGCAAAACCATAGCTTTATTTGCGAATTGGAAGGCTAAATATTCTAAAGCCTGTTCACTTTTTGTAACAAGTTCTATGCCTTCTTCTAAACGTTGAATTATTTTCATTACTTGTTTAACATTCTTCAATGCTTCTTCTTTTAAGTAGTCAGGTAGTGTTTCAACAATTTCCTCCTGCTTTTCCAACCAGATCTTAAATGCTTTTGGAATGATACTAAGTTTTTCATATAGTAGTTTTGGAGACATTTCGCTTAGTTCCTTCATCGAAAAAGTTTGATTGCCAATTCTACGATGTTCTACACTTGGTAATTCATATCGAGGCATCCATGTTGAATAAATTGTTGTAGTCTTACCTTGCTCTATCCAATCAACTCCAACCCCGTGACCGATGGCTATTTCTTTTTTATCACGGTATAAGAGTTCTTCTTGTAAGTGATAAGAATCAGCTTTTGATGTAAATCTCCCCAAACTCTCTGTATTAACATTTACGTTTAGTTGACATTGAAACATTACTTCACTTTGTTCAGGATATTCACTACGTTTTAGAGGGTTGACTAGGAATACACTTACATGATAAAGATTGTTCCTATATGAAATTACATAGCGAACTTTACCAATTTTAGAGTTATTACTATTGGTTAAATAATCTCTAGTTTCATCCCGTAAATCTATTTTCCAATATTCTTGATGAGATTCTCGCTTATGTTCTTCCCCTTCATATGTTGCCCAACTTGCCTCAATTTCGATTGGTACTAATTGTTTTAACTTAAAACTAATTCCCATGCTAGATGGTCTGAAAATTTTTCGGGTTTTCAGTTGTTCATCAATTTCTTCTTCAGAAATTTCAACATGCGTCTCAATCGCGTTTTCTTTTTCGTTCACAACATCTGAAGTTGCACCAATCGGAACTAATTTTCCTGTTAAATAAAGTGCCATAGGGCGAATTTTGGCACCTAGTATTTCATCATCATTTCGAGGACCTACTAAATAGGTCTCTAGCTCTTCTATTAATTCATTTCTAAGGACTTTATAATTGCTCATCTATGTCACATCCTATAATAAAATGTAAAAATTTCTTTAAAGATATATACCTAAACTAATAATCTATTTTCCTTCAATTAAATGGAATTAAATTTACAACTACAAACTATCTAAATAACATTTGTTAAATTTAATACCTTTTTGACTACTTCTAGTCTACGCTTACCGCACTGTTGACGTAATACAGTAGTAAATTGATCATCCTTCAAGAATTTACTTTTATTATTGCTATATAGGATCTGAACCATTTCTATCATTTCATTCTCACTTATCTCATTATCCCAATATGAATCTATTAAAGAAACTATCGTTGCTGCTAAATCTCTTTGTGTTTTCTGAAAGGTTTTTATATTCATAGAGTCACCTCATTGTTTGTTCTTACTTTTTTTATACTTTATTTTTATTTTAATGCTAGTACTAAAGTAACACAAGAGAAATGTGATAAATAAGCGCAATTCTCCAAAATATAACAATTTATGCATTAATATTGGTTGAAGTCACACCCCTAATAATTTTGTTCACAATTTATTCCTACATGTTGTACAAATACTAGGTTTGGTATTCGCCCATAATCTTAATGTAATTAAAAAATGTACCCGTAGTCGGATACATTTCCTTAGTTGAACATATTTACTAAAAGGGGTAAATCCTAAATTATTTGTTAGACTTCGTAAACCAAGCAGATCTCTTTTTAGTTGCTCTACTACCATTTTCCGTAAAGGAGAATTGAATTCCTTGTTTTTCAAGTGATTCTAGAATAGGTTTCAAACCTTCTTCATCAATTACCCATAATGCTCCACCTTTTATGCGCATATCAATAACGTCAAATCCTTGATCTTTTAAATAGGATACTAACGAATGAGATGTATTATTTTTATTATTTTTCGTTTCAAAAGTGGTCAACTTTGAAGACGATGTTTCATCTAGGACTTCAAATAATGCCAGTTTTTCTGGATTATTAGTAGAAAATAACTCCAATTGCTTTATTTTAACAGGTTGCTGATTATTGTAATTTGAATGTTTCTTTTCAGCTTTTGAATGTTCAGGGCTATGCTTAATTTCTTGAAATTTTTTAACTTCACTTATTATTGATATTGTATTGTTTTCTTCAAAATGACTATTTACTACTTCTACTCTACTGTTACCTTTGTCTTCATCAGGAAGATTTTCAAGTGTTTTCACCATATTTAGGTTTGTTGATTCTTTTATATCTAAGTCTTCCACGTTATCGTTCTCTTTTTTTTCAACATGTTCATCTTCAGTTAAATTATTCGGTTCTATCCCCATTTCATCCAGTTTAACCCATAATGACTCCATTGCTTTTGCAGGATTAGCATAGAAAGCACTTCCCCGGACACGCCAAAATGTCCATCCAACTCGTTCTAAAACTCGTTGACGTTCCATATCTTCTTCCCATTTTTCTAGACCATGCCACCTATCACCATCACATTCTACTGCTAATCTGGTTCTCATCCCTTCCACTACTAAATCTATTCTTTTACCAAGTGTACCTACTTTAACTTGTGGCATAACTCTATAACCTCTAGAAAGAATTAGAGAATATACATCTTTTTCAAATTCAGAATCAAAGTCTTTCTCATGCTTCTTCAATGATTCCTGAACTCTGTATGGTTGTTTACAATATTGAAGTAACTGGTAGCGAATATCGTTCGGACTTAATTGGTTAAGATCGACGGAGTGGAACAGGATCATTTGGTCTCGGGCTCGACTTGCTGCTACGTTGTACCTTTGTAAATCAGACCTTTTTGTTAATGCAGTGTAACGAACATTCGGTGCAATTACCATTGATAGGAAAATTATATCTCGCTCGTCACCTTGGAAAGCATAAGCATCACCAGTAATCAGCCTCCTGTTAATCATTTCCTCCTCACCTATTTTGTCTCGTAATAGATTCTCAATAATCCTTGCTTGGTCATGCCCTTGGAGTGAAATTACACCAAATGTTTTATTGTTATATTTGGGATCTTTTATGCAATTTGCAATGTATTCTACTATTGCTTCTGCCTCTGGTTCATTAATTGCTTTAGATGTACCCTCTAGTCGATAGCCATCTTCCACCCTAATTGCATTAACAGGCGGCTCAAAAACCTCACTCCCAATAGGAAGACGAAGTGGGTCAATCATTCCACCATACATTAAGTCATTGCTAAACTGAATAATCTCAGGTACACATCGATAATGCTCTTTTAGTACAATCTTACTATCAAAAATCCGGTTCGCTGTGTCATATAAACTTGTGCGAATATCAAATTGCATTTTGTTTGGAATATCGTAGAGATACCGTTCAATCAGGTCATGAACTTCGCTAATTTCAGTTCCAACACTTTCTGGGCTAATTTGATTTTCATCCCCAACAATAATTGCTTTTTTTGCCCTAAGAAGTGTAGATAATGAAAATAAGTTACTTTGACTACTTTCATCCACGATAATCACATCAAACAAATCTTCCGTTAGTTCAAAGTTTTCGATAACACGCTGTACTGGCATGATCCATACCGGAATCGCACCTTTCGCAATCATCATTTCCTTACTTGCATCTTTTCGATAAATATTTGCGTATTTCCCTGTCCCTTTTCCAATTCTTTGGACAGCCTTCAACCAAGCAAAAAGACTTCTTTTTTGACTTCCTGTCGTTCTAATTATTTGTTCTTTCCAAGTTGACTCAGCGACTAAATCTTTTATAATTTTTTTCTCTTTTAACTGTTCTAGTTTTCTTTCCTCTTCTAGCTTTTCGATTTTAGGTTTCTCCTGAATTTCCTTTAGCCAATAATCAACCTGCTTCCATAACCAAGCAATTGACATGTCTTTAGGAGGAAAAAGTGGGGTGCCTTTTCCACTATTCTCCATTAGTTCCAAAGTCCATTTAGGGGCAACATCATATAGTTTTGATTTTAGATTGGTAAATTGATTGTAGTCTTTTTCCAGTCCTTCTAACCGAATAACTTCTTCAAAACAGCTTCTCCATCCATTTTTGTTTCTTTGTTGTAAAGCATGAAGAACGTCGTTCCAGACCGAATGCGATTTGATATGATTTATCCCATTTGATAAGTAAGAGTTTACTTCGTCAACAAATTGTTGTGCTTCTTTCCTTTTTTCAATAAATTTTAGAGCCTTTAAACCGTTTAATAGACCCATAAACCATTGAACATCATTAAAAATAGGCTTCCCTGGCATTCCCGCAGCATCTAATAACTCCTTGTACATTTGATTTGATGCTTGGATCCAATTAGCTGCTTCTTCAATTGAAGAACACTTCTCCCTCATGAATACTACAAATCTTTTTTGATTTTCCTCTAACAAAGGCCCCTCGATTTCTGCTAACATACGGTTCCATTTTATAGTAAGTCTTTGCTTAGAAGTGACTAACTCGATATGCCTTAGTAAAAGCAAAACATCTTCCACATTACGTACAGGTAAATCATTCACTTTAAGCTCATCAAACAAGTATTTCATTTTTCTACCCGAGACATTTTTGTAAAACCAACCAACTTTAGAATTAGCTGAGAGTTTTTCTTTCAGGTTTAATAAATCTTCTTTTATCTCAAGTAGACTTTTACTTGAAGGGAATATAAATGTGTGCTCGATTAACTCTTTTTCGAGTAGTTGTATATCATTTATTGTTTCTCGAACTTCATTTATAAACTGTAACCAGTAATTTGTTTGTTCTGGGTCCTTTAAACAATCTTCTATAATTGTTACCAGCCATTTATTACTTTGAAGTTCCCTTAATCTATTAATTGTTGTATTTGTTCGATTTATCCATTGGTCGAGCTCTACAGTTGATAGGTCTTTTGGGGACCAACCGTTAATGTCTTTACTTGTTTGGTCAATCCTTTCCTCTATATGAAGTAGTTCATCTACTTTTTGTGAAAATGAATTTGGATCAGGCAACATGCTACTTGATGGAATATTTAAACTTAAGGAATTAATATCCTCTCTTGAAAGAGTTCTTAAAAGCTCAAAGAATTTTATTAACTGTTCATTTGTAAGAGGAAATTCTGTATTTGGATTAACTTCATCAGGTAGCCATGAATGCTCCTCATTTTTTTTGAGCCACATCGTTCCTTCTAATGGAGTTAATTCCAGCTCACCGAATTTCTGAATTTCATTTTCCCTTTCTGCTGCTTGGTTAATTAATGTATCATACCGTGCTATATTTCTCTTTACGGTCTTTAATTCTACTGTTAAACGGTCAATATTTTTCTGTAAGATTTCTGGTTGCTTTGAGTCCAAATTCTCCGCTATTGTCCGAACAGAATCCTCAATTTCCTTTACTGACTTTGAATCCCCACCTAGAACACTGACACAAAGAGCTCGGATTTCTTCTGGAATTTTATCTTTTAAAACTTGAAGTGCCCTTTCTTTCTCACTGGTAACTAGTACTCTTTTCCCATGAGCAAGAAGATGACTAATAAGATTTGCAATCGTATGGCTTTTTCCAGTTCCAGGAGGGCCCTGAATAACTACACCACTATTTGCTGCTAGTTTTTGTGCAATAAGTTGTTGCTCTTTATTTGTAGGAAGAGGAAACAATAACTGTTCCCCTACAGGACTCCAGCTTTCTTGTGTTAAATGGTTATGATCAACAATTGATCTTTTTGTTTCGGTTGTGGTTAAACTCTCAATCGTATCAGGAACTGGAAAGCCTTCCTTTATTTTATCAATTACTTTCGATAATTCCTGCTGCCACATCCTGCCGCCAACGTTTCTAATAAATAAACCTGAACTGTATGAAATGTTTGGGGAACTTAGCCCTTTTACAGATTCCTGTTTATCCAATTTATATAAACCATCAGGGCTAATTGTATGAACGACTTCTTGTAGAAATGGCTTAAGTTGAGTATATTCAATTGGAGAAAATTCAAAGTCCTCTACCTGACTCTCCATTTGCATTAACCGTGTAGCATTTGGAATATTAATATGTAATAACATGTCCGTTTCCATCAATGTTCCTCTACTTGTAGGAACTAGATAAAAGATTCCTTTTTTAGCATCAAAGATTAATTCGAGCTTTGTAACAAGAACATGTCTAGAAATTTGATGTCCCTCAACTTCCCATTGAAGAAGCCCTTGTCCACTTGCTAGTTCTAAATCTTCTCCTTCACGCTGAAAACGTTGGTATAATGTAAAAAGCTCCATGTACATTTGTTGAACTTTCTTTTTGGGAGAAGTAACCTTTGCCCACCTATTCCATTCCTGTATCCAACTCTCATAAAAGGAAAAACGATCTGAATCCGCATCTAATTGTTCAGTAATTTCATTACCTTCATCATCTATCCCTATAACCATACTAGTATGTACTTTAGGGTGTTGATCCGGATTATCATATTTGATGATCCAGTTTTTTATTTCTGGTGGTGGTTTAGGTGGAGGTGAAATTTCTTGCTTATGTACTTCATACCAAGCTTCTTCATTGGTTCCTTTACCACCAATAAAAATACCCTCGGTATTTGGTAAGTCCTTTTCCCACCACACTTTTTCATATTCATTTACATTTCGTATTACTTTCTCATTTAAATTCCTCACTGCAAGCAAATATTCAAAAATCCTTGCAATTTTAGCAGGTTCCGTTGACATGATTTCCCTCCTTATAAGCAATATGTCCTATGTCAATATATTAGCATATATTGGATATTATGAGGAATTTCAATAGGAGTATCCATAGTTGTTCAAGTGTTTAATTAAGTTAATCTATCCAAGAAAAACGGTTAAAAAACAATAATTGCATAATAACATTTACGCCTATTAGATTCTCTGTATTTTACAATGTAAAAATGAGACTTTTATGTACTCCTAATATAAAAATGAAAATAAAAAAGTACCTCCTCTACTTGAAGAAGTGCTATATAAAATGACTGTGGGGGACAAATAAAGTACATAGTGTTTTACTTCCAGTGTTACTGAGCCTTCACATAAGTTTTGCCATAGTGCAAATACAATTTTTCCAATAGTTAATGAGTAGTTACCCCCTCCTGATTTCGACACCTACCACCTTTTCAATTAATCTCATTTTATAGAGTTAGTTGACTCTAAATAACAACGAATAAGGTGAGACAATGAGTAACGGATTACAAATATTATTAAAGGCGGGGATAGCAGATGAAACCAAAATACGAAAAAGCTCTATTCCCTCGATTTAGAGATGATCTCAATAAGAGAAGTAAGAATGTGGTGTTTAAATACACAACCATGATTATCGAGGAGAAATATCCAGAACTGCACGAGGAGGTAAAATACTTGATTGATAGAAACGTAGAAAAAGAAGCTCTACTAAAAAAGGTAGGCCATCTTACAGGTATCAGTACAACAAGCGAAAAATTTCAAAAGGAATTATTTGATTTAATAACAAGGCATTTTGAAACCTACTATGATGACAAAGGCGAACAACTAATGTAACCCTTTTAATGGCATAAAAAGATCCATAATATAGGCTTTTCGATTTAGCCTATATTATGGATTAATTAAAAATCAAAACTTAATTGTGAACCTTTTTGAACTTCGCTGTTCTTCCGAGAAAGTTTTTTCTTCTCTTTCTCACCATCTAAATACTGCTCATAAAAATGTTTATTAAATATATGGTATGGTAGTGGATCATTAAGATAACTACCAAATGTTATAGGAATCATTCGTAGCATCAGCAAGTCTATTGCAACCTGCACATCACCATTGGAAACTCGAACACGTTGGGTTACCCTCGTAGGAAGATCATTCGAAAATGTTTGTTTGCTCACATGCATAGGATATTTCATCGTGTTAGGCAACTTCATTCCTATTGTATAAAAAACATTCCCTTTCCTCACAACAAAAGGTGTTAATGTTATATTACCTGTCCGTTCACTTATTTTTGTAACCGCAGGTGCAAGCTCATCAGTCTTAATGGTTGCTACCACAAAAGGTAGATCTTTTTCTAACAGTGGCATTTTTTCATCATTTTCTTCATACACAACTACATTATTTTGACCGGAACAATTTTCGATTATAAACTTGTTCGCATTTGTTTTATTTTTCATAAAATAGCTTTCCAAATTTCTTAGTTCAACAACACCATCTTGTATCGACAACCAATTCGTTTCTTTGTTAGGATGATAATACTTTACTTCTGTTTTACCCTTAAATGAACGAACTAGTAATAAAATGTCTCCTTCGATTCCATTAGGTAATCGCACCTTTATAAACTGAGGAAAGTAATAATACTCATAAGGGCTTTCCTGTTCCAATAAGTTATAGATTTTTTGATTAACAAAACCTAATCGAATAAGAATGTCATCCATTCCACCCTTTAAACGATTCACAAAATCATTGGGTGAGGCATCCTGTGAATAATGAGATTGAGAGAGAAGCCCTTGTTGTAAGAACCCTAATTCGTAGGCTTTTTTAGGGTCTGAAGGGTCCCACTCTTCATATTGATCTACTTCCCCTAATACAAACGAAGGAACATCTTCCCTAGAGGTTTCTGCTATAATTTCTTCTATTCTTTTTATTATAGCCTCTTTACGGTCAACCTCTGTATCTAATGGTTTATAATACTTTAACCATTCTGGTTTCAGAACAAACTCAATATCCATCGTATGTCGATAACTATCTTCCAAGTCATAAAAGCGGTATCGACCCTCAGAGATTTGCTCTACATCGAATCTTGCATCCTTCACTTTCTGATTATCACCATTCTTACCAACCTTTTCACCTCTATATTTCTCCATTACTTCATTTAAATATGATAAAATATTTTCATTAGTAGAAACAACAAAAACTTTTACTAACTCTCCCTGCCGCTCAAAATAGGTATCATGGATTCTCCTACTACCAATCTCTTTCTTCTTTAATTGAGTATCAATAACTTCATCTGGATCGCAATCCTTGAATAATAAATCATTTGTCATATGCTGAAATGATTCAAAAAGGTAGAAGTGATCATTAGGGTGCAGTCCTCTTTTGATAAGATACTTATAATTTGAACGGTCGGAATGTGTAATCGGAATCATGTAGTCATTAATAAACTTCTCAGGTGATATCGCAATATCACCAACTGCTTCAATTGCTTCACCAGTTATTGATTCGTATTTAATTGAATCCCAGGAAAATATTCTGTTTTGATACATGTTTTTGCTGAAAGGTATTTTTACTATCCTATTTGATGTGTGATTCATTTTGTATAAGGACCTATTTTGAAATTTACCATTTGACTTTCTATTAAATGCCCAATTTCCATTCTTGAGTAATGACATAGTCATAATAAGGCGCCCTTTAGTAACTACTGTAACCGTTATATCATTTTCATTTGTTTCTATCGCTAAATTAATCACGTAAGAAAATACTTTTTTATCCTGGTCCTTTTGATACAAAGGCTTAGATACTAGCTCAAATTTCGGTGAAAAAGTGTCAATTACCTGAAACCATTTCTCTGGAAACTCCCACTCTGCTAATTCTCCATCTTTGTTATAATTCTTCCTTAGTTTTAATTGAGGTTCATCTAATACACTTTTAATGTTTTCACTGGCATATTGAAGAATGTAGTTATTTAAAAATGTTTCATGTTGAGTGTAACCTCTTAATTGATCAAGACTTAACTCATTTACAGTAACATTAGTTGGATCGATACCACCTAGTAATTTACCTAATATAGAGTAAAGTTGAATTTTTTCTTTTTTATCCTCTAATTCTTGTTTCAGATAACGTATCAAGGAACTATTAATCATTTGAATCTTTAAATTAGACATATCCTTAGACACAATGAGCCAGGGTTGCTGGCCTGTCAACGAATGACGATGAAAGGTCATACAAACTAAATCTTTTTCTATTCCTTGTTTATATCTAAAAGGAGATAACAAAAAGTTTAATTTGTTTTCATTTTCAGAAGATAAATCCAATATTTGATTCCAAACATTAACTAATTCATCAGAGAAAAAAACACCCTTTACTTTATGCTCTTTTGCCTGGCTTCTACCTAACTTCAACTGATGAATGACATATTTATCCTCGTTCATATTAGTAACACCTCATTCTGTTCATCAATGATTTCCATATCTTTTAATCCTTCTATGAACCAGGAATATAATACATCCTTTGCCATTTCATTTTCCCATTCCTGATTAAATATTTCTTCTATCATGGTGAGCATACTTTTATCTGAGCTTTTAGAGTTATTATTAAGTTTATCTGTTGCAAACGAAGCGTCACAAAAGAAGATACGCGCACTTGTTTGTCCCCTAACTAAGCGGCCAATCATTTGAATTAGATTTACCAATACATACAATGATATTGCTTTTTTATCTTCGTCATTTAAATCGCTCCACGAATACTTATAAGAAAGAAGGTTGTAAAAGTATCGATTTGATTGTCTTCTGATGTGTTTTACACCTTCATAAAATAGTTTTTCATTGTTACCTTCTACTTTTAACTGATTCAATTCATGCTCAATAGATTTATATTTACCATTTAGCATTCTAATAATATTGCTAATGTCCTCTATTGGGATTAGTGGTCGTACAAGAAAGAATACACTACCAAAATATGCTTTGTTAAGGAATTTCTTATTAATATCATCATACTGTAAAATATTATAGCCACGATTTATGCTTTGAAGAGGGACTACTAAAATATCAATATCCATTTGTGGAAGTTCTTCTACATCCCCTACTTCATCAAGACCAACTACTTTGTCACCAAACTCTCCTCTTAAGACATCAACAACAAGCTTTGATTGCTCGAATGAATTTACTACGAGCATTACCTTCCTGTTATTATCATCATACCAGTGTCTTAATTCCTTACGAATATCCCCTACTAACTCCCGTGTTAACTTACGAAGATTTTCTGTTTTATTTTTGCTTCCAGAAACCAGTATAGGAGTATATTCTCCCTTAATGTTTTCCATATATTTAGGGAGAAGGTGTATTTTAACATTTGGTTTATGGTTTGTTGGTTCTAGTAAGTAATCAATAGGCACATCAACATGATAATGCTTTGACCCCTCTGCATACATAGTTGCTGACATAAAAACCATAGCAGGGCCGTCACTATAATTATTTTGTTGTTTATTTAACTGAGGGAATAGCTGAGCAAATTCAAAGAGAGCTTCTCTTCCTATACCATGATAGTCGAACATCTGTAATATTCCGATTTGATCTTCGTTTTCTCCATTCTCTTCCCCTCTAAAATAGTATTGAAAATGGCGCCCTGTAGGAGAACTTGGGATAAATGGTAGATACCTTAATATTGATTTATACTGACTTGAGACACCATCAATCTTAGTATCCTTCATTTCCTCTATAGCAGGCTTAATATCTAGTAATGCTTTGAAATGAAAGTCAAACTCCATCAATAAACCAAAAAAGTATAATTGAAACTCTGCATTATCAACATTTTCCGAATCCATGCTACTTAATACAGAATCATCATTTAGTATTTTCTTAAGTAAGCCTGCCCTTAATTCCTTTTCTCTTAACGTTTTAAGTTCACGAGAAAGATAGGATATTTGTACTTCTTCTAACTGTTCAAAAAAATCCCGAAATGACCTATCAAAAAAGCTGCTAGGATTTAAGGTTTTGAGATTACTAACTTTGTCTCTATAGGCTTCCACTAGCAATTCAAAAAATGGGTGATCACTTATATTTGTAATGTTTTCTTTTCCAAATATCATTTCAGTTAAGTGTTGAGCTACCTGATGGACATTAAACACCTGTTTTTTATATTTCTTCTTAATATATGTGTTATTTTTCATTAAGTCATATAAGTGGTGGATCGCATCACTTGCCTTAGAAACATGACTGCGCCACTGTCTTACAAGGTAAGAACCAGCTTTACCATATTCAATATCAAATTCATGTTTCACTTTTAAAAACTGACTTTCAAAAAAGGTAATATCACTTCCGATTAAGTCATTTTCAGAAAAAAAGATACCGTCCGCTTTTTCCTGTCCATCGTCCGCTTCATCTACAAATATTACGTCCATTTCTTCATAAGCTATTTCTGCATATGTTAGATCTCTCGGGTTTACAAGTGGCATTGGCTTACTATACATGAAGGCATGCTGAGTTCCAATCCATACTGGTGCATCATTCAGATGTTTTTCCGTTATATATGCCCCACACGTCTCAAACAAAGGACAATCATATGATGGCTTTTTCGCTCCTTCATCTTTGTTATTTTTTAATTCTCTGCATGGTGGTTTAGCCGACAGATCTTCTCTATTTAATAAACGATGGATTGAACACTCACCTTTAAAAAATTGCAATAAGTACTCTAATGATAGTTCACTTAAGGGATTCCTAAGCGAATTCGATTTACTTTGATTTTTAACCTTCTTAATATAATTTGATAGATGCTGTTTAATATTTTGCTGGCCAATAATCGGAACTGCTTTAACACCAATTTCACGCAACTTTAAAGTTAGGTCTAATACTTCTGTAACATTAGAAGTCCAAATAGCGATTCTAGCACCTTCACCAGGTTGTAACTGTTCCGGGTATTCTCTCCATAAGTTAACTAGACGAAGGATCTCATACTTTAGTAAGTTGGTTTTTCCTACACCAGTAATCCCGGCAATTCCTGTTTTATCTTTATATTGCAAATCTTGCAGTCCCTTGACACTCCTAATAGTAAAAGTCTTCTGCAAATCGTTGTACTGCTGCTGCAAACTTTTGTCCTGTTCACCAAGTAATTCGATAGAATTGTCCGACCAATGCATACCATTCGGTTGCAACCTTAAGGATAAAAGGTCACGTGATATCTTTTTCCTATTTGTGGGGACCTGCCACGACTTTAACTTTTGGTTTAAATAATCCTTTGATTTAATCAAATGAGGAGGGAATCCTTTTTTCTCTTGATCACCTGTTCTAAAGGTAATCTCAATTTCCTCTTTATCTCTTTTATTTCCAACGTGCTTGGTTTTAAGGAAGTATGGTCTGTCTTCCGAGGTTATAAAATTCATATTAACCTTCCCTACATTTACTAAGGAATCCTTATTAAAGACATCTGCATAAAGGGAATTTCTATCCTTAAAATAAAGCGGTTGAATTTCTTCTATTTCACCTTCACTTTTAATTGAAAATTTTCTTAATTTCCTATCAACCATTTCATATTCCGCTATGGCCCTTTTCCAGTTAGGGTAGGTAAACTCTTGCGCAAACAAGTATCTAAGAATATTTATCTTAAAGTCCTCACTTATATCCACATCGGGTAAAACAGAGTTGTAATTTGGGAGAATAGACCATACATCATCTACTGTATGATAAGTCTTATACTCACTAAAAATAGTTGTAAAAACATCTAGAATTAACTCTACGGAAACGATTGAAGTAAGAAACTTCCTTATTGCTATGCCTCTTTCTACAAATTCATTCCCTTTGTTAATATCATATCGAGTTATCAACTCTTCTATCTGCTCTCCACTCTTTTCAAAATACACCTGCGTTTGCACTTTAAACTCATCAATAATCGGCTTTAAAATATCACTTTTCGAATTAAACACATTATCACCTACTCTTAACCATATTAATTAGCTCACTAAAGGTAAAAACTTCAACCTGTAAATCATGATGCATTAATCCTTTCTTAAGCGCATTCATATACCGCTTCTTACCTTTTGAATCTGGAATTCCTATTAAAACATCTTTTAATAGCCCACTTTTTTCTTCATGTAATAACTTTTCTACTAACATATAAGGATAACTATAATTTTTCACGTCGATTTTAAGTTGTATATTCTCAGATCCAACTTTCTTGGTAACTTGCAAGTCACCATCACTTTCAATATTCGGGTACATAAGAACTTGAGCACCCTGCCTTTCGAACCGTTCTTTTAGCTCAAATTCCTTAATTCCCGGTATAACAGTTGAAAGTTGTACAGGTTCAATGGTTCTATGGGTAAATTGAAAAGGTCTTGCCTTATAATCATTAATCTTGTATCGATTGAAATGTTCTGTACACTCTTGGTTTAAGCAATTATATTTCTCACTTTTATTCTGTAATGTCCAACCACAGTATGGGCATACATAAAAGTCATCATTAGGTATCCGCTCATAGCTTTTAATCAAACGTTCAATGATATATCTATCATTTTTTAACTGCTGGCCCAACCGAATACCTAATTCTTCAATATCTTCTTCGACTTTTATTAAAGGATTTTTAATCAAAAACTCACGGTAGCTACTATAGACATGTTGCATATCTATATCGCCTTCATAATATTTACGTCGGCAATAAGCAAGCACCTCTCTGACAATACTTGAAGAAGCTTCCTGTGATGAGATATACTCCTGCAATAACCAATTTGCCTCATCACTAATACCTGTTCTTTCATTTAAAACGACCAAACTCGTTGGAATTTTTCTTTCTTTTAATGCTTTTATGTTAAACAAACCCCAATCTTCTATAGGAGTCTTCAGAAGTTGCAAAAACTCGTACATATTTGAGGGATAAACTGCATTTGCTGTAGTTAAGCTCTGGTGTTGGACTTTTGATAGGAGCATTTCAAATGGAGAAAATTTGTTTGTATCCGAGTAAATCATATCTTCAATATTGTACTCAACCTTCTTCATATGTTGAATAATATCTATTAAACCTACATGATCAACTTTACCCATAAATTACCACCCTTTCCATCTATGTTATAGACTAACCCAAACAAAGAATAAAGTCTATTAAAATATCACAAAAAAATATAGCTCGATATTTTATTGGTTTTTATACGAAATAATGTACAAAAATGAGCAGATAATGACACCGAAATACTTAATAGCTTTATTCCCTAGATATAGAGATGATCTTAATAAGAGAAGTTAACAAGGCATTTTGAAACCTACTATGATGACAAAGGCGAACAACTAGTGTAACCCTTTTAATTTGCATAAAAAGATCCATAATATAGGCTTTTCGATTTAGCCTATATTATGGATTACTTCAAAACAATCAGATATACAATGTGCCCAGCGAAATTCACATATACCTCATCTGCCTTAATCGAAAATACTGTTTCAATAAGCTTAATTGAGTCATCATGATTTAAAACAGTCACATTACCATTTTTATCAGTTGCCCTTACATTTAATAATCCTTCAGTTGTATTTTTACCCTGAAGAAGTTCTATAACTACATTCTGATCTTGCTGATTATAGAAATAGTCTTCTATTTCTGCTATAAATGCAAATTCGTCTATGTCATGGACAGTTCCAATGTTTTTTGATATTTCTTCCATTCTAACAATTCACCTTGCTTTTTTTGAAGTAGCTACTAAAAAAATACAACCACATTGAACCCCTACCAGTGGTAATCTAGGCGGAAATATTGCAAAATCCTATTAATTTCTTGTTAACTAACTATATTATAACTAGAAATGATACTGCGTAACAAACATGTTATACCAAGTCATCATCAACTCTATAATATTGAACATTATCATTAAATTCCCGAAACACATTGTTGAACTCCTCATCTAACTCGTATGGTCCAATATCATTAATAAGATAAGGTATTTCGTTTCCGTAAATTGTAGCCTTTCTAAATCCTTTAAACTCTAGACCTTTAACTGCTTCTTGGTTTTTAATGGCATTTATTTGACGGTAAACATTCATAAATTTACTATAAACGTTAGCCTCAAATGATTGCGATGTTAAATAAACAGTTACATAAAACTCATTATTTCCAGCCATATTAGTTGTAATGATTTGCTTATAATCATTATCTGGATCATTGATTAGATAAAGCTTTACATCCTGATTACCTTTCCTATTCAGATAAGTGCTTAATTTATTGATAAACCTTTGTTCATAATTCTTTCTATTTATCTCAAAAAGAAGAGTTTCACTAGTATCACTGACAGTTGCCATAATAAGATTAACATCTTTGTGGTAGTCTCCCATCTCCTTAAAAAATGCTGCACAAATATTCTTCCATCTACGTTTCATGCCATGTTTTTTACGCTTATCTTCCAAGATAAAAATAATTCCTGCATGTCTAACATTTAATTCACTTTGTATTGCTGTCTCATAATAATGTTGGTAAGTTCTAAACTTTTTACAAAGCTGTTCATGGTTTTCGCTACCTCTATCAATCTCAATCGCGTAAGTCCTATTATTCTCTAATCTAATCTCGGCATCTGGACGAAAACGAAACTTATTTTCAGAGTTGCCATAAGTTACAGCGCTATAAAGATTGATACGATGTTCTATAAACGTTGTATTTATAGATTTTAATTTAATGAGGAAATCAATCAGCAATAGATGGTGTTGAGCTTGTTCTAATGGAGGTGAATATAATTCATACGGAAAATCACCATAACTTGTACATCCATTTTCATTAATCCAACCTTCTCCCCTTTTTCCTTCCTCAATATTAAATAAGTCTTTTGCTAATTCGTAACCTTTGGGCGTAAGATAATACATAGATCCCTCTGACCCGTCTTGCAGTTTATACTTAGAAATCATTTTTTGATCAAGTAATTTTCTAAGATACTTATAGATAGTTTTCTCCTGACTTGTCGTAAAATTCTCTCCATATTTCATTTCTGCAAAATGATAAGGTTTAACACCTCTATAATTAACGAGACATTCAATTAAATTTAAATCATAATCGGTTAAATCATAACCTAATAAATATGCCATATTATTGGCTCCTCTCTAATTGATTTTATACATATATAGTTCTAGTTAGTGTTTTTGTCCTGAAGTACCCACTGTTCTTGATTCAGCAAGTACTTCTCTAAATATAACTAGGTTGAATTCATAGTTACTCAGTAACCGTAATTGTTCACTTAATATAAGTGCTTTAAAGGCTTTTTCTGATTATCCGGGAATGAAATTGCTTTTAATAAACGTTCCTCTAAGTTTTTCATGATATAACCCTTTACATATTGGTTACGCGCTTCAATGTTTTCTTCTTTTTTAAAGAAAAAACCATGTTTTATACGGACTGAAACTGGCTCAGTGGACCACTTGTGTAGTGCTTCCGTTTCTAGCTCAGCTTCAATTCTTCTAAAGGTCAATAAATCTTTTATTCTATTGTGTCGCTCGTCCATAAAGCTAGGTAAACCATTGATAAATGTTTCAAGCTTTTCTCTTAAGGTTTCAAATTCATCCCATAAACTTTCACTTAAAACATCTTGCACGATGTAAAGCAATTCCATTTTTAAACGATCGTAATCTGAACTGTGCTCTTCAACTTCTTCAAGAGAGTCATCTACACTAAAATATCGTAGCTTACAATGATTTCCGATATCTTCAAATATTTCATTAATACTCACTTTCTTGTCCCTTAGCTCCTTGATATGAAGTGCGACTTGTAGATCCAACTCATCATATACCTTTTCTCCAGTTAAAGGAGATCTGTTCACAAAGTGAAGCTTTAATTCGTGTAGTTGATTGAACCAGTTAGCAACCGTATTGCTATGCTTACCAACCTTCTTGGAAAATTCACCAATTTTAAGTTGAGCCATATTATTTCCACCTCCCATCTATGTTTGGTGAGCACATGTGAAGGAATTTTCCAAGGTTCTTCTGTGCTACAAAATGGTTATCGGCAGCACATTTATAAAATTCCCTCGCAATTTTTTCCATTTTGTTATCTGATATCTCTCTGTCATATTAAGGAAAAAGAAATTTCAAAATCAAAGGGATTATTAGATAACGAGAGAATTTCCTATAGGTAGTATAGAAAGCCTATAGGAAAAATCTCGGAATATGGGCTTTGTTCTTAATTTCAATACGGATTATAATTACTTTAATTCAAGTGGAGAGGTGATATTATTGGAGAAAGAACCAACGTATCAAGAATGGGGATTCAAGCTTATTCCATCAAGTCATGGCGAATTAAAAGGGAAAAAACGTTACTATCGAATATTTTATGGAACTGTACACTGGCATACAGCTGATCCTGGGAACATCCATAAGGCTTGTGTTCCATTTGTGCAGTACGGAGAAGAGGTAAACTTTGAAAGGGCAAGAAAGAATGGAAATATTAGAGAATCCTATCCATGTCATATTCTGGATCAAGATTTAAACGAGGTAATGGCTGCAATGAAGGAATTGAGGGAGAAAGAATATAATTAGAGTTCAAACAAAAAACGGGAACACAGACCTATGAAGTAAAGGTTTGGTGTTCCCTGTCAATATGTAAGTTAGTTTTGGGTTTATGTATCCAATATATATCCTTTATATATCCTTTGTGTATCCATTATATAACCAGTATGTAACCACTTAAGATCGGTTATAAGGTACCCCTAGGATCTGGGCAATATACCTATCCTTATCTCCTATCTTGCACAGTTCTTTTAACTCTTTTAGTCTTTCTAGTTTAAATTCTTCAACTTTCATACTATCATTAATAATTTGCTCACAAGTATCAAGTGGCAATTCATTATATTTACCTTTTAAAAATAATGTTCTCTCTGTTGCAGGTAATTTTTTTACATTTCCTTTTAACTCCTCTTCATAAATGTGATCAATCAACTTCTGAAGTGGAATACCTGTTTTCTTTTCAGCTAGGAGAAATTGATTTCTAGGTTTAATCTTTAACAACATGTCATTCCATAGTTTCGTATTAATTTTTAACTGTATTGAAAGAGGAGATCCATATACGTCACCTGCCACTTCACATATACCATACTTCTCAAACATTCTTTTCACAAGTGGTAAATTAGCGCTTCCATATGTACCGTCATTACTATAGATTACTTCCCATTTCACATATGTTTGTTTATCCTCTTTATTCTTAAGAGCTAGGTGTTCGAAACCCTTTTCCAAGTCTTTCTGAGTCAAAGTATTCGATCTTATCCTGCCAGCTTTCCTATCAAAATTAGTTTCTGACCATAAAAATAGACAATGGCAAACAGGACACTTGCTCTTATCTCTAGCTCCTCTACCTACATGTTGATAGTATTCTTCAATAGATTCTGGAATTTGATAATGAACAACACCATCTATATCAGGTATATTTATACCCATACCAAAAGCTGTTGTTGAGAATAAAACTTTTATCTTACCCTCTTTAAATTCTTCCAAGACTCTTTGTTTCTCTGAATATGACAGTTTTGCATGGAAAAAGTCGCTACCTGGCAATCCTTGTGTTAATTCTTCACACTTTTTACGACTGTATAGATACACAAGAACCTTCTTTAGTTTATTTTCCTCTACAAAGTTAAGTAATTCTTCCCATTTTTCTTCTTCTGATTGTACTTCTCTAAAATTTAATTCTAAGTTATCTCTAATTACATTATTATGAATTTTTTCATAGTCTATATTGAATTCTTCTTTAATATCGTTTCTTGCTTTTGTACCAAGTGTAGCTGTTAAGGCTAATATAGTTGGTCTATGGTTTTTCACCTCTAAAAACTCAATAAAAGGGCGAATATTGCCATAATCAGGTCTGAAATCTACACCCCATTGGCTAATACAGTGCGCTTCATCAATAGCAATTAAATCAACTTTAATCCCAGAAGAAATTAAAGCTGCTCTAAAAAAATAGTTAAAGAGCCTTTCAGGAGATATATAAATAATTTTGGGTTTCTTATCTTTAAGTGATCTTAATAATTCTCTTTGTTCCTCAAATGACACGTCACTATTAATAGATATTGCGTCAATTCCCTTATCCTTTAACTCCATTACTTGTTCATCCATCAGAGCTTTTAGTGGAGAAATAACAATGGTTGTTCCTGGTAGTTGCAATGCTGCAAGTTGAAAAATAAGTGATTTACCACCACCTGTTGGAACAATGCATAAAGAATTCTTTCCATCCAAAACTTTATTAATTACATCTTCTTGGTATGGATATAAAGTTGTAATCTGTGGAAAGTATTGTATTAGAATAGATTTCACTATGCCCTCACCAACTTCCATTTAGTTAAAAAGTCAGCTTTTTCTTTATTTTGTTGGAAAATCTCATTTAAAAACAAGTTAATATATCCAAATCTTTTCTGTTGATTAAGAGTAATGTTATATTTATTTAAATTTTCTTCTAGTAAATTACAAAGAAAATTACACAAGTATGTAAATCTATCATATTCATATTCCCAATAGAAAGAAGTACGTGCTTTACCATCTTGCTCTTCATCAATAACGAATTCTTCACTTTCATCTGTTAAGTAATACATAGCCCATCCACTTCTACGGGTCATAATCGCAAAGTGACTTGGATAAATCCTATGTAGTAATTCAGAACGAATACCTAATCCAATAATCCCTGGCAAAAACATATTTTCCTCATCTAAGAAATCTAATTTTAGGTCTTGAATCGTCTTTACCCTTTTAAAGTTAACCTTTTCAGCTACATTTCTCATATAATTATCTGTTTCCAGAAGAATCTCTCTAACGGTATTAAAAATTTGAGCACCTGTAGTCTGTTGAAACTTACTTTTATACAAGTCTAAATCAGGATCAGGTGTTCTCAAAGCACCTTTGACAGTCCATAGTTTAGTAGCAAAAATATCCTTAAATTCTTGAAATTCATATACTTCATCATTATCTTCATTAAAAAGCTCAAGATCAAAATAATCTACAAATTCCTCTTGATATTTATCTATTTCTTTATTCCATTTATTAATTGTTGCTTTTAAAATTTTCACTTCTTTTGAATTATCTTTAGTAACGCGTATACCATTTGGTAATACTACTTCTCCTTTATTTACTATTCCAAAAACTTCTTTCCAATAAATCGGAAAATTATCCTCAATTTTTTTCTTTATCTCCTTTAAATCACTATATTCCCAGGTCATTGTATTTCCCCCTCTAATAAATATGCTTTTATTTGATTAGGTAATTCGTCTATAGAGCAATTTAACTTATTTGTAGCTAACCTTTTATAACGGTCATCAATATGAAAGTAAATAATAGCATGAACCTTGGCTCTGGATAATGCAATATATAATAATCTTTGTTTTACAGGATCAATAATATGTGAAAGATCTACATCAGTTATAATAATAAATTCATTTTCTAAACCCTTAAACCTTTTGGCCGTGAAAATTTCAACATTGGTATTATTAATAATTTCATCTTTTAGCCAGGACTCTTTTAAACTATTTAATGATAGAATAGCAATCTCATTACTATGAATCTTTTCAACAAATTGTAGTTCATGGAGTTTTGAAAACAACCTATCTTCCAAATCGCTTTTATTTTCTATAAATGTGATTTCAGGATCTTTACCTTTTACTCCATTAAGATAATCCTCTTTTATTTCTTGATTAATTATATTCAAGCAAGTTTTACTTATTTGATCAGTATTCCTCATATTTTTCACTAAAATAAAGGGCATTCCAATTTTTAAATATTGATCGTCAAATTTACTATCAGATGAAAAAAAATTTTGATATGGGTCATAGAAAATATAAAAAGAACCCTCATCAGATTTAAATCTTTGGATTGTATTTATCCAACTTTTCTCAAAATCCTGACCTTCATCAATAATTATTGAATCGTATTGTTCAAAAGGTTGGTGGCCTACTTCTAAAAACTCAGACATT
The DNA here is from genome assembly GCA_007679095.1 of Paenibacillus bovis. Lineage (GTDB taxonomy): Bacteria > Bacillota > Bacilli > Bacillales > Bacillaceae_C > Lederbergia > Lederbergia graminis. Next base: position 43,124 of record VEFU01000028.1, read on the forward strand.
AAGTATTCAAAATCTTCATTAGTATTAAATTCTCCTTGTACTCTAGCAGGATGATACTTTTTCATATAATCCAAAGCAAAAGCATGGATTGTGTGGACTTTTTCTAATTCCCCATTCGATTCTTTGATTCTTTTTGCAAGTTCTGTATTATAGCAAAGGAATAATACCTTTTTATTATCCCTTGTATCTCTTAGGGATTTTTCAATAGCAATAAGGGTTTTACCTGTACCTGCTCTGCCAATCACTGATAATTCTTTACACATATTTAAGTTTTCTAAAAGCATAATTTGTTCATTATTTAGCCGTACATAAGTGTCATTTATATCTTCTTTTAATCTTTTAAAAGTCTTAACAAGTCTTAATTGCGGTTTTAATATTCGCTTAACTTCTTCAATCATTTCTTTATTTAGATTGGGCGAATGGAAATTTGTAACCTCAAACCAATATTCAAAAGCCTTTTCAATCTTAAGCAAAGGATTCTCTAAGGAGCTAGCATCAAAGACAATATCAGTATTATAATTTACAGGCATATTAGCAAAATTAGTTATCACAACATCCGGAAACCACACTGCGTGAAAAATTGGTAAACCAAATATTTTTTTACTTTTAAACCTTGCAATTAATTGTTGCTTAGTATCATTAGCCTGTTTTTCTGGATCCTGAATCTTGTGTCTTTCCCTTTTGTAATCAGTAGAATACCACTCTCTATCAATATACTCTACGGCACCGCCCTTAACTTCTATAACAAGAATTCCTTTAAATCTATTAAATAGTATAAAGTCTCCTTCTCCTTGGGATTTCCTTCCTGTTGTCGATTGTAGTTTTATCCATCTAAAAGAATGTATTACTAACCAATCATCATTTAAGTTTTCTTTTAGTGACTCATATATTCTTCGTTCCCCCGAACTACCCGTTTCATAATAATCAGAAGATTTAGGTAATATTTCCGCCATAGTAAACCCTTTCATAATTATTTTTTAAATGATTTAATCTGCATAATTTTAATATCTATAACTAATTTTAGCGAATTATCAAATTACTTTCAATTCTATCTATTATAAAAGAACCGATTATCTTTGCTCCATCACATTTAATCCCACTACCTCCAATATACCAATTCTTGTTTTCGATATTACTATAAATACATATATTTGTTTTCATAAGTAAGCATAAAATTAACAAAGAAGACAGCCTTCCTACTATTCTTTATACCTATATAAATAACCCAATAATAGTGACTACCACGGCTATAACCGAACCGGTACCTACTCCCACTATAAGCTTGTGTAATTTTCGATTTTCGCTTTCTAGTTCCTTTCCTCTCTGAGATAACTGTTCTAATAATTGATGTTGTTGTTCAATCTTTTCCTTTTGGCTAGCATGTTGATTATCTAACGCTATCATTTTTTGACTTCCACTTTCTAACTCTACTTTAAGATCGTCGATTTTCTCACTTTGCACGTTCACCGATTCCTGCCATTCCTGCCTCTGAATTCTAATTTCATCGTTTAGCAAATCTACTTTATGTTCCAAACCAACTCCGAATGATTCCAGCTGTTCGAGTATCTGCTGCACATTCAGAATAGATTCATAATGCACTTTTACAGCCGCTTCTTGAGTGTTAAGCTTCGTCTGTATAGTTGAAATCAGTTTGTCCTGTTTTTGCTCATCCTTTTTCATAGTTTCTATTTCGCCTTTAAGACTCCGCAGGACGGAAGCTTGTTCTTGAATAGTTGTTACCTGTTCTTTTTGCTGTTTATTCAATTCTACTAGCCAATGTTGCTGCAATACTTGCGTTTGGTTACTTTCTTCCAAGCCCTCTTTTACAAGTTCAATTTCTTTTTCATTGTTGGCCACTTTTTCTGCCGACTTCAAGGCTTCCGATAAGTAATCTTTTGCCAGATTAAAATACTGATTGTCTCGCAGGTTATTCGTATCCTCTTGCTTATTCAAAGCATCCATAATGCCTCCGAGAACTACCACATTATTCATCGATAAAAAAATAATGCCCTGAATAATTGTTAAAAATCCAGATATCGTATCATTTTGTTTCATAAATGTTTCGGCAAGATCTCTCGTATTATTATTCGTGAGCCGCTTCCAAAAGCCACGCTTCTTAATTTCTTCGATATCCCATTTTGCATCCTCAATCGCTTGTGCCAACTCGACAATACTCTCACCGATTTGAGATGGATTATTTTTTAAATTATGCTTGTCTAATACAACAATTTCTTCTGTCATACCATATCACCTATTTATTGAATGTTTTTAATTGAGCCATTAATTCTGCTAGATTCGAATTGTGATCCTTAAGTTTTTGTGTTCTGAGTTTATTTTTCTCCTCAAATTGCTGTCTGTTACTATTGATAATACGATCAATCTGCTTCGTATAGTAAATCGACTCATCTAATAGAACCAAAGTTTGTAATTGCTCCATCTGGGTTTTCAATACGGATAAATTGGTTTTCTCGACTGCCATATGATTCCGGTCCGTAGTCGCCTTTATACCATTCCAAGCCAATTTCACAATTCGAATGATTTGAGCAAAATTGATAAAAGCTGGATTTTTCGTAACAGCAACCTTGCCTGTATTAAATAACAACGCAATACTGTGGGACATCAATAGTAGATTGTTCTTTTTCTCTTTATGCTGCTCAGCCGTATAGGTCTTCCCCATTTCTGTACGCTTCACTATAAAAGAATACAACCCAATAATTACTTCAATCGAAAAAATGCTAAGCAACTTCCCATTGACTGTACGCAAATTGTATTCCATTTCATTTGTTAGCTTATCAACAAACTCTGGCATTTGATTTCCGTTTAAATTGGCCAAAAGTGTAGAACCAGGGATCGGCAATGACCTAGCTGAACAATAATCCTTATATAGGTGTAATGCTAGAATAATAGCCAGTTTCAGATAGGACTTTGGATCAGACCGATCAATGCTTAGTTTTTCTAAACTAGTCATCCAGCTATCTTTGGCAGTATACTCCACGGTACCACCTAATCCACGAATTCCAACTATTCCTTCTCCGTTTAGCATCAATCTAATAGCATCAAAGAAACGAAGCAGATCATGCCCATATGAATATAGTCGATGATCCCCCACTGCAGCACCTGGAATATGAGCATCTATTGGATTGTTTTTTAAATCGTATTTCTTTAAATATTTCCCTAAGCCAAAGGCAAAGTCATCATTGATTTTCGGCTCATGTGCCTTTTCGAGAATACCATTATATCCGTCAGCCGGTTTTCCAAGTACAATATCGCAAACTCCCCCAACAAGCCCAGCTAAAAAAACCACAACAAAATCACTCGCCTGGAAAGGAATACGATTCAAGTTTATTTCGTTCATTTCCTTTTCCAGTAAAGCAATCTCTTTGTCTAAATTCATTTGCACTATCTTTTCACGATAATCACCATCATACGGTTCAATTTCATCTAAATAACTAAAATCCAACTTGCCATTTGGATCCAATCTTTGGATATAATCCTCTTTAATAAAAGGTTCCCTAGTCATTATTTTCCTCCAAAAAGCACTATATGTTTTTCTGGCATTAAAAGTGCAGTTCTTTTGTACTATTTTATCAAATTATCTGGAGAACAACTACCAACTCCATATTTTTAAAGAAAAGCTTCTCAATCTTCCCCTACCCCACAGCAAATTTTCCATTCTTCTAATTCGATATTACTATAAATACATAAGTTCATTGACATTTTTACTCAGATAGACTTCCAGTAATTGGACCAAATAATTTTCTATTATTCTACCGATAACCAAGTATCTTTGATAAACATTTTACAACCAGGAGGTGAACAATATGGCAACTGTCTATCAAGAAAATCAAAGTAAGCATCTTTTCCACCATCAAAAGGAATCGAGTTATGTTCAATCACTATCAGTTAATATAAACATCCCTGTACCTGCAGACAGCGTCATTATATCTAGAGTTGAGCTACATGAATTGAAAAAGCTTCAGTTAACAGGAGTCTATTGGTCTATGAAAGACCTTGAAAAACGAGTAAATAGAAAGAGTGAATGGATTAAAGAAAATATCCTTTATCCAACACGTTTTAAGAAAGTACTAGATGCGGAGAACGGTGGATTTGTATTCTACCCAAAAAGCAAAGGACAAACCTGGTCATTTCAAGCATCAAAGATGTCAAAGTTCTTAGATGAAAACTTTGATCGGATTTTTGCTTAAAAAACTATTAATGCGGAATTACCAAGCACACTATATAAACCGTGCTTGGTTAAACTCAAAACAACTTTAGAAAGGTGACATCATAGAATGGCAAGTATACAAAAACGGGGTAAAACCTATCAATTTACTGTGAGTCATATGGTGAACGGATTATCGAAGCTGATAAGAAAAGGTGGATTCAAAACCAAAAAGGAAGCACAAATTGCCGCATCAGAAATTGAGGCAAATTTAGCAAAAGGTATATTACCACATTTGAAGCAAGTGCCGTTTGATGATTATTTTGACAAATGGATGACACTCTATAAATCTAATTTAACACAAACAACCAAACTTCATTACGATTATACGTCTAGAGTGATAAAAGAATATTTTAGCGGTAAACCACTCCAGGAAATCAAACGCCACGACTATCAGCTTTTTTTAAATAACTTTGGAGCTAATAAGGCTAAAGAGACTGTTGAGAAAGTGAATATCCATATTCGATCATGCGTACAGGATGCAATTGAAGAGCAAATTATCCTGCATGATTTCACAAGGAAAGCCGTACTCACCTGGAGCAATCCTGCGAAGAAGCCAGAGGAAAAGCATTTAAATTATTTTGAAACTAAAAGATTGCTTACAGTGATTTATAGTTTGTTAGAGGAAGGACTAGGTTATTATTTAATTCTATTAGGATTGACTTCTGGAGCAAGGTTTGGCGAGCTAGTGGGATTGACTAGAAAGGATTTCGACTTTAAAAACAACACAATAACCATTAACAAAACATGGGGTTATGCAAAAAGACATCCAGAAGGTTTCGGTCCGACGAAAAATGATGCATCCAATCGTACAATCAAGTTAGATAAAAAGACAATGAATGTATTTAGAAGGCTTTTCGAGACTATAACACCTAATCTATACGGATTAGTCTTTTACGCCCCAGAGTCCAAATACAGAGTAATTAGCAACACCAATGCCAACAAGCTTCTACAAAAAACCTTACAAAAACTTGGTATCGATCCAATTACGATGCATGGCTTAAGACACACTCATGCAAGTGTTCTATTATATAGGAAAGTTGACATTAATTACGTTAGCGAGCGTTTGGGACATAGCACTATCGAAACGACGTATAAGCACTATTCTCACGTGCTTAAGGAACTGCGGGAGGAAGAAGAAAAACAGACGGTTGAAACTTTTGAGAATATGTAGGCTCAGTTGAAATCGAAAATGATGTGGTTTATGATATAAGAAAGGTGTCGGTGCGGGAACACTGGCATCAGTCTAAGTTATCCGCAGTATGTGGTGGCTAATTAAATGCGTGTAAAGAAAAAGGAACTCACACTACTTACCAGGCAGGGTGAGTTCCTTTTTTTAAAAACTACCTTATTCCTTTTGAGTAAAATATCACTTGATTAATGATGTCTAGTAGGTCAACATTTTAATGTAGGTGAGAGCACGCCACTCTATAGGGGATCATAATCCAATAGTTTCTTGTTTCTGAAGAGTTCTAATTTCATCTTCAATTATATATTGAAGATAATCAAATAATTTAAAATCACCTTTTACATACTGACACTGTAAATCTTTCCTATTTACAATTTTCACCCAAACTTCAACATTATTGCGAATGATTTCATAACACGTAAAAAAATCTGTTTCGTAAATTTTTGTGATTTTAAAATGGTAATTAGTATGCAAATAGTCTATAAAAGGATCATTCTCGATTATGTTTTTCTTTTTAATCGGTAGTATTGAGGATAATATCTCATAGTGTTCAGGTTTTACCGGATTGATAATATGTACTGCAGTACACTTATAAAATCTATTATAATAAATACTTAAACGTCCAATTCTGATACTTTCAATAGAGATTTCTATAATAAAATGATAGTCATGATCAACTTTAGATATTATTTCGATATCAAACTCTTTAAGTAGATCTTTTACCGCTTTAAAAAGTTCCTCTTTACTTTCAAATAGCTGTTCCTGTAGACTCATCTTATATCAATCCTTTTTCGCCTAATCAAACAATTCTAACTGGTGCCCGTTCTCAACTTCCAAATCAATCTCATCTGTATTCGTTAATTCCATCAGGTGTTTCAGTATCTTCTTTTCAATAGTAATTATGTCCTGACTATTATTTATAGGTAATACCCCTTCCTTCAGAAGTTTACTAATTCCTCTTGTTGCAGCAACCTCTTCAAGGGGAGTTGGACAAAATAGAATACGTTTTTGCTTTCTCGCAAAGTTTATAGTATGTTGTGTGCCACCTTCAATATCAGTTTGTACTGGGCAAACAGCTATGGACATTCCACTTTGAATTCTATCCCGTTGTACAAATGCTGCTTTAAAAGTTCTAGTTTTCATAGGGTATTCAGAGATTAATAGGCCATTTTTTTGTAAAATATCTTCAGCTAACTTCTTGTTTTCCTTCGGCACAATCGTATCAAGTCCATTTGCTAAAATTGCAATTGTTTTTCCATTTGCTTCTAATGTACCCACATGAGCTGCCGTATCGATTCCTAATGCTAATCCGCTAACAATGACATATCCTTTTTCTGAGAATACCTTTGATATCCTCTTTGCCATCATTTCCCCCTTTAAGGTTGGATTTCTTGTGCCCACTACAGCAATACTTTTCGAAGTTTTTAATAAATCCAAATTTCCTTTACAGTAAAGCGCGATGGGCGAATCATCTATTTTTTTCAATAGCTCAGGATATCTATGATCTGAAATCGTTACAACACTAATATTATTCTGCGAATGTAATCGAATTGATTCCTCTGCCCTTGACACATTTTCCTCAATTAATTCGATATCTGATAAACTTTCACTTAGCTTCTTATTCCCCACTAATTTTATAATATTATCTAGTTTATGTCCTTTAAAATCGGTTAAGGTCAGATTAGGAAACTTTGTGTACAACTTTTTAATTCGCTTAGGTCCGATCCCTTTTATGTAAGAAAGTGCAATCCATATGGAATTCATAAAAACTCCCTTTCTACTGTTTTTTTGTCTTTCCTAATGCAAGTTTAGTGACATGTAATGCTCCTGCCTTTAATAGAAGAACCTCACTTGCCTTAAATGCATTTCCTGAAGTAGTTATGTCATCTAATAGAAGGATATGATTACCCTTAATTTTATCTCTATTTTGGATAACCATGGTACTTAAGTGACTTTCGATACTCCTCTCTCCTCCACGTGAACTTTTTTCTTTAGATGCATGTCTAATAAGGCAATCAGTCGCGTCAATAGCATAATTTGTATTAAGATTCTGTGCAATTCTTCTTATTCCAGTATCTGTACAATTTTTATCAGAAGAGGGTACATAACAAATTGCAATATCTTCTGGTATGAATCGATTTAATTGAGCTATGAAGTTAAGAATAGAGGTTTGATTCTTTTCTTTTACTTTAATTATTTCTTGAGAAAAAAGATCATTATTCCTTCCCTCAGGCCTATACCACCCCAAATAAAATATAGCACTTCCTTGTTCATACAATAGATGCTCCTTCAATTTTGTTTCAAAAGCAACTATTCGTCCCACTTTCTCTAATAGACCCTTGCCTTTTCTCAAACCATTTTCAAATGCCTTTTTTAACCATCGATACGAAACTTTGCTCTTGTCTAGAGTTCCAACTCCATTTATGATAGCCATTCCAAAATAGTATTGTGCATGTGGTAACCCTAGGTTGGCAGCAGTTCGAAAATATTTCTCAGCAACACTTTTATTTCCCTCTATTTGATATTGATAGCCAATTTCATAGATTGCTTCCGGAACCATTTGTTTTGCTGACTCCAACATGAAATAGTTAGGATCTTTATCACCTTCAACATACCGTGGATTATTTCCTAGCAACTTAGCCAATCTATAATGCGCTAGTCCATGCCCAAAGTCGCTAGCGTCCTTTAACTTTTCCATATATGTATGACCATTTCCTGCACGTTTAGCCAACAATGCTTGTTCATATAAATCATTAGCCTTTAGTTTAATTGATTGATTCGATTGTAGTTGTATATAAGTATAGAGCTGACGGTAGTCTGTCACGATCCCATCAGGCATATATGGTATTAATTCCTCTAATCGCCAATTTTCTAAACAAAATCCAATTGCATGGAAACCAGCAACTTTTGCTGCAGCAATATCATTAGGATCATCACCAATATACATACAACACTCAGGTTCAATCCCCAATTCTTTAGCACATTTCAGAAGTTGGTCAGGATAGGGCTTATTTCTACCATGCTTTTGATAAGCAACTAGATAATCATAGTAAATACCATGATACTCAAGTAATCTTTTAGCATACGAGTTTGGAGAATTTGTAACAACTGCTACCTTTTCTGCTGTTAGGGAGTCTAAAAATGAATGCACGTACGGATATGTACGAGTCAAATGCAAGTGATTATAACACTCTTCCCATGCAAATTCATCTCTCCAATACTTTAGTGCAGATGTATCTATTAATGTCTGATCTAAATCAAATATGATTGCTTTATACAACATCGATAGCACTCCTACTCTATTACCCTATTGAATGATATAGATTTCAACAGCTTCCTTTGACTTTTTTTGTTTCTTTTGGTCATATGAATTTATGATATGAAAGCGTACTTTACTATTAACCTTAATGTTTTTCTGTTTTACATTTTTTAAATGGAAAAACAAATCCTCTTCTTCTTCTGAAACAATAAAGCCCGCATTTCCTTTAGGTAGTATTTTCTTTACTCTACCTGTTCCTTTAGGTAAGGATTCAAGCTTAATCTGTTTCCAAATTTTAATGAGTTCAGGCTTGATATCTTTCGGTGCACTTTTACCACCTAGAAGCATCGAAATTCGATTTTCAATACGCTTATTTATTGGCCAATTATTTTCTGAACGTAACTCGGAAACAAAACAATAGTGTAATAGTGCTTGTTTTGGGTTTTCTAGCTTTTCAAGAACATCCCCCATATGTAATAATAGCTTAATCTTATGCTTAAACTCTCCGCTTCGTTCTAGTAGTGCAAAAGCGCCCATTTCCAATGCCTTCTTAAAATCTTCTTTCTGTTTATATAAATGAAAAAGTTCTTGATAAACTGTCCAATGTTGCTTTTCTAGTACAATTGTTTTTAATTTGTGTAGTGCATTGTCAACATTACCCAGCTGAGCAATAGAAACTGCCTCTTTTATTCGAAACCAAATGTCATTGTTGTAATGAAAGGTCTTTATAGTGGACAAAGCCTCTTGAGTTAATTGTACACACTCTTCATACCGCTTTGTTTCGAATAGTGCTTTAATTCTATACTGGTACCAAGATTCCAATGATGAGGCCAATTCTCTTTTCCTTCCGTTATCGTCGGTAAAAGAAAATGTATCCTGAGATAGTAATCTTGGATCAAGCTTTTCTGTCCAATATAACATTTGATTATAGTTAGTATTTGGTTTATTTTTAAGGTGTTTTAATACTTCCAAGACAGTTCGCTCATATGCCGAATACCGCTCCTGCCTAGTATTATTGATAATAAAATTAGCTGTTGAAAAGAGTTTCTCCTCATCTTCTGCCTCTTTAATTTTGTGTTTATATAGATTCCAACTATACAAGTTTTTATTAGCATCAAAATCTGGTTTTTTATCAAAGAGAAATCTATTTACTTTAATTGCATCATCCATTCGCCCCATCTTCGCTAAAGTCTTACTATAAAAGTACCATGCCCATTCGTTAAACGATTCAAGCTCATGTTCGTAAGCTTCTTTGAAATAAGGTAAAGCTTCTTGATAGCGATTACTTTTTGCAAGTTCAATCGCTTGATTAAGATTCATCACAAACACCCTTTATATATTCTATTAATCAATCTTTATAATTTTGTTAGTTATAACACTATTATAGTACTTATTACCTTAATTGATATTGAAAAGTATGCCTTTCGTAAAAAAAGACTCACTTTGATAACAAGATTGTTCAGGATAAATTTTTCAGCATTTTTACAACTATTCCTTTTACCATAGAACAATAACGTAGAAAGATACAATAGGTGAAAAATCAGTAATTTTATCGGCACTACTCTTGACCAAGCAACCTAAGTATAGCTCTTCTTAATCCAACCTGCGCTGGTCTACATAGCTCTAATGCATGGTTAGCAGCAACAACAGCCTCCTGAATTAAGTCCTGTATCTCTTCCTGATTGGATATTGCTAACAATAAAATTGATTGCAGGAAATGCCACCGTGGGTTCATTGAGTCCAACTCAAGCGCACGTTGTAAGAATCTACTACTAATCAATGGGTGAACATTATTCCGATTCATGACTTGTGCTGTATATCCCCAATATAATGCTTTATTAGGATTTACCCGGATGGCATGTATATATAACTCAATAGCCTTTTGATTATCTTGCTTTAAATAATGTAATTCTCCTAATGCAAATAACGCAGCACTTTTACTTTCATTACTCCCCTTTTCAAGATCTTCATGAAGTGAATCTAACAATATATCAATTGTATTATTGTTTACAGCATTATAAACATGGGCTAAATCCGGGTATGTTTCATCATCATTTTCCTCAGTCTGAAAATAGTACTTTGTTGGTTTTGGTAGCGGATTTTCATATCCATAGGAATAGAAAACTCTTAAGTTATCCTGACAGAATTCACCTAACTCGTGATCCCCATAATTGTGTGAAAGTTCCTCTAACGTGATTAAAGCCATGAAGCAATCTTCAAATCTCCCTCTTCGAAAACAAAAATTCGCAAAATCTTGAATCTTTTCAAGGGACAACCAGCCATTTTGGATAAGCCTAATGATTTCTTCAACATTTCTATCAAGGATATACTGCTCATGCTGTTCTCTTATGGATTGGTTAATCAAGTTAAGAGCAGTTTCTGAATGTGTTAACGTTTGATTATTTATCATGTCTGCAATTTTTTGTTTAAAATCAAGTTGGCTTCCTATTTCTCGAAGAATTACTTCTATCCCATAGGAAAGACCGTTTCCACCTAATATTCTATTAATTCTAATCTCATAATTGTCCCCATCATCTAGCTTAGGAGCTAACCTTCGTGCTATTTCTTTTGGTATCCAACCTATACTTAATCCGCTTTTCGTATATACACCAATTGCATTTCGGTCGTACCGATTATAATAATCTCGTTCCATATAAATTTCATCATATGTAGATAATCCCGCAATAAGACTCTGTCTCCCCTCAAATGTTACCCCAGCCAGTCTAAACATTTGTTCCATTGCACGGTACTCCTCCTATCTTTTACCAAAACTCTCCTATATTTATTGTTTATCTCGTAGTATATTGAATTGTTACTATTTTACATTTATAATTAATCTATGACTATTTTACTATTTTTATATTTTTTTTAAAAGTTATTACGAAAGAAGGAATAAAATGTTTAATTCCAATAAAGCTCGCAGTCTAACCGATTATGAAATGAGTGAAATAATGGATCTTGTCTCGAAAATGTTTGATCAAATGCTTTTGACTGGTGAACAAGTAATAAAAGTGGTGGATAAATATGGATTAGTGGTATCCATCAACTACCAAGGGGAAAATTACCAAGGGAGTATCTTTGAGCTTCGCAGATGTGAAATTTATAATGAAGGCATTGAATTGCACAACCCTCCTCTGTTTGTTGGACAAAGACACATGTTAAATATGGAAGATTTTCAAAACTATATAGATGAAAAGGCATTAGAAGAGTTAATTGATACCCATAGACAAGCAACTCTATACATTGCTGGGTTAATTAAAAGTATTAAGATTAACCACCATCAATCACAACAAAAAGAATATCAAATGCCGAGCCTTCATGAGCACGAAGAAAGACAACTCGTTGATACCATGAAACAATGTCTTCGTGAAGTTATGAACGAGGGGCAAAGCTTTGGAAAGATTGAAGAGTTAGATCTATTGTTTATGGTTACATATGAGAACAATACTACATCGCTCGCTCTATTCAAACTTTCCGATTGCTTCCTTCTAGGTGGAGAGATACCAGTAGAACTACCATCTATTCCGATTTACCTAGCTACTCTCGATCAACATAAAGGATTCAACGGTACAGCAAACAATGAATTCAAGCATTCTAAGTTTGAAAAGTACTATCAGTATGTAAATGCTTGCTTATCTAGCTCAGTTAGAACATATTAAAAATTAACTAAAAGGAGAATAAAAATGACTACAGTAAATCAACTATTGGATCAAGGCGTAGCGTTGAAACGAGCAGGGAATCTACAAGGGGCAAAAGATTGCTATATCAAAGCAATTGAAATGGATCCCTTTAATATGATGACTTATATCAGTCTTGGAAAAACTGCACATCTTTTAAAAGCTCAGGATCTTGCTATTAGGTGTTATTTGGCATCTACTCATTTACAATTAGCACCTATTGAAAAAGGTATTAAAGAAAATAATCTCCCTATGCATCTTAAAGTTCAGTATGATAACTTCCCGCAAAACATCTTTACACAATTACCAAAAAGATCAGCATTTGTGATTTTCATTGATCCCAACACACCAAGACACGTTGCTCATTCAATCCTAGATTTATCGCCTAAAATAATCAACGAAAATCCGCAGCTAAAAGCTTATAGTGAAGTTTATCATGCACATATACTTGGTGATGGAACTCACGACACAACACTTCGTAAATGGGGACTAACCTCTGCCAATCAAATTGAAACAGATGAGAAAATCTATATCCCACAAGGGCGAAACTTCTTAATTCAGGAACTTAATTGGAATAAGCTTTCAAATGGGGATGTCCTAGGTTTATATTTTTCATAATAGTAGTTTTGAGGATTTTATCATTTCTATAGAAATTAAGAACGGCATATATCTCTAGTCTAGTAAATTTTACTACTAGTTATCGTACATTAAATTTAGAAGGAACGGTATATCAACGAATCAGAAGCTAAATCTAAGAAGTCAAAAAGTCAATTTCAAAAAAAATAAGAAGGTTTAATAAACAAAATGATGTACTGAAGTTATAAAAATAGTATAGTACTTTTAGTAAAACAATGTTTCGTCAAACAACTAGTGTAGTCAATACCATCAATATCACGTCTTAAGAATATTTGATGAACTCCTTTTAAACACAAATTCGGATGACAAATGGTTATACTACACCTGTTAGTTATTATTAAGATACCTATAGAAAATAATAATAAACAAATTGTGTTTTATTTAATAGTCACTCTTTACGAGTGACTATTTCATTTAATTACCCGTATGTTTCTCCGTTTAAACGAATAACATTTAATATCAACTTATTATTCCAAATTTATATCCATAAATCCTAGACATTTCTTGTGTAAAAAATGTGTAAAATCATTTCAAATCCTACCCTTTTCATCCTTCTGTCCACAAACAAAAAAACACCCACGAACATTGATATATCAACATTTGTGAGTGTTCTATCGTTTCTTAATTTAACTCGTTTTTACCTAAAGATACCGGTGGTCAGGGTCAACCGACTCTTCATAAGAAACACCAATGAGGTACTAGTACAACGATCCTCGAGTCTATTATAAATTAATTAAGACTGCTTATTAATTATTTAGGGAACTAATTCTATTTCTAATTATCTATTTCATTTCCCAACCATTACCTTCGTGTGTATGGCAAAATAAAAGTGCAGAGCTTTGCAAGTAAAAAATGCAGAGTCCTGCACTAATTTTGTGCAAAAAAA
>VEFU01000290.1 GCA_007679095.1 Paenibacillus bovis
ATATGAATTAGAAAGTGTGGAGGTGGATAAGGTATGTTGAAAGGTTGTGGAGGTAGTTGATGAGTAGCTTTGCAGGGTTTTAGATTGGGTTGAATAAGGTTGTCTATATAAGTGAAATGGCTAGTTTGTGTTGGATGAGGGTTTATTGTTGGTGTTTGAGAATTTAATAATTGGTTAATAAATTTTGGAATAAGTGGTGGATAAGGACGATTAGGATGTTGTCTTCTAGCAAAGAGATTAAAATAGCGTAATGCATAGGTATCTAAACGATATAATTTTGTA
>VEFU01000291.1 GCA_007679095.1 Paenibacillus bovis
TTTCGGCTTTACCACTCACCCAGTTCGAACTCGTCTACCTGATCCACGTTGCAAAACTCAAGGATTATTATCTCCAGCTTTTCCACTTCTTTCATTACCCATTCATTACTTCCTCCTTCCTTTCCTCTCATTCATACATTTCCTCATATATTCAACTTCAACCAACCAATTCCTCATCTTTCCCTTCACCAACAATCTCCCCCTCTTCTACCACAATAATAAAATCTCCATCCACAACACAACAAATACCTTCCGCAATAATCATACAACTCCTCTTACT
>VEFU01000292.1 GCA_007679095.1 Paenibacillus bovis
AAGGTATATGATAGTATGGATTTGAAGGTGGAAGGTCGGTGTTTTGTGAAGGGTGTAGGAATATATGGGAATTTTGAGGATGAAGGGATAGTTGGAGTTTGTAGGGGTAATAGGAATGATTGAAGTGAAAAAGGGTAAGTAATGAGTTAATTTGATAGGTATGAGGTAAATCAAGCTGTAGGGAGTGTGGTTTAGTAGAGGGATGGGGAGGGGAAGGGGAGGATGGGTGAGGATGAATTGGGTATTTAGGATGATGTTGGATATTGTGAATAGAAGATGG
>VEFU01000293.1 GCA_007679095.1 Paenibacillus bovis
ATAATTGGTCCAGAACATTGCAGACATGGGAAATGTGTGAGGTATATCTGCGGATTTTCGGTTGGGAGTCGAAATTTTGGAGATTGTAGTATAGGATTCATTTCTGCGTGGATTGTAGGGAGAGAATGATTATCTATGAGGTAGGAGGGGTGATGAATGGAATGAAGTCGAGGAGGTATGGAGGGATTATAGGGACGAGGAATAATAGGTTTATGAGGAAGAATTGTTGGACGAAGGGTTAATGTAGTGGAGGTAGTTGGATATGATAGTAAATGGCTTT
>VEFU01000294.1 GCA_007679095.1 Paenibacillus bovis
GACAAACATATGACCATGATCATAATTCGCCAAATAACCATCATAATACCCATTTCTTTCTTTTCGCCATCTGGAACTGTCGCCATTCGAGCTTGCACCTGAATAAAGTAGATGACACCTCCAATAATCATCATCCCCAACTCCCATTCTCCTACATCAAACCATACCAATCAATCTCTCCCCATATCCTCCCAACTTCTAATTCCATAATATAACCCCAATACTATTCCCATTTCAATCAACATTCCTAAACAACCCATTTTTAATCCATTTACATTG
>VEFU01000295.1 GCA_007679095.1 Paenibacillus bovis
CTCCCCCACTCAACCATGTATCACAAAACTACCTATACACCACACACGCTGAAAATCCATTAACCACTCTATACTCAAACTATCCTTCCCACATCCTATCTATAGCTCTTTTTTTACCAATTACAACCTTTTTATTTATTCTTCTCTTTTCCATAATTACACCTTTTTTTCATGCTACCACTCTACCTCTATTTCCTCCCCTCCCGGGATTCCATCCATCGTACACCATTACTTCCCCCTTTCATATTCATTATTCTTCCACCCCAAAATCACAATATA
>VEFU01000296.1 GCA_007679095.1 Paenibacillus bovis
TATGCGATTATTGGTGGATCAGAAGAAGGAGCAGTTTATAGTTTGGGTTAGGTTGCATATAGTATTTTTATTAGTATAGGTAGAGGAGGAGTGCGAGTTGGTGTGTGAAAATATATTGGAAAATATAATGGGTTAGAGGAATATGGAGTAGGAGGTAAATTGTTTGGTTGAGGTATGTATGTGATGGTTGGAAGTGGTATAGTGTGGTTTATTATTATGTAGGGATTTGGTGGTTGGTTTGGGAAGATTGTGGTAAGGGGAAAGGATGGTTATTCAGTA
>VEFU01000297.1 GCA_007679095.1 Paenibacillus bovis
ATCCCCACTACCACCATCCAAACAATAACCATAACCCTAACAACCATACCATAACCAACTTTAATACCTTTTAATCCTCCACCCATTTGTCTCGCTCCACCCTTACTTGATTTACCTCTTTTCCATCCCAAATAAACTAACCAACGTCCACCAACTAATCCACTCATACCTCCTACTCCTATTTCTTCTCCTCCCTCTATTATACCACCTAATCCATCACCACCAATTAACAACACACCCCCCCATAACAATCATTCTACCATAATTTCCAAATCACCA
>VEFU01000298.1 GCA_007679095.1 Paenibacillus bovis
CGATCAAAATTTCCACTAATGCCCAAAAACTGACCACTCCTGCAACAAAAAACCTTTATCGTATCCTAAATACGCAAAATCATAAATCACAACGTCATTACATCACATTATCCCATCACGACCCACAACATCAACCTCCTCTAAAAATCTTCCACCCCCTTCATACCTATATCACTAAATTTCTCACTCACTTTCATGCTATCAACCTTCATCAACTCATTTTTCAAAATCCCCAACAACTATATCCATTACCCGCACTTCCTCAAATTCAACTATATG
>VEFU01000299.1 GCA_007679095.1 Paenibacillus bovis
TTCCCTAGCACTAATTATTCATACCAATCCACTTATTAAATAATGAATAACCAATCCCACAAATGAGCACTCAATTACAAAATTCTCAACGTAAACTTCTTCTGTTTAATCTTCAACAAACAGGCTGTCCCATCCATGTCCACTACCTGATTCCTATTCACAAAATCCTACCAATTACTACACTCCCCAATCTACCATCCTATCTAAAACCACTACTCAATTTACCCCCAATCATACTTCCAATTATTCATTTAAAAAATCAATTTCATCTTACAAAT
>VEFU01000029.1 GCA_007679095.1 Paenibacillus bovis
TTTTCTTTGCGCAAAACAATAAAATTGAACATTTCGAGTATTTTTAATAATAAAATTAATTTAATGCAACGCTAGTGGTTTTAATTATATCAATTGTTTTTGTTCTAGGAATGTCAAACGTCGGTTATGCTGCAAATGATTCCACTCCTTTAGACGGACGGGTAGATCAGTCTATTACAGTTGTAACACCTCCAAATAAAAATGT
The DNA here is from genome assembly GCA_007679095.1 of Paenibacillus bovis. Lineage (GTDB taxonomy): Bacteria > Bacillota > Bacilli > Bacillales > Bacillaceae_C > Lederbergia > Lederbergia graminis. Next base: position 206 of record VEFU01000029.1, read on the forward strand.
TGAAGGGCTTATATCCCCACTGGCTACCTTTGTAGGTGGTGGAGGAGTTTCTAGTCTAAATTGGGGTGCATCAGGACATATTATTAATTGGAAAATTAAACCTGATACTTTATTGCCATATGCTTTTGCTGGACATCTATATATTTACAGGAACAGTTTTCTATATGATTCATACCAATTAACAGGCGGTGGTGCAATGGGAATCGGGGTTTCAGGTACTATAGATTTATGGAAACTTCCAAAAGGAACATATAGATTCAAATTAACTGGAGTTGCAATGAATTTTAAAACTGAAGTATTTAAAGTTTCCTCTAATGCGGAAATTACAATTCAAGTTTATTAATCGCAGTTGTCGATAAATTAAATAGATTCTTTACATATCGCAATCTTCGCTAAGTTAGGACCAATAAAATAAAAAGGAGCTATTAATTTTAGCTTCTTTTTATTTTATTGGTAGCTTTTGATACTTTGAATATGTGACTAGCTTTATAAATTCCTTCTACTTTTGAGAAGCCACATTCTTTATATAAATTAACGGCAGCTGGGTCTTCAGTAGATGATAACCTTATTGTCCGAAAGTATCCCTTTGCTTCATCGATTATTGTGTTTAGAAGTTTCTTACCTACACCAGTTCCCCTATTCTTACGCAAAACATAAAGATGCCTTACTCGTCCTACATTGGAAAGGTTAAGATATGGATCAATATTTAGACCACCAATTCCAACAACCTCGTCATCTATTTTTGCAATATAAAGTGATTCACCATTTTTATCAAATTTGTTACTCCCTAATGTGTATTCATCCACTAATCTCTTTATCGGATAAACTATCATCTATGAGTAAATCCAACTTATACTTTTCGAGGGATGTAACTCTTTCGATTTTCATCGTATTTTCCTCCTTATCATCATATAAATCTATCAATCTTTAGTATGCTGCTTTCGTATTTCCGATTTTTAAGTGGTTATTAAAAATATACTTCAATATTTTATTCAAGTATCCTGTCCTTATATATAGTATCAACTTAAAAAATGTTGAAGTAATGCACCTTTAAGTGGATCGACTCCTGCGCTATTCTATTAGAGCACGCGTTAGCCGAAAAGGTTAGTTTCTAACCTAATTACACACCCATTCATAGATACACTTTTCCTTTTCTCCTCGTTGATACATATCATTATCTTCTGGGACATCAACGATTTCTAGAAGATTAGCTCCGACATATTCACAAGTTTTTCTTGAAGCGATGTTGTCTGGATTACAAGTAATAAATAGTTTTTCCATTTTATGAGCCTTTGCAACTTTCCTCAAAAGCAATACAGCTTTTGCAGCATAATAATTACCTCTATAATCCTCATTAACCGAATAGCCAATATGCCCACCATAATACAGGTTTTCATTGTAACCAATTCTTATATCAATCTTACCAATGGGTTTGAGTAAACCAGGTAGAGAAATGTTGAACTGATAAGCTGGAACCCAGTTCTTTTCTTTGTTTCCTGGTACTGTTTTTACAAGATGTAAATCAATTTCCTCTCCTTTAATAATATCAAAGTCCCAAAATTCGAATTCCATTAATCTCCCCCTCTAAAATTCCCCATTTTGGTCAAGGCAATATTTCCTTACTTTATAATTAATTCATTCGGCATGGAAATTAATTATTCCTTCATTCCCTAAATTACTTCGTCAGTTGAACAAAGATATTCCTTATCTTCATTGAATGTATGAAATTAACCAAATACATACATTCAACAAGAGTAAAAAATTGTCAAAGCTAGAAAAGGATTCTTGTAGTACATTAACTAACCATTTAGATTAATAAAAACCAACAGAATTTTAATGCGGACTCTATTATTCTCTCTATATTTTAAACTTAACTGTATAATTTCCCTTTTGATTGGCAATAAAGAAAATAGGAATTTTTAAAGGGGGAAACGCAAATGGCAATGTCTAAAGAAGAAGCTGAAATTCTTGCGAAGAAAATCATCGAAAGCGCAAAAAAATATCATTTTCCTGCACAAAAAAAGAAAGGGAAAAAATTAAAGTAAGCATTTTGTAGTCTATATGGTTGTATAGGGTGTTATATAGGATAAGTAACATAATTGTTCGCAATCCAAAAAGAGAACGTTGCTAGTACAAGTATGTATTACTTCTAAATAAAGAAAAAAGCCAAAATCCTTATGAGGATTTTGGCTTTTTTTACACTTCCCAAAACAGGTGTTATGTTAAGTGAATGTGTATAGGGAGTACATGTATATCACAAAAATGTTTTTTAACCAGAACAGCATCTTTATAATTTTTTTAATTGACTTTTCTCTCTTGTAATCAAATACTTTTCTTAGATTTATCTAGTTTTTTGAAGTATAATTTCACTAGATATGTACTACAAATGTTGGTTACTCTACATAGATAACACATATATGTGACTCTTATGGTTTTGTGCTCTATATATTTAATACATTTTAAACTTTGAAAGGAGGAAGTAATTTGTCACAGGAACATTGGAAAATAAGTGATTTTGCTAAAATGTTAGGTAAACATGCTAATACAATTGATGGCTGGTTCAGAACATTAGAGAGTGAAAGAAAATTGCATTATATCACAAGGATAAATAATGAGAAAATCTATGATGAATTAGATTTTAAAATAGCCCGGTTTATCATAGAGAAAAGAAATGATAAATGGTCATTAGATGGGATTTTTGATAGTCTCCCTAATCATTTTCAATTACGACCTTTTCCAGTAGATTTTGAGGATGAGAAGTCTATTCAAGTTGTTGATTTTGATAAAATGAAGACTACAATCATGAACGAAATGAAAATAGCATTTGAACAGGTTGCGGCTGATCAAATGGAAAGTCAGATGAGAGATTTTCAAAAAATGTTACCTTCAAGAGAGCAGGAAAGGTTAGATCGTTTTGAAGCGCTTTTAGCAGATCGCAAAGTGACTAGAGCATTAGAAGAAAAAGCACTCTCTATATGGTCCACAAAACCCATAGAAGAACGTTTTATTAAAGTTGGATGGTTTAGGAAAGCAGAGGATTTAAATAAACGTGAGCGTTTTGTCAAACAGTATGTAGATCAACATTTCGAAGATGCGATGAGAAAAGAATTTGGTATTTATTAAAGCGACATATGTAGTCCTAATGTGTTATTAGTCCATATGTGTTCCATAAATCAAGGGAATTTTAAGGAAGGATCTATTGATATTGAGTTTTCTTTCTTATAGATGCAAAAAAACGGGTTAAAAGGGTATGGGATGAAAGGACTTTTTTCACAGTTAGGTCTAAATACTGTATATCTTTTATCTAATAGTATTGTAATAAAAGATTGATAGAGTTAAAATAAATACTAACTTAATAGACCGGACAAATGAAAAAGCCATTTCCATAATGTTAGGGGTTTGCCGACCTCTAACGGAAATGACTTTGCCTGTGACTCGCCCACAGGTTATTTGATTTATGTTCATTTTAACTTGTTCTGTTGACTAAATCAACAGTTATCTTTTGACATATTTACACGAGTTTTGGAGCATGTTCATTTAACCTAGTATTTTCACAGGTTGAAGGGACATGCTTTTTTGTTTTCCGATAGAAAAGGGAGACAGAGAAAATGAATTATATGGACAAATATCGTGATTTACTTAGAAAATCAAAAAACTAGACACACTCTCTTAATCTGCTATACTAAAGATGAAAATTACATCATGTGGAATGTGGGGGGACCGGTAGTGCCGGTTGAGATAGCATCCGTTAGGTGCTGACCCTTAGAACCTGCTCTGGCTCATACCAGCGAAGGGAACATCAAATCATTTAAAGTTAATGAGTGTTCTTTTTGATGCCCAGGTTCATAACCTATGGGCATCTTTTTCGTTTTCAAGCGGTTCTCTTTCCAAAAATAATGGAGGGAAAAAGAGGATGAAGAAGTGGTTATTTAGTTTAGTAGCTTTACTATTGCTAGCAGGTTGTGGTGCTGAAGATAGTAAAAGCAAAAATGAAGATGGTTTAACAGAGGTTACAATGGTGCTTGATTGGACACCAAATACGAACCATACAGGTTTATATGTAGCCCAAGAAAAAGGATATTTTAAAGATGAAGGTTTAGAAGTTGAAATTATGATGCCAGGTGAGACTGGTGCTGATCAGCTAGTTGCTGCTGGAAGAGCGGATTTTGGTATTAGTGCACAAGAGGCCATTACAGAAGCACGTGTGCAAGATGTACCAATCGTATCTATTGGTGCAATTATCCAACATAATACGTCTGGATTTGCCTCTCCAGTGGAAAAAAATATCACATCTCCAAAAGATTTTGAAGGTAAAACATATGGCGGTTGGGGCGCTCCTGTCGAGGAGGCAGTAATTTCTTCTTTAATGGAAGGAGAAAATGCTGATATTAACAAACTAGATATTGTAAATATGGGGAATACTGATTTCTTTACTGCGGTAAAACGAGATATCGACTTTGCATGGATTTATTATGCATGGACAGGTATCGAAGCGGAAATCCGTGGTGATGATTTAAATATGATGTACTTAACGGATTTCTCTGATCAACTGGACTACTACACACCAGTTATTTCTACGAATGAAAGCATGATTAACAAAAATCCAGACACGGTAAAAGCTTTTATGGCAGCTGTTACAAAAGGATATCAATTTGCTATTGAAAATCCAGATGAAGCTGCGGACATTTTAGTAAAAGCTGTACCTGACTTAGATGCAGAGCTTGTGAAAAAATCACAACAGTGGCTTGCTACTCGTTATCAAGACGATGCTCCTCGTTGGGGAGAGCAAAAAGAAGAAATTTGGGAAAACTATATGAACTGGATGTTTGATAGAGATCTTTTAGAAGAAAAAATTGATGTTAAGAAAGCATTCACGAATGAATTTTTACCTAAGCAAGGGGAATAAAAAATGGTAAAACTATTGGGAGCGCTATGGAAGAAAGGATGGAGACCAGCATTGGTTCTCCTCCTTTTACTTACTATATGGGAGGTTACTGTAAAAGTAGCGGATGTACCAACATGGTTATTACCTGCTCCTTCTGTCATTGTATTGGAGGGCTGGAGTAACTTTGGAAACATTACACATCATCTCCAATCAACAATCGGACTTGCATTAACAGGTTTTGTGATTGGGTGTTCTGTCGGGCTGATCGTAGCAATTCTCTTACATCTGTTACCTGGAGTACGAGAGGCTGTATATCCACTGTTAATTTTATCGCAAAATGTCCCAATCATAGTTTTGGCTCCACTCCTTGTGATTTGGTTTGGATTTGGGGTACTACCAAAAATTATCATTATTACATTAGTTTGTTTTTTCCCGATTACAATAGCCGCTCTTGGTGGGTTTAAAAATACACCGCCAGAAATGAAACATTACATGTTAATGGCTGGTGCTAATAAGCTACAATTATTTTCGAAATTAGAATGGCCTAATTCTTTACCTGCTTTATTTTCAGGTTTAAAGATTGCTGCTACTTATAGTGTAATGGGAGCAGTTATCTCAGAATGGCTTGGAGCAAAGCAAGGAATAGGTGTGTATATGACACTGGCGAGTTCTTCGTTTAGAACAGATCGCGTATTTGTGGCGATTTTTATCGTGATGATTTTGAGTCTCCTATTCTTTGGGATCATCACATTATTTGAAAATCTGTTAATTAAAGGCAGAAGGAAGGGGGCTTGAGTTGGATGGGCGCATTAGAAGTGAAGGAGCTATCGAAAAGCTTTGATGGACGTGAAATATTAAAGAATATTAGTCTCCATGTCGAAGAGGGAGAATTTGTAACAATTCTCGGACCATCCGGAAGTGGAAAAAGTACATTGTTTCAACTTATCGGAGGGTTGTTGAATCCAGATCATGGGGCGATTTCACTTGATGATGATAACATTACGGGAAAACGTGGATTTATTAGTTACATGCCCCAACAACCGGCGCTTCTACCTTGGAGAACAGTATTGGACAATGTCATACTAGGGCAAGAGCTCCATGGAACAAAGGATAAAGTGAAGGCAAAGGAAATGATTCAAAAAGCAGGACTAGGAGGTTATGAACAAGCATTTCCAGAAGAGTTATCTGGAGGTATGAAACAGAGGGTAGCCTTTATTCGTGCTTTATTAAGTCCACAATCACTTATCTGCCTGGATGAGCCATTTTCTGCGTTGGATGATTTCACGCGCCAAGAAATGCATGAATGGCTTCTATCTATTTGGTCTCAATATAAAAGAACTATACTGTTCGTTACCCATAATATTGATGAAGCTCTCTTCCTTTCTGACCGAATACTTGTATTTTCAAGCAATCCAGCACAAATTGCGAATGAGTTCGTTATTCCTTTTTCTCGTCCACGAAAGCAGGAGTTGTTACTTACAGAGGAGTTCCTTGAATGGAAAAGAAAAATAAGCTCCACAATTGTGCAAAATGGGTTAGGTGGGGAAAGTGATGAATAACATAATCGATGCCCATATTCACTTGGATCTTTATAAGGAAAAGGAAATCGAGCATATCATGGAGAGCTTGGAGAGTGCGCGCTGTACAGATCTCGTATCTGTTTCCTTTCATTTGGAATCATGCCGAAAAAATCTTGAGTTAGCAAAAATCTATCCTCAAGTGAAACCAGCATTTGGTTTTCATCCTGAACAGGAATTGTTGACGGATCATGAGGCAGCAGATTTGTTTCAGTGGATGGAAGCCAATCTCGATAAAATGGTAGCTGTAGGTGAAGTAGGCCTTCCTTATTATTCACGTATAGAAAGTGAAGGTGCCTTTTCTTTAGAAGGGTACACAGAACTATTAGACGCCTTTCTAAGATTTTCTAAAAAGTGGGATAAACCGGTCGTACTTCACGCCGTGTATGACGATGCACCGATAGTATGTAATCTATTAGAAAAGCATTCTATTAAAAATGCGCACTTCCATTGGTTTAAAGGCGATAATAAAACAATCGAGCGGATGATTCAAAACGGGTATCATATTTCGATTACCCCAGATGTTATGTACGAGGAAGAAATTCAGCGTCTTGTCGCACGATATCCACTACAACAAATGATGGTGGAAACGGATGGACCTTGGCAATTCGAAAGTGAATTTGCAGAGAAAATAACACAACCTAACATGATTCATCGATCCGTTGAAAAAATCGCTGAGATAAAGCAACTAGATGTGCACAAGGTTTACGAGATACTTTATCGAAATACGAAGGGATTTTATCAACTATAAAAGTAATACCTTTAATATATTCCATATATTTGACTGACAAACCAATGATTTTGATTGGTTTGTCTTTTTTTTAGGCAATAATATTTTACCATGGGATTTGACAGGGGAATGAACAAAAGTACATGTTATAATAATAAGTAGTATTGTGGAGGTGACTCAATTGAAGTGGGAAGATGTGTGTAAAGCATTTCCAAGACAGTGGGTTTTAATAGAAGCACTTCGAGCACATACGAATGAAAAAAGTGAGCGTATTTTAGAAGACATTGCACCGTTGAAAAAGTTTTCTAACTCCCCAGATGCAATGAGAGCCTATAAAGAAATTCATCAAGAAGAGCCTAATAGGGAATTATATGTTCTTCATACTAGCCGTAAACATCCCAATATCATAGAGAAAAAATGGGTTGGTGTTAGGCGATAGTGAAAAAACTACTAATTGAAAATGGCTTATTACTGGCCGATATGGAACTAACGTTTAACGGAAAAACACTTCATTTGCAACGTGTATTAGTAGATACAGGATCGGGTAGTACAGTTATTTCATCAGACCTAGCAGAATCAATAGGGGTTGTCGCAGAAGAAAATGACATGATATATCGTATTACTGGAGTTGGTGGATCAGAGTTTGTATATTCGAAAAAGGTGGACTCCGTAAGAGTTGGAGATATGGAAGTTGAAAAGTTTATATTGGAAATAGGTGCAATGAATGATGGTTTTGATTTAGATGGAATCATTGGCTTGGATTTATTACATCAGTTGAAGGCAATTATAAATATAGATCAGTTATTATTAGAGTCAAATAGCTAATGGTGGGTATATAAATATACTTGCCATTTTTTATTATATAAAGAGATATAATGAAGATGAAAAGTAGTGAAAGCATTAGAAAATATAGCCTACTGGGGGGAGTGCTATTTCTACATTTTTAAATATTAATAATAAGAGACTAGAGATACATACAATCGGTAATACAGGAAGACCTGTCATTATTGTTACTGGAATGGGTTGCTCGTTTTATGAATGGATAAATGTTGCTGAATCCATTGCTCCAACCAATAGAGTTATCCTGTTTCATCGCCCTGGACTTGGTTTGAGTGAGATTGGTTCTGAGATCCGCAATACACAGGCTGTGGTTACCGAATTAAATGAGATTATTCGTAAACTTAATCTAGCAGAACCTGTCATTTTAGTAGGGCATTCATATGGAGGACTTTGTGTACAGCACTTTGCCAAAGAATATCCTGAAAAAGTAGCTGGAATCGTATTAGTAGATTCCACTTCGGTAGATTTGCAGGAATTAGATGACCTAGACTTACCTACGTTAGATGAAGAAGATACAGATGAACTTTGGATGCAAAAATGTCAGACCTATTCTCTAATGGATCAGCGAGAATTAGAAAAAATGTTAAAACCTACTCTTACTGACAAACAAAAACTGCTCCCTGCTCATATACAACAACGCATATTAGATTTTCAAGTGAATCCTTCCATGTATAAAGCGATGTATTCTGAAATCAAACATTGGAAGCAGGATGCTGAAGTAATAAAGAGTTTAGGCGAGTTCCCAGAGATACCTCTTATTGTTATTGGCCGCGATAAAGATTACAACATTACATTAGGAATGAAAGAAGGTCTTCCTGAATCTGAAATACGGATATTAGAAGAGAAGTGGGAAGAACTCATCGTCCAGCAAGCACAGCTAAATAAATGTAGTGAATTGATAATTGCATCAGAGGCAAGCCACGCTATATATATGGATAGACCAGATGTGGTAGTAGGGGCGATAAAAAGGTTGGAATAATAAATGAGTAAATGTATGACCGCTAAAGGAGAAACCTTTTATAAAAAATATCGTCAAAATACAAAAGGGGGGATGTATTTTGAAGAAGGTAATATTTATGATCTGTATTTCATTGGTATTGATTGTCGGTTGTAATAAACCAAATGTTACTACTTGGACTGAAGCGCAAGGAATTGCAAATGATATGGTCGAGAATGACGAAAATGCAGATATATTTATGTTCAAAGACCGAGTATACGAGTTGTATTCATCCGACGTTCATGATACGAGTATAGAAAAAATTGGTGAAATACAAAATGTATATTCACCTGGCGATACATTTCAAAATGGTACGGCAACGAAGCTCCCGATCGATGCAAAGATTTATAGTACATCAATAGAAAGTAATAGTGACTTTTTACTTGTGAAAATAGATGGTAAATGGTTTGAATATAAATCTGTTCCACAAGGTTAGTTATCGCTTATTTACTTACTTGATTTCAAGGGTGTGAATAAATGAAGATAATTTCCGTAAAAGAACATCCTGAATATATGGATGTAGCCATTCAGTATTTTCAAAGTAAATGGGCAAATGAGCAAAGTATGATGGTATATGAAGATTGTATAAAACATTGTACAGACCTCTCCAAACCTTTGCCACAATGGTTTTTGTTAATAGATGGTGACAATATAATTGGTTGTGCAGGTCTTATTACAAATGACTTTATTAGCCGCATGGATTTATATCCGTGGTTCTGTTCTTTATATATTGAAGAGAATTACAGAGGAAATGCATATGGAACTATCCTATTGGAAGAAGGAAAGAAAACAGCTAAAGAAGGCGGCTTTAACTATATGTACCTCTGTACCGATCATATTGGTTACTATGAGAAATATGGATTTGAATATATTGGTATCGGTTATCACCCGTGGGGAGAGAGTTCGCGAATTTATCGGATAGATTTGCATTGAGTGTTTTGTATGTAGGAGTGCATAAGAGCAAGTATTTGGGAACACTAAAATGAGGTGTTTCCAATGAAAGCATATATCAGTTTTATATTAGGAATCCTTCTATTAATTTCTCCAACTTTTGCAGGTGCAGAGATGGAAGGATATGAAATTGTTAGTAGTATTAATGAAGAGAAAATAACGCTGTATGGTAAGAAAATGGGTGGTATGTATAGAGAACTTAAGGTTGATTTCAAGGGAGGAATTTATACAAGACCTTTTTGGAATAGTGTAACGACCCCAGCTTTCTTACCAAAAATTTTCTATTTAGATATCAATTTGGACGAAAAGAAAGAACTAATAATAACTTTAACCACAGGGTATGGCACGGGTTTATTGTTAGAAGAAGTACATGTCTTCAATACGCTGGATAATCGCCTTTTAGGTAACGAAGTGATTGTAGATAATCCTTTGGCTATCATTTATAAAAATGTGAAAACAAACCTATCAAAGGATCATGCGGAGATTCGAGTTAGAGATAAACAGTATAAAATTAATATTGCTCCTTTAGATATTGATTCGAAGAACTTATTTAAGGATATAATTTTTGGAAACATTATTGATTATGAAGTAATGGATAATCAGTTAATGGTCAGTGTAAGTGGGCAAATAGCTCCTGCAAGTTTTATTGGAGATATAATTATTACGTATGAATACCGTGATAACATGTATCAAGCGAAGACAATTGATTTTATAGCAGATATGAAGAAAAATCCTTTTTATGGTCCTGTGACAAGCAGTGATATTCGCGTGAAATAAATCCCTCAAAAGTACAAATCGTTAAATAAGGTAATTATTTACTCGAAATAGTTACCATCAGCGTGATAATTTTTGAGAAAGGTAACTATTCGGTCGGAATAGTTACCTTAAATGTGGAAATCTATTAATGAGGGCACTATTCGCTCGGAATAAGACCCGAAAAAAGGAAAAGCTTCAATCTAGGTATCTATTCGCTCGGAATAAGTCCCATAAAAAAGAAAATCTCCATTCTAGGTAACTATTCAATCAAAATAAGAACCAAATAGGCACATATCTCAAATCAAGGGAACTATTCAACCGCAAAAAAAAGCACCGTTAAATACGGTGCTTTTAGTATTAATACGATAAAGCAGTGTTACGCTGTTTGTAATTCGGAGCGTGTGTCTTTATACGCTCTTTCTTTTGCTTTTCTTCGTTGGAAAATATTATTGAGTAACAACGCTGCAATTACAAGTAATATACCGACGATATCATATACAGTCAGAGCATGACCTTGAATAAATGTCACAACTACTGTTGTAATTGGAACAAAGTTGATAAACAGTAGTGCGTTAACTGGTTTCAATATACTAACTCCGACATTCCAGCCGAGAAGTGCAATTAAACCAGGGAAAATGATCATAAATGCTAGATCGAACTTAACAGCATCGATTGTAGCTAACGTAGGTACTTCGATCACACCGAACATTGTAGTTACAAGTACGACAATAGTTGCTGTTACAGTTCCATATAAACATGTAAGTGTGGAATATCTTAATACCGACCATCCACTGAAACGACTGCCACCCATTGTATATAAAACCCAGCCTACAACAGATGCAAAAAGTGCTATAAGGGGAATTAATTGACTCTTCATACTTAGCAAGCTTGAAAAATCACCTTTTGTGATGACTAAAAGCACACCAATAAAAGCAATACCTATACTTAGCATGTTGTAGCCTTTTGGTCGAATCCCGCTAATCACCCATAGAATAAGTACAGAAATCATTGGCATCAGCGATTCCATAATCGAAGCTAATAAAACTCCTGAATCTCCCATTTTATCCTGACCCCAGAATATAAATAAATTATATATAGTAAAGGCCATTGTTCCGAAGAACCATAGTGCGATTCCTTTTCCTTCTGTACGAAATGCTTTCTTACCTTCTTTGAACCACAACATAATGACAAGAATGATCGCTACAGGTATGTAACGGAAAATTGTGAAATAAAATGGTTCAATATATTGAAAGGAATGATTCGCTACAGGAAACATCGCTCCCCACGATATACTAGCGATTAAGCATAAAAATGCTCCATATAAAATACTGTTTTTCAAGATGCTTCCCTCCCCAGAACTTACCATGAATATATATATTTAACATCACATTTGATATCGTGTAAAATGATTATAAGAGATGGTATGCATCAGAAAAAATGATACCAAAGAAATCAGGAATGCTAGGGGTGAAACTGATGGAATTAAAAGATCTATATATCTTCATGAAGGTAGTAGAAACAGGGAATATAAGTAAGGCAGCGAAAGAGTTGAATTATGTACAATCGAATGTAACAGCAAGGATTCATAAACTAGAAGAAGAATTAACAACGCCGCTTTTTCACCGTCATAATCGTGGTATGACCCTTACTCCTGAAGGGAAAACACTCATTCAATACGCGGAAAAGATTTTATCGCAAGTGACAGATATGAAGAAAGCATTCCAAAATGCGGATAAACCAACAGGGAAATTAGAAATTGGATCGGTGGAAACCGTCATAAAACTCCCATTCATTTTATCTACTTATAATAAAAAATATCAAAATGTTGATTTATCCTTAACAACAGGAGTTACAGAAGAGCTCATAGATGAAGTACTTAATTATCGCTTAGATGGTGCATTTATAACTGCAGGGAATCATAATGTCCATCCTGATTTAGTTCAGTATGATGTGTTTGAAGAAGAATTGGTGCTCGTTTCCGATATGAATCCTGTCTCATTAGAGGAAATAAAAGAAAAACCATTCCTTGTATTTAGTTCTGGCTGTGGATATCGAGCGAAGTTACAAGAATGGTTACGGGATGAACAAGTAGTTCCATCGAAGTTAATGGAACTGGGTACGCTCGAAACGATATTAGGAAGTGTATATTCAGGGTTAGGGGTATCTTACGTCCCTAAGTCAATTGTGGAACATCACCATGCACGGGGACTAATGCAATATCACCGCTTACCTGAGCAATATAGCAAAATAAAAACAGTATTTATTCGTAAAAAGGACGCATTCCTCACATCATCATTAGAAAAATTTATTGAGACAATAGGTGAAATAAGATCAGTGCAAGGGACAACATTTCCGTTTTTTTTGAGAGAGTAATAAAAAGAGCATGAGACAAGTAGGCAGTCTCATGCTCAAAATGGGATCATTAAGCTTCAACAAAATGATTCTTTTGTTTCATAGGCATTTCTTTTTCAGTGAGGGTAAAGCCTGTAAAACCATAAATTAATGTGAAGATAGGAGTAATTATCGCCAAGAAACAGAATGGAATATAAACCAATGGCGAGACACCAAGTGCTGCTGCAGTAAATAAACCACTAGCTGTCCATGGCGGTAACGAACAACTTTGTGTTGCGGTATCCTCAATAATTCTAGATAAGTTTTCTGGTTTTAAATTGAACTTGTCAAATAAAGGCTTCATAATCGTACCAGTCATTACAGCCGAGAATGAAAATGCTCCTCCTAAAGCTAACATGAAGTAGGCAACTATCACTGTAACAAATACTAACATTCCCTTACTCTTAATTTTACTTGCAAAGGATAGAATAATAGTTTCTAACACTCCGGATTTTTGCAGTAAGCCTCCTAAACCAAGTGCAAATAGGAAGAGGATGACTAAGTTAACCATACTCGTTAATCCGCCTCTTTGTAATAACGTATCTATTACTACAATTCCAGAGTCTACATAAAAGCCATTATAGAATACATCCAATATTCCACTGACACTCATTCCTTGATAAAATATAGCGATGAAAGCTCCAGCTAATGCCCCCATAAAGATAGACGTGATTGCTGGTTTTTTTGTAATTAAAAGTGTAAATAGTACAATAATTGGAATTAGTGATGCGATCCCTAGGTTAAAATTATCTGCTAAATAGGTGGTAAGTTGATTAACTTCTGCTGAACTAGCATCTTGATCGCCGTAATTAAATCCAATTACAGTAAAAATTATAGCTGTAATGATATATGCAGGAACGGTCGTCCAAAGCATATGTTTTATATGTGTGAATAATTCTGCACCAGCTACTGCAGGTGATAAATTCGTACTATCGGACAATGGTGAAAGTTTATCTCCGAAATAAGCACCACTAATAATAGCGCCAGCGGTAACCCCAACATGAACTCCAAGACTATGACCAATACCCATCATCGCAATTCCAGCGGTCCCTAGTGTTGCCCATGAAGAACCGGTAGCTAACGATACAATCGAGCAAAAAATTAAAGTTGTTACTAAGAAATACTCCGGAGAAATAGATTGAATTCCATAATAAATAACAGCCGGTACTGTACCTGATGCAATCCATGATCCTATTAACACTCCAACTGTTAATAAAATGAGAGATGGTTGCAAAGCTTTTAACATGGAATTAAAAATTGTTTTCTCCACATCTTTATATGAAGATCCTAACTTCATAATAAAAGGGATAATCGTAATAATCGAAATGAATAACATCATCTGTATGGATGCTTCAAAAACAAGCAAGCCAACAGAGATAATAGCAACGACCGTAGTGAGGATCGTTAATGAGTAAAATAATGATGGTTTAGAACTTTTTTCTTGTTGTTGCATTCAAACACTCCTCAATAATCTTAATTTCCTTTTAATAATCAATACTTGGAAATTGTTGTTTTGACACGGGGATATGTGTGTGTCAGCACAGCTTACTAACTTTGGAAAACGAAACTTTTCCAATTAGAAGAACTAGGGGGAATAGCTTTAACTATTTTCATCTATAATCATAACAACAAAGTGAATTGTCAGTAAAATGCGATATTTTGTGATTAATAGGCTTAAAGATACATCTCGTGCACTAAGAAGAGTAGTGAGGTCTGTTAACTGTTAATTCATGTCTCTCATTACCGTTTTACTCGCTTATACTCGTGGTCGAGTTCAAAGAATGCAAATTTTACCAAATTAACAACCGTTACACGAAGAATTAAATTTAGATAAAGCTCGAATATATAAAAGATACATATATTAATATGAGGACGGTATGATAACAAATATTGAATTATGAACGTGGGGCTGTTGCCTTAATTGGTTGCGTTGTGTTTGAGATTGTTTAGGAATATTTTTTGAAAAAGTAGCGGCAGGAACAATAATTGGAGTCGGTACTGGATTCGTTATAATGTCCTTTTTTAAACAATAAAAATATCCCTTGACAATCAGAAATCAAAAAGGTAAGATGATAAATAATTCAAACATATTCATAATTCAGGCGTTGATGAAGGGGAGTAGCTATTTTGTAGCACTGTAGAGAGTCAGTGGTTGGTGAGAACTGATGTGCAGAAATAGTGAATGGGCTTCTGAGCCTCCAAGCTGAACTTTGCTATATGCAAACAGTAGGATTTGGCGCATATGTCTTGGCGATACAAAAGACGGGCATTAAGCAAAAAATGCTTGTTGCCGACTAAGTGAGCTTATTTTAGCTAATAAAGGTGGTACCACGGGTTCCTCGTCCTTTGGATGAGGGCCCTTTTTGTATTTTTTTAACACTTAATATAATGACTATATATGTAAATTGATGATTAAGAGTAGTACGCAAATGCACGACGTGAACAGAGAGCTGGTGATGGTGGAAATCCAGTACGGCGACTTTGCGGAATGGACTTATGAGAGATTTCCTGAAACAAAAGTAGGGAAATTCGGCTTCCACCGTTAATAGGACTGAATATCGGGCAGTTGGCCTGTTATTCATAGAGATGAGGATTCATTTCCTCAATTGAGGTGGCACCGCGGACTTTTCGCCCTCTGTAAATGTGAAGCATGCATTTACAGGGGGCTTTTTCTATATTAAAAAATAAGGAGAGAGGTATATATGATGAAACAATACTTACAAAAATTAATGAACGGTGAAAATTTAACGATGGTGGAAATGACAGAGGCTTCACGCTTACTATTTGACGGAAAAGTGACGGAAAGTGAAGCAGGTGCTTTCTTAGGGTTATTGTCATTGAAGGGAGAAACCGCGGATGAAATTACTGGCTTAGTCCAGGCGATACGTGAAAAATCTCCTGCTATTTTTACAGTGGAAGGCAGTGTGATCGATAACTGTGGAACTGGTGGCGACCGTTCTGGAAGTTTCAATATTAGTACGACATCAGCGTTTGTAATTGCTGGTGCCGGAATTACAGTTGCAAAGCATGGAAATCGTAGTGTTTCCAGCAAAACTGGTAGTGCAGATGTTCTTGAGCACCTTGGTGTTTCACTGGATAATAGTCCGGAAAGAACGGCAGAATTATTGCAAGAAAATGGAATTGCCTTCTTATTTGCACCGAATGTACATCCTGCAATGAAAGCAGTGATGAAGGTTAGAAAGGACTTAGGTGTACCGACAATTTTTAATTTAATTGGACCACTAACAAATCCTGTAAATCTGGATACACAGATGTTAGGAATTTACCGACGTGATAAAATACAATTAATGGGCGAAGTATTAAAGAAATTAGGTAGAAAGCGTGCAGTGATTATTAATGGATCTGGCTTCCTTGATGAAGGAACATTATCTGGGGATAACCACCTTGTCATCTTAGAAGACGGAAATTTAAAAACAATCACACTTCATCCATCAGAAGTTGGATTGCCGACTTATTCGAATGAAGAAATTCTTGGTGGCGATTCTGAACGAAATGCAAATATTATGATGAGTGTTTTAAGAGGCGATGAAGGCCCGTTCCGTGATACAGTCTTATTAAACGCAGGAATCGGAATTTATGCGAATGGAAAAGTATCTACGATTAAAGAAGGTATTGAATTGGCGAAAGAGAGTATTGATTCTGGTGCAGCTTTAGCGAAATTACAATTCTTAGTTGAACAAAGTAAGCAAGGAGTGGTATAAGTGGCAACAATATTAGATAAAATCATTGCTCAAAAAGAAATAGAGGTCCGTGAGCTGAAAGCAATTTACAGTTCACATCAAGCAACAACA
Organism: Paenibacillus bovis; assembly: GCA_007679095.1. Taxonomy (GTDB): domain Bacteria; phylum Bacillota; class Bacilli; order Bacillales; family Bacillaceae_C; genus Lederbergia; species Lederbergia graminis. Next base: position 17,145 of record VEFU01000029.1, read on the forward strand.
TTGAAAGAACGCCCATCATTATATGAAACATTTACGAGTGCAGACAAATTAAATATTATCGCTGAGGTAAAACGCGCTTCACCATCTAAAGGGATTATAAATGACGGGGTGGATCCTATTTTACAAGCGAAGAGCTATGAGGATGCTGGAGCAGGAGCTATTTCTGTATTAACAGATCAAAAGTTTTTCAAAGGCTCTATGGCAGATCTTTCAGCGGTAGCGAACGCAGTGAATGTTCCTCTCCTCTGCAAGGACTTTATGATTGATGAGGTACAAATTGATGTAGCCAAAGATCATGGAGCTAGTGTCATTTTGCTAATTGCAGCGGCACTTCCAGAAGCGAGATTACGCGAGCTTTACCAATATGCAAGATCATTAAATTTAGATGTATTATTTGAAGTTCATAATGAAGAAGAGGCAGAAGTAGCACTTAGAATTGGTGCGCGAATTGTCGGCATTAATAATCGTGATTTGAAAACATTCCACGTAGATCTAGGTGTAACAGAACGGGTTGCTGAAATGCTAAAAGACGAAAATATCCTTTTAGTGAGTGAGAGTGGAATTAAGACGAAGCAAGATGTAGAGTTTGTTGAAGCTGCTGGAGCAAAAGCAATCCTTGTTGGTGAAACATTAATGCTTGCAGATGATATTGCAGCAACTATTCATGATTTCCGTGTTCCATTTCGAAAGGTGTTGAAATAGGTGCAAGTTAAAATATGCGGCATTATGTCGGAAGAAGCGGCACTAGCTGCATGTGAAGCAGGTGCCGATGTCATTGGATTTGTTTTTGCGGAAAGTAGACGGAAAATCTCACCCGAACGAGCAGCGGAATTAAGAAGGCTATTTCCTAACAATGTGAAGGCTGCAGGAGTATTTGTAAATGAAACGTTAGAGAATATTAAGCACATTGCAGAAGTTGCAAATCTCGATTATATCCAATTACATGGGGATGAAACACCGGAATTTTGTGCAAGTGTTCCAAACAAAGTGGTAAAAGCTTTCTCGATACGAACGAAAGCAGATTTAGATAGATTGTTAGATTATGATAATCATGTAGATTATTTCTTACTTGATAGTCCTGGTACTGATTTCCGAGGGGGCAGTGGTATTCCTTTTGATTGGGATTTATTACGAGACCTTCCAATTGAACGAAGTAAATTTATTCTTGCAGGTGGATTACATGCAGGAAATGTGCAAACGGCAATTAAACAGGTACAACCAATAATGGTAGATGTATCAAGTGGTGTCGAAACAAACGGAGTAAAGGACTTAGAGAAAATAAGAGCTTTTATAAAAAATGCAAAATTAGAGGAGAGTACAAAAAATGGCAACTTACACATCACCAGATCATAAAGGCCGTTACGGAAATTTCGGTGGCCGCTTTGTTCCAGAAACATTAATGACAGCCGTCTTGGAATTAGAACAAGAATATGAAAAAGCAATTGCAGACCCAGCATTTGCGCAAGAGATGGAAAAATATTTAAAACAATATATTGGTCGCGAAACACCTCTTTATTTTGCAGAAAACTTAACGAGAGTATTAGGTGGGCCAAAAGTATATTTGAAACGTGAAGACCTAAATCATACTGGTGCACACAAAATTAATAATACGATTGGGCAAGCGTTGTTAACGAAAAGAATGGGTAAAAACAAGGTTGTTGCGGAAACAGGTGCGGGTCAACATGGTGTTGCAACAGCGACTGTTTGTGCATTACTTGGCTTAGAATGTATTGTTTTTATGGGAGAAGAAGACATCCGACGTCAGCAACTAAATGTATTCCGTATGGAGTTGCTTGGTGCTGAAGTCCGTGGTGTTTCACAAGGGAGCGGTACATTAAAAGATGCGGTTAATGAGGCGCTTCGTTATTGGGTGGCAAATGTGGAAGACACTCATTATATTCTAGGCTCTGTTGTTGGTCCACATCCATTCCCAAGAATTGTTCGTGATTTCCAAAGTGTCATTGGGAATGAAACGAAACAACAAATGTTAGATCAAGAAGGGAAGCTTCCTGATGCGGTTGTTGCCTGTATTGGTGGCGGTAGTAACGCAGCAGGAATGTTCTATCCGTTTATTGAAGATGAAGATGTGAAGATTTATGGGGTAGAAGCTGCAGGATCTGGAATTGAGACAGGAAAACATGCAGCAGTATTGACGGATGGAAAAGCAGGAGTGCTACATGGTACATTAACGTACTTGCTACAAGATGAAGCAGGTCAAATCCAAAGTGCACATTCTATTTCCGCTGGACTGGATTATCCAGGAGTGGGACCAGAACATGCTCATTTAAAAGATATTGGTCGTGTAACGTATACGTCGGTTACAGATTCTGAAGCATTAGAGGCATTTCAATTCTTATCGAAAACAGAAGGAATTATTCCGGCACTAGAGAGTTCACATGCCGTTGCATATGCAATGAAGCTAGCAAAAGAAATGAAAGAAACAGAAACGCTCGTCATTTGTTTATCTGGTAGAGGCGATAAAGATGTAGATGCAGTGAGAGAAGCAATTGGAGGCGGGAAGTAATGGGGAAAGAACGTATAGATGCAGCTTTTGCAAAAGTGTTAGAAAAAGGGGATAAAGCATTTGTTCCATATATTATGGCTGGTGATGGTGGACTAGAAAACTTAAGGGAACAGGTACAGTTTCTAGAAGATAGTGGAGCCACTGTTGTTGAACTAGGTATTCCTTTCTCTGATCCCGTTGCAGATGGACCAGTGATACAAGAGGCTGGATTACGTGCACTGGCAAATGGTACGACATTAGATGGCGTATTGCAAAATTTGTCCGAGTGGAAAGAATCCCGTTCGATTCCAATTGTGCTCATGACATACTTCAATTTAATATTTTCATATGGAATTGAGCATTTTGCAGCTCGTTGTGTAGAAGTAGGTGTAGACGGACTTATCATCCCAGACATGCCTATGGAGGAAGAGGATATGGTCACTCCTACATTTAGTGAGCATGGACTCGCATTAATTCGTCTCGTCTCACCAACTAGTCCAAAAAGCCGAATTGAAAAAATTGCTGGCAGTACGGAAGGATTTCTTTATGCAGTGACGGTAAAAGGAACTACTGGAGCACGAAGCAAATATGAGGAAGGATTATCCGACTATTTGCAAGACCTAAAACAATTTTCAAGCGCCCCTGTGTTAGCAGGATTCGGAGTCTCCTCACCAGAACAGGTTCGTGAGTTAAGTAGCTATTGTGATGGCGTCATTGTTGGTAGTAAAATTGTTGAATTACTAGCTTCTGGAAAGAGACAAGAAATAAGCGAAATTATTCAAGCTGCAAAGGTTAGTGAAACAATTATTTAATCAATCTTCGTATTCTTAATGTTTTTGTCATGTTAGGAACTTCATAATTGGGGTAAATAATAGGCAAAGACTTAAGGAGGAAGATAGCATGAGTAAAGTTAAAAGCATTAGTCCTTATGTAGTAATAGGAATTGGTCTAGCAGGAGCTTCTTACTTATCTTCCAAGAATAATAGAGATCAATTAGTACAGGTTTCAAGGAAAGTAATGGAAAAAGTGAAAGTTATTTATACTGGGAGATCCTCTGGTGCGTGTGATGAGCTAATAGAAAAAGCCGGAAACCCTGACCCGCACGATATAGAGGATACGAAAATGGTAAGTGAAGGCGCCATGTATGCAGTAGAATATTATAATCAAGAAGAACAGCAATAAGCAGAGGCTGGGACATAACCATTTGACTTGAATGTAAATCCGAACAATGTAAGTGTAGCTATAACGCTTCGGAAATACACTTCGCTTTCCGCGGGCGGCTAATGAGCCTCCTCGGCGCTAAACGCCTGCGGGGTCTCATCGAGGCCTTTATTCCCGCAGGAGTCTTCGTGTATTTCCTCCGCTGGTAACTAGAAATTTTTTTATAATTGATAAAGTGACCGAACTATCTTGTTTTGAAACAAGTTATAGTTCGGTTTTTATTTGCATCCATATACCTCTTTCCCAGCTCCTATTTTTGTTAGTTAATAGTACTTGTGTCGTTACTCCGAAAGTCTCGAATTTGAGTATTGCGGTAATGAAAACGTTTTACTTACATAATCATTTACTAAGTTTTAGTGGACAAGGAGGGTAGTATACATCTCTAGTTTCTCCGCATGAAATATTCGATAAAAATTAGGGTAGGGGTGCTGAACATGAAAAAGGCTGTCGCAATACTTGCGTTTTCATGCTTATTGTTTCTTGCTGGTTGTGGAAAAGATGACAGAACCGTAATCAGTATGTCCGTCTGGGGCATGCCTTGGGAAGATAAACTGTATACAGAAATCTACATTCCAGAATTTGAAAAACAAAATCCAGATATTAAGGTTAAATTCAATAACTATACGAATTATCGAGAAAAGATCTTAACGTTAGCAGCGGGTAATAATGCACCAGATGTTATCAGACAAGGAGCTGCAGATGTTCCAAACTTTATTCAAAAGGGAATGAATCTTCCTTTAGATGATTACTTTGAAGAATCAGGAATTGATCGAAGTGATTTTGTTGATGCAGCATGGCCAGTAGCAACAATGGATGGAAAAACATATGCGATTCCACAAGATGAGAATTTATTTGCTTTATATTACGATCCTCAAGCATTTAAAGAAGCAGGATTAAAAGAACCAGATCATGATTATACATTAGAGCAAATGTTGAAGGACGCGGAAGTTTTAACAAAGAAAAATGGGGATAATGTAGAACGTTATGGATTAGTTCAAGGTTGGAATGCTTGGAATTTTATGAATTATGTAATGGCCTTTAATGGTTCTATTTGGAGTGATGACTTGCAGACATCCACGATTGGTTCAGAAGAGGCGATAAAAGCTCTAGAGTATTGGAAACAGCTAATGGTAGATTTTAATTTAACACCTTATCAATCCGAAATGGGACAAATTGGTCCTGACGTATACTTCCAAACTGGAAAAGCTGCCATGTATTTAGATGGAACATGGATGGCCCCGTCAATTACAAAGGCAGCACCTGATTTCAAGTTTAAAGCTACTAGTTTTCCAAAAGGTGATAGAAAAGTAGTAAGAGCACAATCCGTTATGTGGGCAGTTAGTGCCGATAGTAAGCATCCGGATGAAGCGTGGAAACTAGCAGAATTCTTATCTACAAAAGAAGCATTAACTCAATATTGGCAAACACTTTGGGTTGCAGCGCCTGCAAGATATTCTGCCGTAAATAGTGAAGAATTTAAAAATGTGACAGGATTGGAAGATATTCCTGGAATAGACTCTGAGGAAGAATTTAAGGATAAGGCCGCATGGATTGTAGAAACATTTGATAATAAATGGGATACACAAGAGTGGGTAGGTCCTTACCACAGTATTTATGAACAGGAAGTAGATAATGCGATTCAGTCTGTTTTAGTCAAAGGATCAAAGGTAACACCGCGAGAAGCATTGAAAAAAGCAGAAGAAAATATTAATAAAACAATCCAGCAACAAAAAGATTAAACAGTAGTAGGCTGTCTAAGAGCATTATTTGATTTTTAGTTATGATAAAATTTTAATTCTTTAGCACAATGTTGATTGTAGAGGAAGGCACGAGACTCCTGCGGGATGAAGGGTCAGTGTAAGACCCCGCAGGAGCGTTTAGCGACGAGGAGGCTTACCGAACCGCCCGCGGAAAGCGAGTGCCTGTAGCGGAAATCAACAGGTAGAGAAAGAGTTATATAGATTAACCTAATCATCACTTTTTCATTTTTAGGACATTTTGGACAGCCTTTCCATTAACAGTTGGACTATTACGACCTTGTAAGGAGGGACAGTAATGGGAATACAGGCGAATGCAACTACCGATAATCAATTACCCAAAAAACGAAAAAAAATAACTGGAAAACAAATTGCTCCATGGTTGTTTCTTGCTCCGGCATTAACGATTGTCATCACTTTTGTCGCATTACCTGCATTAGGGGGATTAGGTTTAAGCTTTTTTAAATACGATGCAATTAACCCTCCTGAATTTATTGGGATGGAAAACTTCGCGTATTTAGTTGAGGATGAACTATTTAGGAAATCGATTTTTGTCACTATCTATTATGTATTTGGATCATTAATACCTGCAGTAGCAATATCTCTTGCAGTTGCTCTCATATTAAATAAGAAATGGTTCCCACTTAGAAATGTTGTACGAGCTACGTATTTTCTACCAACGATAGTGTCAATGGTAGCAGTAGCTTTTGTATGGATGTGGTTATTTAACCCGCAGTTTGGACCAGTTAATGATTGGTTATCCAGTATCGGTATTGCTAAGCAACAATTTTTCGGAGATCCAAAGCTTGCAATGCCAATGTTGATTGTAATTGGAGTTTGGAAAGTAATTGGATTTAATATGGTCATTTATTTAGCTGGTTTACAAGGCATTGATAAAACATACTATGAGGCTGCAGAAATTGATGGTGCAAATTCTTTTCAACGTTTTCGCTATATTACATGGCCGTTATTAATTCCTACTACATTTTTTGTTTGTACGATGGGAGTCATTAGTGGATTCCAAATTTTTGACCAGATTTTTATTATTACTGGTGGAGGACCGGCTCAATCGACATATGCAATCGTATTTTATATTTACCAAAAGGCATTTAAAGAATGGGTGTTTGGATATGCTTCCTCTTTATCCATGATTTTGTTCTTTATCATCTTAGCTATTACTCTCGTACAATATCGATTTATGGGAAGAGTACATTACTAAAATGAGTAAGAATGGAGGGGAACACATTGGTAGATGCTCAAAAAACTAGTAGTAAAAGATTTACGATTAGGTTGTTATTCCGCGTTGCCATTGTCATTGTTGTCCTTACTGGCGCTTTTACGATGCTGTTACCGTTCTTATGGATGATTTTGACGTCATTAAAGACAGATCAAAATGTGTTTACTATTCCAGTCACATGGTTGCCGGAAGAATTTCAATGGGGAAACTATTTAAAAGCATGGGAGATTGCTGATTTTAGTCGCTATATATTCAATAGCCTCTTTGTAACAACTATTATCATGATATTTAGCTTATTGTTTAATAGTATGGCGGGCTATGCTTTTGCAAAGTATCGCTTTAGAGCAAGAGAACCTCTATTTCTATTATTGCTATCAACGATGATGATCCCAGGACAAGTAACGATGATTCCTGTGTATTTAATATTGGAACAGTTAGGTTTCTTAGATTCCTATTTTGGCCTTATTGTACCAGGATTAGCTACTGCATTTGGAATTTTCATTATGCGTCAGTTTATGCTAAGTATTCCCGATGATTTTATTGATGCTGCAAGAATTGATGGAGCAAGTGAAGCGCGGATATTCTTCCAAATTATTTTACCAATTAGTAAACCAGCAATATCAGCACTAGGGATATTTACATTTGTAGGTGCATGGAATGATTTTCTCTTCCCACTACTCGTAATAAGTAGTGACTCTATGAAAACATTGCCATTGGCAATAGCCTCGTTAGCAGCAGGACAATATGTACAAAGTTGGCCGTTATTAATGGCGGCAGCAACGTTTATCACATTGCCGGTCATCGTCGTTTTTTTCATCGGCCAACGTTATTTCATTGAAGGAATTGCGATGACAGGAATTAAAGGATAAGATGTCGACAATATTCGGGCGGTCTTGGAACTGTCCGAATATATTTTCTATTAATCTATTGATTTATTGTCGAATATAGGCTAGCATAAATGTAAACGATTACTTAGTAGAAGAGGTGGATGAGTATGGGACCATTAAGCACTATTTTTGAACTAAAAGATGGCATTAAAACGAAACGTATCTCTAGTTACGATCGCACTGGAGGAAATGATGACAAGATTGTCATAAAAGCAGGAGAAACTGCTGAGATTGCCAATATTAGTGGTGCAGGAATTATTAAGCATATTTGGATTACTATTTCGACACCGGACAACTTTATTCGCCGTAATGCAATCATTAGAATGTATTGGGATGGCGAGGAGAATCCAAGTGTTGAATCTCCACTTGGCGATTTCTTTGGACAAGGATGGGGAGAGGAATACAACTTTGCTTCACTTCCATTAGCAGCAGCTCCTGCAGCAGGGAAAGCATTAAACTCTTATTTCCCAATGCCATTCGGTGACGGTGCTAGAATTACGATTGAAAACCAATCCGAACATAATATTGATAGTTTCTATTATTATGTAGATTACGAGGAGCATCCATCAATTCCAGATACTGCGGGTCGTTTCCATGCTTGGTGGAATCGTGAGTTAACAGAGGTTCATCCTGAAGATGGAGAAGCGGAATGGGGACTTGTTGGAGAAGTTGGCAAAAATAAATCTGACAAAGATAACTATTTATTTGCGGACATTGAAGGAAAAGGACACTTTGTCGGTGTAAACTATTATGTCGATAGCCCAGGACCAATGTGGTATGGAGAAGGCGATGATATGTTTTTAGTTGATGGCGAAGATTGGCCAGGATCCTTACATGGAACTGGTACAGAAGACTTCTTCAACAGTTCTTGGTGCCCAAATGAAGAGTATATTCACCCGTATTTCGGATATGCAAAGGTACCAGATAAATTAGGATGGATGGGTAGAACACATTGCTATAGATTCTTATTGGAAGACCCAATCTATTTTGATAAGTCATTACGTGCAAGTATCGAACATGGTCATAACAATAACTTAACACTTGATATTAGTACGGTTTCTTACTGGTATCAAACAGAACCACATAAGCCATTCCCAGAACTTCCAGGTAAAGAACAACGCCAAAACATGCCTGAAATCAACTTCATGGACGTGCACAGATGGCGTCACGAATGGAGAAAAGCCATGGGCAACGGCAAAAAACTATGGGGCAACGAAATAAAAGAAAAAAAAGATAAGTAATAATTTTTAAGGGCTATCGAAAAGTCATATTAGACTTATCGGTGGCCCTTTTTACTTTGACTTTTGATTTTCGCTTCAGTCGCCTTCGCTTTTCTATCTGTGGGGTCTCCCGGCTACCGTTCATGAGGGCACTGATAAACTCCAATATTTTAAAAAGGCATCCTAAGGTAGGATTAAATAGGACGATTTAAACTTTGTACCCACCTATATAAAATGAATAATGTATAAAGGTATAACTGCCTACTGATAAGAAATTACACCTATCCATATACATCCATAATTAAGAATTCTGTTGATTGAAGTGAAAGGCGGCGATGACTCCTGCGGGATTAGCGGGACAGGTGAGACCCCACAGGAGCATTTGCGACGAGGAGGCTCACCGCACGCCCCGCGGAAAGCAAAGCCGCCTGGAACGGAAATCAACAGCTGCGTTTTACCATATCGCTAAATTCAAGGCACTTTTTCAGTGGCCTCCCGTTCATCCCGCAGCAATCATGTATACCAAAAATACACCACAGAGAATGGAAATAATGCTAGTGGTAGTTGTCTATACGATGCATGTATAAGTTAGATTCAACTTTTTAAAGCTTTATTTCCATGATAGGAGTCTCGCGCCTTCCGCTCCAATCATAAAATACCTTAAGTTAATTATCATTCTATTATTAAAACCTTATTAATTATTATTACCTTTTATAATTATTTGGATGAAAAACAAGAATATAGAGTTAATGAAAGGCCAAACTATCTAGTATTTATCAAGCTAGTTTGGCTTTTTCTTTAGGATTTTTGGAAACCCTATACCCTCTTTAAAAATGACTGTTGGAATGATCAAAATAGAGGTGACAGATATAATAGAATTAGAATGTTTATAAGCGAAGTGTATTTCCGTAGCGTATAGCCGCACTAGTAACATATAAGTTTTTTCTTGTTAAAATATTGTAATATACTCTTTTACAACTACTCTTAAAAAAGACGAATGTCCTACCAGTCGCTGTGATAAGATAATAGTAAACTAGATTGAAAGGTTACGTGTATGAAACGAAAAATTATTATTTTTATTGTTCTTGTCGGCCTTGTTTGGGCATTCCTTCATATAAATAATAACTGGTTACAAACAACTGAATATATAATCGAATCGGAGCGGATACCATCATCCTTTGATGGGATGAAGATCGTTCAATTATCAGATCTCCATGATGCTACATTCGGTGATAAACAAATAAAACTCGTAGATAAAGTAAAAAACTTAAATCCAGATTTTATATTTATTACTGGAGATTTAATAGATAGCAATCGATACAAACTTCAGAACAGTCTTGACCTTGTAGAGCAATTAACTGACTTTGCAGAAGTATTTTATGTAACTGGGAATCATGAGGTTGCGGTTAATGAAGTGGATGAAATTACAGGGGCACTCGAATCTCTCGGAGTATTTGTATTGAAAAATGAAGCTGTTACAATTGAACAAAATGGGGAAATACTTTTAATAGCAGGAATAGAGGATCCGCTAATGAAGGTTACGGATGAAACAGAAGTTGCTGTAGCTAATTCCATTGATATCACAATGGAAGGTATGCCAAAAAATGCATTCACACTTCTTTTGTCTCATCGACCGGAAGTATTTGATGTATATGTAGAAAAAGAAATGGATGTCACATTTTCGGGACATGCACATGGTGGACAAGTGCGAATCCCGGGATTGGGTGGTGTCATCGCTCCAGGTCAAGGATGGTTTCCAACTTATACATCAGGTAAGCATGAGCAAGGGAATACAACAATGTTTGTAAGTAGAGGACTCGGTAATAGTATTATTCCATTTAGAATTTTAAATCGACCAGAAATAATTGCTGTCACGTTAAAAAGTATGAAATAAGAAAAAGTATATAGGCGGTGAATGGTCCCAATGTGTGGAAGGTATAGTTTGTTTGCAAACAAAGAGGATATAGCAGAAAGATTTGGGTTTGATTTATTAGAAGATTTCGAGTGGGAAGAACGGTATAATGTCGCTCCTAGCCAAGAAGTTATGGCTATTGTAGGATCTGATAAGGGGAATCGAGTTGGTACATTAAGATGGGGACTTGTTCCATCTTGGGCAGCTGATCCGAAAATAGGGTATAAAATGATTAATGCAAGAATGGAAACGGTGGATCAAAAGCCGAGCTTTAAACGACTATTATCTAGGAGACGTTGTATTATACCGGCAGATGGATTTTATGAATGGAAACGAAATGGCAAAGAGAAGCAGCCTTATCGTTTTCAATTAAAATCAAAAGAGGTATTTGGCTTTGCTGGTCTGTGGGATCGTTGGCAGCAGGGTGACCAAACAATTCAATCATGCACCATTATCACTACGGAAGCGAACGATGTAGTAAAAGATATTCATGATCGAATGCCGGTAATTCTTACCCAAGAATCGGAACAAATATGGTTGGATCGCTCCATTGAAGACTCGGAGTTATTGAAAACTCAGCTCGTTTCTTATCCTGCAGATGAAATGGAGTTATATCCAATTTCATCGCTCGTAAATAGTCCTAAAAATGATAGAAGAGAAATAATCAATTCTATATAAACTCTAAATTTCGAGGGAATAATTGCTTGTCATACAATTATTTTTTAAATGGAATATTTACTCGAAATTTATGTGTGGATGCTGACAAAACCTCCTGTAAATCAACAGTATTAGAGCAAGGGAAAGTAGTTGTTCTTGTTGAATTGTATTAGTAATAAGCAAAGGGAGGGTTTCTGTTGAGTCAGCAAATTTATTCTTCCGAGGCGGCCAAGGAATTAGGATTAGGGACAAGCTCATTGAGAAAGTATGCAGTTGAACTAGAGGCAAAAGGGCATCATTTTGCAAGAGGAACGAACAATGGGCGTATTTTTGAACAATCCGATTTAACGCTTATTTCGTTAATGATGGAAAAGATAACAACGATGGGCCTGACGATTGAACAGGCAGCGGAAAAAGTACTGTGGGAAAATGGTAATGCGGATGAGAAAATGACTCATCAAGATAATGATGAGAGTATTGACACGCCAGCAAACAATGAATTAACACAATTTATTGAGCAGATGAGAGAATTAGAGAAACAACAAGCTGCATTAACAGAAATGAATAAAGCGTTAGTAAGACAGGTCGAAAATTTAACGGAAAAGATTGAGGAACGTGAAAGAGATCAGCAGCTTTTTAATATGATTGAATCATCAAGGGAAAAAAAGAAAAAGCGAAAAGGCATTGCGTTACTAGGTCTAATAGGCAGATAAATTTGGGACTAAATATATAAAGAATATTGCTACAGGCTTTCCAAAAATGGGTGGCCTTTTTTGTTGTATAAACTTTCTATCTGTTATATAATTAGTATAACAGATAGAAAGTGATGAAGGTGGTGATGAATATGCTTTTAAAACTTAATTTAGAATCGGAAACTCCTATCTATTTACAGCTACGGAATTCCATCATTGAAGGGATTGCATCTGGGCAATTAAAGGAAGGGGAAGCTTTGCCTTCGGTACGAATGATGGCATCTGATCTAGGAGTCAATATGCACACGGTTAATAAAGCGTATCAATTGCTTAAACAAGCAGGTTTTATTCTAATTCACAGACAAAAAGGGGTAGTGGTTAATCCAGATGGGATGCCTGGATTAGATGATGAATATAAGGAATCTTTAAATTCAGGTCTTCGTCCATTTATTAGTGAAGCTATATGCCGTGGAATGGGAGAAAGTGAGTTCTTAAAGATGTGCCAAACAATATTTAAAGATATAAAACAATAATGGAGGGATACTATGACAGCTTTGGTGATATTAATTTTATATATTCCGATCATCGTTATTACCGCTATTACACCATATATCACTCGGAAAACAGAAAGCTTCGGAGTGACAATACCAGAAGCGGTTTATAATAATGAAGAAGTAAAACAGTTTCGTAAAAGCTATGTGAAAAAGACAGGGATTGTCGGTTTTACATTATTAAGTGTTAGTCTAATTGGTGGCATAATTAATGATGCAACTTCCGCTATGACTATCTTTCTACTAGCAATCATCTTATATTTGTTAACTTCTTTTCTTATTTATCTTGAATTTCATAAAAAAATGAAAAAGTTAAAAGAAAACAGTAGCTGGGGAAAAGGAAAAAATGACACTGTCATTATAGATACTAACTTTAGGAAAGAGAAATTAACCTTATCAAATGCATGGTTTATATTTGCTTTGTTAATTACAGTTGCAACATTTGCGATAACCGTAATATTTTATGACAAAATTCCAAACGAATTTCCAATGCAATATGATTTCGAAGGCAATGTAACGAATATCGTAGAAAAATCGTATGCTTCCGTATTTGGTTTACCTTTAACTCAATTATTTATGTTAGTCATGTTTATCTTTCTAAATTCGATGATTGGACGGAGCCGCCAACAGATCGATGCAGCTAATCCAGAAAAGTCCATTCAACAAAATATCATTTTTAGAAGAAGATGGTCTGCGTTCATGGTATTTTCAGGCACAGCTTTAGTCCTGTTGTTCGCACTAATTCAATTATCTCTTATTCATTCTATGGACTATAAAATCATTGCTATTAGCTCACTTGTAGTTTCAGCCGTAATTGTCATCGCAGCTATTATCATATCGATTGTAACTGGTCAAGGCGGAAGCAGAGTGAAAACTGTCACAGGAAAAGGCGGTGAAATCATTAATCGTGATGAGGATAAATATTGGAAGTTAGGTATCTTCTATATGAATGCTTCGGATCCCTCTGTTTGGGTAGAAAAACGATTTGGTAGTGGATGGACCATCAATTTTGCACGGCCCATAGCGTGGGTATTTATCGTTATTGTGATACTCATCCCTATTTTAATTAGTATTTTCACTACAATGGGTTCATAAATCAACCTAATTCTAGCAATTTTTTGCTAGAATTAGGTTATTCTTAAATTTTTTGGGTAAAGTAAAAACAAAATAGTTGACAAAAAGATTACGCTTTACAAAAAGGATATACATCAAGATTCTTTTCATGTAAAATATGATTAAGATGTCAAATCTTAAAGAGGTGGTCTTTCTTGCAAAGAGATCATGAACAGCTACAAAGAGTGATAAGTAGTCTTACAGAGATTGGTGTTAAGATTTCTAAAACGAAATCTCGACTTGAAATTAATAAATTACTTGAAGATGTCAAGTCTATCCAAAAATACTCTTAAAGGCGAACAAGCTAGGTATGTACAGGAATACATACCTAGCTTGTTTTTTTGTCTAACTAGGCTTTCGCTATTTCTCGGGAAATAGTGTGGAAAATTGCCTTTTTATTTTAGTTTTTACGAACTTCGACAACACTAATATGAGAACCTTCCATTGTGTGAACATGAAATATATAGGACTCTTCCTCTAGAATATCTCCTTCTTGCAAATCATATTTTTGAGTAAGGAGCCAGCCTCCAATTGTGTCTACATCCTCATCTGAAAGGTTTATATTTAGTAATTGATTAACCTCACTAATTAACATTTTTGCATCTAATAAGTAATGATCATCTGCTAATTTTCTTACAAAAGGTACTTCATCTGCATCAAATTCGTCGCGAATTTCTCCAACTATTTCTTCTAGGATATCCTCTACAGTAATAATCCCTGCTGTTCCACCATATTCGTCAAATAACACTGCCATATGAGTACGTTCCTTTTGCATCTGAACGAGTAAATCCTGAATTGGAATTGTTTCGATTACTTTTATGATTGGTTTTACATATGGCATAATACATTCTGTTTCAGCACAATTTCCATGAACACAATCAGTGAGGAATTCCTTTATATTTACGAGACCGATAATATTGTCTTTATCTCCATCTGTTACAGGATAACGGGTGAAGCGCTCTTCTTTAATCATCGCAATAATATCTTCTATAGAATCACTTTTATCAATATGATAAATTTCTGTCCGCGGCACCATAATTTCTTTGGCGATTCTATTGTCGAATTCGAAGATATTATTCATATATCGAAATTCTGATTGATTAATCTCACCGCTTTTTAAACTCTCTGACAAAATAATTCTTAATTCTTCTTCAGAATGAGCAATTTCACTATCGGATGCAGCTTTTATGCCAAATGACTTTACAATTTGTCTAGCAGCCCCATTTAAGAGCCAAATAAATGGGTACATGATTTTGTAAAATAAAATTAAGGCTCCAGCGAATGCTAATGTAATTTCCTCTGCTTTATGAATAGCCATTGTTTTTGGGGCTAATTCTCCGACTACGACATGAAAAAAAGTAATAAGGACAAATGCAATTAGGAACGAAAGAAAATCAGTGATAGAGGAGGGGATATTTAGTTTTTGAAAAAGTGGATTTAGCATTACTTGCACTGTCGGCTCCCCTAACCAGCCAAGTCCAAGGGCAGTTACAGTAATTCCAAGCTGTGTAGCTGATAAATATCCATCCAAGTTATTGATCAGTCTTTTTGCCTTAAGTGCTTTTGGATGGCCTTCTACAATTAGTTGATCAATTCTGGAGACTCTTACCTTTACGATCGCAAATTCGGATGCTACAAAAAACGCTGTCAAGGCAATGAGCAGTATCACAAGTAATATATTAATGATAAGCAATGGCTTAACCTCCTCCTGAAAAAAGTAAAGTTACACTTACTTTACCCTGAAAAGAGGTGAATTAATTATATTTATCTTAAGATGTAAGTAAAGGCTTTCATTAAAATTGTTGCAAAATATTACATTATTGATACAAAAGCCCTTAACATATGAAATTTTGGTATGATAGTAATATAAATTTTGACAGGAGTGCTTTAAATGAAAAGACAAGTTAGTGAACGGGAATATATTTATATTTACATGAATGATTCCGATCATTTTATTCTATCTTCTGGGATTGAATTTCATGAATTCATGGCAGGCATTCCGATTCAAATACATAATATTTTATTATTAAAACATCGCTTTGAAGAAAGTCATTTCAATATGCACACATTTTTAGAATATGCGGACAAAGAACTAATCGATAAATTGTTAGCGGAAGATGTTTATGGGTATGGTGACTTTTGCTGGATCGATTTTACGAATGAAGAAAATGTGAATCTATTAAATGGTCAAGAAATTGCTGAATTACTTTACTTAGGTCATATGAAAAGTCATCTACATATTCCGTTCTATGGCAAGTTGAATAATCAATTCGCTTATCTAGCTGGTGATGATGGACATTTTAATAAAGTCTATTATCGCCATTGGGATCATTTCATCTCGATGCTAGGATCTACGATTGCTGGCAAAGTAAACAATCAGAAGGAAAAATCATTATTCCCAATTAGAAAGAAGAAGATGGTGCACCCAATCCCAAAAGAGATTCTTATGCCTTTCATCGATCATATGAAAGAAGGAATGGTTATTTCCATTGAAAACATGTTAAAGAATCGTTCCGTAATAGAAATACCGGTCTGGATTATTGGAGATTTAATCGATATGGATCAAATGTATGACGAGTATGAACAATTAAACGAATCAAGAAAACCAGACGGGAAGATTGTGTTTGACAGAAAAACAGAAAAATGGGAAGCGTATATCCCTTCCAAGATATAAGTAAGCACGGGAAATTCCGTGTTTTTTCTTTGAAGAAAATACTGAAAACCTATCATACGAGAGTAGTGTATTGTGAAACAGGTATGATAAAAGATAAGGAATTGACCGGAGTATAGAAGCATAAAGCATTGCGCTTTTCTTTGCACGTTCTAGTCATTCGCCCATATTATTAAGTAAGTGAAAGTAAGATAATAAAATTTTAGATTATTGTTTTCCCTTCGTGGTAAAATAAAAGACATCTGTATAGCCTGGAGGATAAAAATGAAGAAAAATATTTGTTTATTGTATGGTGGTAAATCAGCCGAACATGAAGTGTCATTACAAACTGCTAAAGCTGTTATCCAAGCTTTGGATACGAGTAAATTTGCGATTCATCCTATTTTCATTACGAAAGAAGGCACTTGGTTTAAAGGTCCAGAATTAACTGGACCTGTTGAAAGTGTAGAAGAATTACAATTTGTAGATAATGGTCAACAAATATATCCTAATGCATTAACGGAGAATTTTTCTTACGATGTCGTATTTCCATTATTGCATGGACCAAATGGTGAAGATGGTACAGTTCAAGGAATGCTAGAACTATTGAATATACCTTATGTTGGTAATGGTGTGCTTGCTTCATCTGCAGGTATGGATAAGGTGATCATGAAGAATTTGTTTGCTCAAGCAGGGTTGGAGCAAGTGAACTATGTATGGTTTATTCGTAGCACATGGGAAGCAGCACCTGAAAGAGCTTATGATCAAGTAGAAAAGGAACTCGGATACCCTTGTTTTGTAAAACCAGCGAATTTAGGTTCCAGTGTAGGAATATCTAAATGTGATAATCGAGAAGAACTCGATAAGGCATTTATCGAAGCATTTAAATACGACCGCAAAATTATTATAGAAGAAGGCGTAACAGCACGAGAAATTGAAATCGGTGTGTTAGGAAATGATTTTCCTGAATGTTCAGTAGCTGGTGAGATTGTACCGAAGAAAGAATTTTATGATTATCAGTCAAAATACTTAGATGGAGAAACTGCTCTCGTTATTCCTGCAGAAGTAACTGCGGAACAATATACAGAACTACGAACGATGGCAACAAATGCTTTTAAGGTGTTGGATTGTTCAGGTCTTATACGAGCAGATTTCTTTGTAACGAATGATGGCAAAACATTTATTAATGAAGTGAACACAATGCCAGGATTCACACCGTTTAGTATGTTCCCGCTCCTATGGAAACATACAGGTGTAGATTATCCACAATTAATTGAGCGTTTAGTAGAACTAGCTCTTGAGCGTTATCAAGAAAAACAAAGCATCACACATATACATCAATCTTAAAAAATAAGGTGTCTCTGGAGCAAAACATATGCCCCTTGTGAGACACCTTTCTAATGCAAAGGAGGTTATATAATGATCAATAGGTCGATTGAACAGTTAACACAGATGATTCAACTGAAAAATGATGTTTCCGAGTATCATCACGTTCGTATTAACGGTGTAGCTTTTGATACAAGATTAATTAAGCCAGGAAATTTATTTGTTCCACTGAAGGGGGAACAAGCAGATGGCCATGATTACGTAGATAAGGCATTAGTACAAGGGGCATCTGCAGTATTATGGCAAAAAGATATGCCAAATCCACCGGAAAACACAGCTGTTTTAATGGTGGAGGATACATTGCTTGCATTACAACAATTAGCAAAATCCTATCTAGATCAACTGAATGTAAAAGTAATCGGGATTACTGGCAGTAATGGGAAAACAACAACAAAAGATATAGCAGCAGCAGTTTTTGCCCAAAAATATAAAGTTCATAAAACAGAGGGGAATTTTAATAACCATATTGGTCTCCCAATTACGGTCCTTACCATGCCAGAAGAAACAGAAGTTGCGATTCTGGAAATGGGAATGAGTCAAAAAGGGGAGATTTCTGTATTAACGAAGATTGCTCGTCCAGATGTAGCAATCATTACCAATATTGGAGAAGCGCATTTACAAGATCTAGGATCAAGGCAAGGTATTGCCGAGGCTAAGTTAGAAATCTTAGAAGGACTAAAAGATAATGGCTTATTTATTTATCCAGGCGATGAACCACTTTTAGCGAATGTAGATGCACCACATTCGTTTACTTTTGGTGAAACAGCAAACAATGAATTCTATCCTGTTGATATCCAAATGGATGAGCAAGGAAGCTCTTTTAGTGTACCTGCTCTTTCAGAAAGTAGTTTTTATTTGCCAATTGCAGGGAAACACAACATTTTAAATTCACTAGCAGTCCTACTAGCTGCAAGAAAACTTTCCATCTCCATTGAATCGATGAAAGCCGGATTGAAATCTGTCGCATTATCCAGTATGCGAATGGAATGGCATGATGGTGTGAAGAACACGAAGATATTAAATGACGCCTATAATGCGAGTCCTACATCGATGAAGGCAGTTATTTCGATGCTGGAGAGTTTAAATGTGGAGCGGGATAAGGTCGTTGTGTTAGGAGATATGTTAGAACTTGGTGATCAAGAAATAAATTTTCATGTGCAAATTGGCGAGTTAATTAATCCAGAGAACATAAAATATGTGTTCACTTTTGGACCATTAGCACAACATATTGCTGCAGGTGCTCGGAATAATTTTCCTGAGAATCGTGTTTTTGCCTATACGGATAAATCCGAATTAATTACCACACTTCACGATAAGATAAGTGGCAATGAGCTTATTTTAGTCAAAGCATCAAGAGGTATGAAGTTAGAAGAAGTTGTAAATTCCTTCGTTATGGAAAAATACTTTCCTAATTCTTCTCAGCACAATCTCGGATAAATAAACTGAATGATGTAAAAAATATTAAATAATAATATCAATCCAAGTGCAATTGTATTCAAAAACAATTAGTGATAGAATAATCAACATCGTTTACGAATTTTCGCGACAGTTCTTACGTAAAAAATGTCTAATGGACATTGATATAGGGTATAGACACTTGAGTGGTCTATCCCTCAATTTGAAGTACTCAAAGGAGATTGAGAAGATTGACGAAGTTTGCAGATTTAGACTTGAGTCCTGCTCTGTTA
This sequence comes from Paenibacillus bovis, assembly GCA_007679095.1. Taxonomy (GTDB): domain Bacteria; phylum Bacillota; class Bacilli; order Bacillales; family Bacillaceae_C; genus Lederbergia; species Lederbergia graminis. The sequence continues at coordinate 36,619 of VEFU01000029.1, forward strand.
AAAGCAGTTAACAGAATGGGCTTTGAGGAAGCAACACCAATACAGGCAAAAACGATACCATTAAGTAAGCAAGGAAAAGATTTGATCGGGCAAGCACAAACAGGTACAGGTAAGACTGCTGCTTTCGGTATTCCATTAATAGAAAAAATTGATGTGAAATCACCACATGTTCAAGGGATTATTATTGCGCCAACAAGGGAATTAGCCATCCAAGTTTCGGAAGAATTATATAAAATTGGTATGGATGCCCGAGCGAAGGTACTCGCAGTTTATGGCGGATCTGATATTCAACGACAAATCCGTTCATTGAAAAAAGGTCCACATATTATTGTTGGTACACCCGGAAGAATTTTGGACCATATTAAGAGAAGAACGTTAAAGTTAAATAATGTTCATACATTGATTTTGGATGAAGCAGATGAAATGCTCAACATGGGATTCATTGATGATATTGAAGCAATTCTTGAAACTGTTCCTGACGAAAGACAAACATTACTATTCTCGGCTACAATGCCAGCGCCAATTAGAAGAATTGCTGAACGTTTCATGAAAAGCCCTGAAACAGTTCGAATTGAAGCGAAAGAAATGACGGTTCCTTTAATTGAGCAATTTTTCATTAAAGTACCTGAGCGTGAGAAATTTGATGTTCTTTCTCGTTTAATTGATACACAGTCCCCTGAATTAGCAATCGTATTTGGTCGTACAAAGCGTCGTGTAGATGAGTTATCAAATGCATTGACACTTAGAGGCTATACTGCTGAAGGAATTCATGGTGATTTAAGCCAAGCGAAGCGTCTATCTGTTTTAAAGAAATTTAAATCAGGTAAAGTAGATGTACTAGTTGCAACAGATGTTGCTGCACGAGGATTAGATATTTCTGGTGTTACACATGTATACAACTATGATATTCCACAAGATCCTGAAAGCTATGTGCATAGAATCGGTAGAACTGGTCGTGCAGGTAAAGAAGGAATGGCAATTACGTTTGTAAGTCCACGTGAAATGGGATACCTACGAATCGTTGAACAAACAACGAAGAAACGTATGCAACCAATGCGTCCACCTACATGGGATGAAGCGCTAGAAGGTCAACAAAGAATTACAATGGAAAAGTTGGATGAAGCAATTAAAGAAGGCAATTTAGATGAATATAAAACTGTTGCGAATGAGCTTTTGATGGAGCATGATGATGCAGTATCCATCATTGCTGCAGCACTTAAAGTGCTAACAAAAGAGCCAGATAAGACTCCGGTTCATATTACAGAAGAGCGCCCACTACCAGCTAAGAAAGACCAATATCACGGAGGCGGTAATAATCGCAATAGACGTGGGAAATCTGGTCAACAACCGTATAAGGGAAATCGAAATAAAAGTAAACCACAACGTCGCAGTGGAAGAAGACCGTAAAAGGAAACATCACATACGGTAAATGGGAAATTTGATTCCCCCTACAAGAGCTCGCCAAAAAGCGTAAGCGATCATAGAACGAGAAAAACTGTTCATCAAAGCAATCGGTCCATTTCCGGTTGCTTTTTTAATGGAATTATTTCATGAATCCTTTTAATTTCATTAACGTATATAATAGGTAGATGAAGGGGGAGGCGCGTATGGAAATCGGACAGCCCAAACATCAAATATCTATTGATGGTTTAAAGGTATGGAGAATTACAGCAACGATAACTAGTGTAATTTTATGGCTAGTATTAATTGGAGTAGGGATAGCTACGTACATATTTGAATGGCCGATTGTATTGTATGTATGGTTAGCAGCAGGAATATTAGTGCTCTCAACCATATCAAGTATTTTTATAATACCTTCTATCCGTTGGCGTCGTTTTCGATATGAAGTAAGGGAACAAGAGATTGAAATTCAGCATGGGGTATTTGTTATAACTCGGACGTTAGTGCCCATGATCAGGGTTCAACATGTAGATACTGTTCAAGGTCCTTTATTACGTAAATATAATTTGGCGACGATTGAAATTTCTACAGCTGCATCTAAACACGAAATTCCTGCTATTAATGTGGAAGAAGCGGAGCAATTACGTCATACTATTTCCAAGTTAGCAAGGGTGGCGGAAGATGATGTCTGAACCGAAGCGTCTGCATCCAATTACCATTATTTTTAATGCCGCAAAGAATGTGAAAGAAGTGATTATTCCGCTACTCCTTTATTTCGCAGTGTTTGCATTTAAAGATGGAATTAACACTAAATTGCTTATGTGGGCACCGGCAGTAATTGTGCTCGCCGGACTTGTATTGATGGGAGTACCCGCTTTTATTTCGTGGTTACGCTATACATATAGAGTCGAAGATATGGAACTTCGTATTGAATATGGATTGTTTGTGAAGAAAAAACGTTATATTCCGTTCGATCGCATTCAAAGTCTTGATTTTTCAGAGCATATACTCCATAGACCATTTGGACTTGTGAAAGTGAAAGTCGAGACAGCAGGTGGAAATGACGATAGTGCAGAGGCAGAAATGAGTGCTGTGAAGAAAGAAGAAGCAGAAGCACTAAAGCGGTTGATTGCTGAGGCGAAAAATAGCAAGAATCCAAATGTTATCTCAGAAGAAGAGGTAGAGGTTGAAAAGGAATCGATTTTATATAAAATTAGTCAGAAACAGCTTCTTTTTATTGCGTCTACGTCCGGTAGTGCCGGTGTTGTCCTCTCTGCTATTTTTGCATTTGCATCCCAATTTAATGATATTATCCCTTTTGAAAAGTTTTTTGATGAACTGCAGCACATTGTGAAAGCGGGATATGTATTATTAGGAATTTTGATTATCATTGGGCTTATTCTTGCATGGATCATATCTGTCGTGATGGCTTATTTAAAGTATAATGATTTTACTTTAAAAGTAGTGGAGAATGATTTAGTTATTACCCGTGGGTTATTGGAAAAAAGAACAACGACCATCCCAATTCGGCGTATTCAAGCTATCCGAATACAGGAAAGTCCATTTAGACAGCCGTTTGGTTATGCAAGTGTATCAGTTGAATATGCGGGATCTGCAATTGATGAAAAAGCAGAAGGTCTCATCATCCCAGTAGTAAAGAAAAACATCATAGGTACTATTCTTGGGGAGACATTAACTGATTACTCCTTCCATCCAGAAATTATCCCTGCGCCACGGTCAGCAAAGAGTAGATATCTCTTTATGAAGTTCTGTATTTTTGCGATTGTCACGTTGATATTATCGATTTGGTTGTGGCCATACGGTCTATTATCCGCTCTACTTATCATAGGTGCATCTGTATTAGGGTTATATCAGTTCAAGTCAGCTGGTTATAGCATTACAGGCAGCCAACTGACATTGCGTTACCGTGGAATTGATCAACAAACAGTATTAATGAAGAAAAATCGTATTCAATCTGTGGATATGTCCGTGAATTGGTTTCAAAAACGTGCAGGTTTAGCATCAGTTGAAACATCGGTCATGAGTGGTGGCAATTCAAGTGCGAAAGTAAAGCATATCCGATTGGAAGATGCGAAAGAAATTTATGAATGGTATCGACCAAACATAGTAAAAGCAGACCATGGAAATATTTAATTCCGCTGGTCTGCTTTTTTTAATGGAAATGAATGCTCTTAAATTGTAAAATGATCCTTCCGATAATAAATCCACTAGCAAGGCCGAAAAGGTGACCGATAATATTAACATTTGGACTGAAAAACGTCATAATGACACTAATAGCTACCATTGGTAAAATAACTTGTTTACCATAAAACGGCATCGCATGTTTATTAAATAGAAGAACTGCAAGGTAAATACCGAACAATCCGAAAATCGCCCCACTTGCACCGATATGAGTATAATATGGTGGTTTGATCATCAATGTTGCAATATTTGCTCCAATACCGCTTCCGATATATGCGATAATGAATAGTCCTTTCCCTAGTGCCCGTTCTAATGCAGGCCCAAATAAGATGAGGGAAAAAGAGTTAAATAATACATGGGCAAATGCTACATGTATGAAAATGGGTGTTATTAGACGCCAATACTCTCCGTTTAAAATATAAATATTTGTACCTGCTAATGTGCTAAATAGCTCTTGGTTAGGAAACAAAGATGTGTTCATGATGATAAAAATAACGATATGAATGGCGATAATGATTGATATGATAGGATAGTAATGGAGAAATTGACGAAAGCTTTCTGTTCTTAGAAACAGTACATATCGCTCCTTTCACATGTGATTATCATAAGCATAATTCATAGTAGTTGGATGGACAACTGTTTTATACGTATGTGTAGAAATAATATTTTAGAATACAGGTGATAGAATGATTATTGGCATAGGCTTAGATATAGTAGAAATCGAAAGAATTGATAAACTTCGTCTTGCTCAGAAACGCTTTCCAGCACGAATTTTAACGGATGCAGAACTGGACCATTATGAAAGTTTAAATGAGAAGCGGAAAGCAGAATTTCTAGCAGGACGTTTTGCAGCCAAAGAGGCATATTCAAAAGCAAGAGGTGTAGGGATCGGACGTGTCCTTTCCTTTCAGGATATAGAGGTTTCTGCCGATGCTAATGGAAAGCCATTGATTGTAAAACCTGACTTTCATCGTTCGCATTTAAGTATAACCCATTCCGATAAATATGCGGCTGCGCAAGTAATAATTGAATCGGAATAAAAAATACGAAATAACTTTTTTACTTGTCCTCATTTGTTAGACATATTGTCCACACTTGTCTCATATATTTTTAGTGCGTGGGAGAGAGAGGATTTGGCTCTGGGTATGATTGTCTCGTTGTGCGGAGCGGATCGCGAAAGAACAATGTTTCTAATTAATATCCCTGAAGTCTGCAATCTCTCTTCTTTTCATCGATCAAATGAGATAATAAAGGGGCTGAAGGAATGAGGAAGGAGTTATGGCTAGTTATAGCTTTAATTGCTGTAATTGCTATACTATCTGCATGCGGAACGAAGTCACAGGAAGATGTAACAAAGGACCTACAAGAAAAAGCAGAAGAATTAAAAGGGTACAAGGCTACAGCCAAAATGACACTGGCAGTTGGAAATGAACCACATTCATACGACATTGACATCTGGCATAACAAACCAGGAGATTATCGTGTACATTTGAAAAATGAAAAGAAGAACCAAAGTCAAATGATCTTACGCAATAAAACTGGTGTGTATGTGTTGACGCCTGCCCTGAATAAGAGTTACAAATTCCAAAGTGATTGGCCAAAAAATAGTAGTCAAGCCTATTTATATGAGTCGCTTGTTGCCGATATTTTAGCAGATAGTGAAGCGAAGTTTAAAGCTACGAAAGAACATTATGTGTTTGAAACAAAAACTCGCTACCAAAATAAAAATATGTTACCTAACCAAGAAATTACGTTTAAAAAGGATACCCTGGAACCAGTTAGTGTAAAGGTAATGGATGCGAATCAAAACCCAGTTGTTACAGTAGAATTCTCTAAAATGGAATTCAATCCGAAATTCGATAAGAACTCTTTTGATACGAATAATAGTATGACTAGTGCACAGTTGGATGTAGAAGTTATTGGCGATAATGGGGATTCCGAATTCTCCGTTCAATATTCGATGGCTGACATTCCAGGAATTACACTAGTAGAAGAAAAAGTAGTGAACACTGAAAATGGTAAGCGTGCATTGCTTTCATATGCTGGTGAAGATAAATCATTTACAATCATTCAAGAGAAAGTCGATGTTATCCCTGCAACTTCTATGGAAACAGTAAATGTGAATGGGGAAATGGTAGACCTTGGATTTACGATTGGTGCCATGACAGATAAGACTATTTCTTGGAGTGATAATGGAGTAGAATTCCTCCTAGTTTCGAATGATTTAACACCAGAAGAGATGATTATGGTTGCTAAATCCGTTCAGGGTGGAGTAGTAAAATAATTTATATAAAAGGGCTGTCCAATAACATTGGGCAGCTTATATTTTTGTCAGTTAACTTGTTTTACCGACTTTAATTTTTATATCCTCTTTGTATGTTGAATGTTGATTTCCGCTCTAGGCGGACGCTTTCCGCGGGGCGAGCGGTGAGCCGCTTCAGTCGCTTACGCTCCTTTTAGTGTCTCACCTGCACGCTAACCCCGCAGGAGTCGCCGCCTGCCGCTTCAATCAACATTGTGCGCAAAAACAAAGGATTATTTACTAACAAAGTGATTATTCAACCCAAAAAATATAGATGAGGATAGAGTATTTCTAAAAGTACACATAATAATCTCCTGTTATTAGAACAGTCAGTTTCAACGGGAAGTACAAGATCGTCAAGCTCCGTGAGGGAACCACTTTACGGCGAGAATTATCAATCCAACGGAAAGCGAAGTCGCCTGGCAGGCTAATGACGCCACGTCCTGTGGCACCGCCTGCACTAGCACATCCTGTGCGTCGGAACGTAAATCAACAACTAAGTTTCTCTCGAAGCAATATTTGAGCCTATCATTAAATTTTTGTAACTTATATTCCTTTTGCTTACTTTTAGTTGACATCTTAATTTTGCAGTTCGATAATTACTAGTAGGAACTTAAGCAGAATATGGGAAGTGACACAGTTGAAGAGGCAACAGGAATTTTATCGAGATACATGGGTGGAGATTGATTTAGATGCCCTTTATTATAATATGAAAGAAATTCGTAACTTTCTTCCAAGTGAAACAAGGATTTTTGCTACTGTAAAAGCGAATGGATACGGGCATGGAGATATTCAAACAGCCAAAACCGTTCTTAAAGCTGGAGCACATGGATTAACTGTGGCATTTTTGGATGAAGCTCTCGCGCTGAGAGAAGAAGGAATTAATGTTCCGATTCTTATATTAGGTGCAACTCGTTCTCAAGATGTCCCTATTGCTGCGGATCATCAAATATCACTTACTGTGTATGACGGTGAATGGCTGAAGGAGGCAGAGAAACATATTTCTCCAGGCAAAAAAGTGGCCCTTCATATAAAATGTGATACTGGTATGGGGAGAATTGGTGTTAGAGATGAGGAAGAACTAAAACAAATAGAGGATTATATTAACAACTCGAACTGTTTTAGTTTTGAAGGTATTTTCACTCATTTTGCAACAGCTGACGAACTTGATACGGAATATTATGAACGCCAACTTAGTCGCTTTAAACAATTACTACAAGTGTTGAAAACAACACCAACATATGTGCATGCTGCAAATAGTGCTGCAGCTTTATATCATTCGGATGCTACTTTTAATGCAACTAGAATTGGAATTGCGATGTATGGATTAACGCCTTCTGCTGAAATAGAGCCTTATTTACCATTTAAAAGAAGAGAAGTTTTTTCATTACACTCGAAAATCATTCATGTAAAAAAAATGCAACCTGGAGAAAAGGTAGGGTATGGTGCGGATTATACTACCGAAAATGAAGAATGGATTGCAACAATCCCAATTGGATATGCGGATGGCTGGATACGTAAGTTAAGAGGTTTTCATGTGCTTGCGGGTGGTGAAAGAGTACCAATCGTCGGAAAAATCTGTATGGATCAGTCGATGATTAAACTACCGTATTATATGCCTATAGGAACTCAAGTCACGTTAATTGGTGAACAAAATGGCCAATTTATTTCAGTAGATGAGGTTGCTAATAAATTAGATACGATAAACTATGAAGTGACGTGTACGATAACAAACCGCGTGCCTCGTGTCTTTAAAAGTAAATCTATGAGGGATTTCTAGCGTGATTCGAAAAAATCACCTTTTTTTATAAAAAATCTGACATGATTAGCAGGAGAAATGCAGAAAAAGAAGAAATATATGTATTAGTAAGCAATGTATAGATGATAATAGATAAAGAATTTTAAAATTGACTTTGCAGTAGACCCAATTGATGTTATGATAAGATGAGATTTATATCGCATTGTTTTGCAGTGATTGTTGGAGGTGTAGGTCGGTGTCTGAATCCAGCGCAACAACAGAAATTAAAATACGCTTACCAGAGCAGCTAATCGCGGAACTGGATGGTTTTGCCGAAGAAGAAAATTTAAATCGCAATGAATTTATATTCCTTGCTACTAAAATGTATCTTCAAGAAAAAAAGAAGCGTCATATAATTGAATCGATGAGACGCGGCTACATGGAAATGGCAAAAATTAATTTGGCGATTGCTTCAGAAGCGGTGCAGGCAGAATATGAGGCAGAGAATACAGTCGAACGGCTTGTAAGTGGGGGCTAAGCATTTTGGGCGTAAAGCGTGGTGACGTGTACTTCGCCGATTTATCCCCGGTGGTCGGTTCTGAACAAGGTGGAGTCCGACCTGTGTTAGTAATCCAAAACGATATTGGGAATCGATTCAGTCCCACTGTAATCGTTGCTGCCATAACAGCTCAGATCCAAAAAGCAAAATTGCCAACCCATGTGGAAATTGATGCTAAAAAGTACGGCTTTGAAAGAGACTCGGTTCTTTTACTCGAACAAATAAGAACAATCGATAAACAACGATTGACTGATAAGATTACCCACCTTGATGAGGAAATGATGGAAAAAGTCGATGAGTCATTACAAATAAGTTTAGGATTAATTGATTTTTAATGAAAACGCTCTGCGATTGCAGGAGCGTTTTTTATTTTGCGAAAAACTGCTAATCTCCATTTATAAATAGCAGTAAAAACAAAAACTTCCTCATTTTTCATATTCATCGGCCTTTTGTCCTGATTTTTACAAAATATGAGTTAATATGACCCCTGTGATTGTAATTTAGCTCTGAATATTGCTAAAATTAATCTATCCAAATATTTGTTTAATTTCTTACATATTATAAAAGGTTAATTATTTGTTAGAAATGGAGATGGGCACGTGAATAAAGAGATTGTAAAATACATAAAAGCGCACGAAGATGAAATGTTATCTGTTTGGATGGAGGAAATGAAGAAAAATAGTGATGAACGCTCCATCAATATTCTCTCAAATCAAGTATTTTATAACACTAGTAAAGAATTTATAGATTTAGTAGTATCTAATATATTGGATACAGATGAAAAGTTTAATGAGAAGATAAACTCTTTTGCGGATAACATTGTTGCATTAGGATGGCCACTAACCTTTATTACGATAGGTCTGCGTAAGTTAAAAGAAATTATTTATGGGAAGATGACTTCTGAAAGAGAGTTCACGGTTGAACAAATAAATAAATTAATGGTAGACCTTGATTTATGGATGAACCCAATCAATGATCAAATGATTGAAACGTATTCTGCCACATGGGAAAGAACCGTATCTTTACAAAAAATCGCATTACAAGAATTATCCGCACCACTTATCCCAGTATTCGAAAAAATATCTATCATGCCACTAATTGGAACAATCGATACGGATAGGGCAAGACTCATTATGGAAAATCTCCTAAATGGTGTGGTAAAACACCGTTCAGAAGTAGTTCTTATTGATATCACGGGAGTGCCGGTTGTAGATACAATGGTAGCACACCATATTATTCAAGCGGGAGAAGCCGTAAGACTCGTCGGTGCGAAATGCATGATTGTCGGTATTCGCCCTGAAATTGCACAAACAATCGTAACCTTAGGAATTGATTTAACTCAAATTACTACTACTAGTACATTGCGAAAAGGTATTGAACAGGCACTAGAACTTACGAATAGAAGAATTGTGAAGCTGGAGGTGTAACTTTGCGAATACCAATTTTAAAGTTGCGAGATAATCTACTGATTTCGATTCAATGGGAATTAGACGATCAAACGGCATTACAATTTCAAGAGGATTTGCTACAGAAAATCCATCAAACGAATGCAAGTGGTGTTGTGATAGATATTACATCTATTGATTTCATCGATTCCTTCATTGCAAAAGTTCTTGGAGATGTAATTGAAATGTCTAAACTGATGGGTGCGAAAGTCGTCATAACTGGCATCCAACCTGCTGTTGCCATTACGCTATTAGAATTAGGCATTCGTCTAGAAGATGTTATGACAGCACTTGATTTAGAAAATGGTCTAGACAAACTAGAACAGGAACTGGAGGATTAGCCTATGGAACTGCAGTCCTCGGTAAAAATAAAAAATGAATGGGACATTGTAGCAGTTCGCCAGTTAGGCAGAAATGTGGCTAAAGAGCTTGGATTTGGGACTGTTGACCAGGCTAGAATCACAACTGCAATCAGCGAATTGGCGCGGAATATATTTCTTTATGCTGGTCAAGGTGAGGTTAGTATTGAGAAAAATTTCCATAACGGACGAAGTGGGTTGAGAATAATTGCGCAGGATAACGGTCCTGGAATTGCCGACATTCGTAGGGTAATGGAGGATGGTTATACGACATCTGGAGGATTGGGAGCAGGATTGCCAGGTGTAAAACGCCTCATGGATGAATTTGATATTCAATCCAAACTGGAGGAAGGTACCATCATAATGGCAATTAAGTGGCTCCGATAGGAGGATTTGAAAGTGGATTTTAGAGATTCGCTTGAGCTTAAATACAAGGATATGCTTACTCATTATTTGATGGATCCAAATGAGCGGATTTTATATCAGGGGCAAAAGTTAAGTCGAAAGTTAATTGAATTTAATATAGCACCTGAGGAAGTTGTTAGTCTTCATAAGTCCATCATATCTGATGCAGATTGGTCCAAAAAAGAGTTAATTGATTCATTTGATATTTTATTGGAAGTTATGATTGGATATGGATTTGCCTATCGAGAACACCAAAGTCTCCGTGTACAACAATTAGCATTGAAAAATGAAATTGAAGTTGCGGCAAACATGCAACAAACATTATTAGGTACATCAATCCCGCATATTGAAGGCTTGGATATTGGCGCAATTAGTATTCCAGCAAATCAGATGAATGGTGACTACCATCATTTTGTAAAGGATGAGAATGAATGCTTAGGGGTAGCTATAGCCGATGTAATTGGTAAAGGCATTCCAGCGGCATTATCGATGTCGATGATCAAGTATGCATTGGATAGCTTCCCTGAAAATCGCAATAAACCTGGTGCAATACTTCAAAACTTAAATAGAGTAGTAGAGAAAAATGTAGATACTAGTATGTTTATCACAATGTGTTATGGAATCTATAACCCAACTAATCACATATTTAGCTATGCTTCTGCTGGCCATGAGCCAGGTTTCTTATACTCTCACAAACATAATGCGTTTTTCGATTTAGATGGAAAAGGATTATTGCTGGGAATTGAAAAGAAGACGAAATACAAAGAATATGAAAAACGAATTTTTCCGGGAGATATGATTATCCTTCTCTCAGACGGTGTTACGGAGTGTAAGCAAGGCGATAGATTTATTGAACGGGAAGATTTAGTTCAGTTCATTGAAAAATATAAACACCTTCCTTCACAGGATATTGTTACGAATATCTATAAGGATCTGGAGAGATTGCAAGGTTTCAAGCTGCGTGACGATTTTACCTTAATAATTTTAAAAAGAATTAGCTGAAAATGTTTAGTTTTTTGAAAAGTGGGGTAAATATTAACGCAGATGAAATGAGTTAAGGGGTTGAATTTCTTGAATATAACGATAAACATTACGGAAAAAAATAATGGGTTGCATGTTGATTTACACGGAGAGATTGATGCATATACGGCTCCAGAGTTACGTGACAAGCTTTTTCAATACACGAACTTACCAGGGGTACAGATGGTTGTTGATTTATCGGGAGTTACTTATATGGATAGTACGGGATTAGGTGTATTTGTTGGTTTATTTAAGGCTTTAAAGACAAATGAGGGCAAATTAAATATTATAGGCTTATCAGAAAGGTTAAAAAGGCTATTTGATATTACTGGATTAGCGGATGTAATGGACATCAATACCGAGGTAGAGGGTGGAGTATAAATGAAAAAAGCATGTGACTACATCGAAATGAAGATTCCCGCGATGCCGGAGTATATTGGTGTTATTCGCTTAACACTATCAGGAATCGCAAGCAGGATGGGATTTACATACGATTTAATAGATGATTTGAAGATTGCTGTTAGTGAAGCAATTACGAACGCCGTTCAACATGCATACAATGAAGAGGAAGATGGACAAATCTTAATTGGATTTAGTTTATATGAAGATAGATTAGAAGTAATGGTTGCTGATTCGGGTGCAAGCTTCAATTTGGAGGAGACGCTAAAAGAAGTTGGACCATATCAAGATAAGTCAGATTTAGAACTGATGCGAGAAGGGGGCTTAGGTCTCTACTTGATTGAAAGTTTAATGGATGAAGTGAAAATTCATCAAAGTAAAGGAGTAACGGTATTTATGACCAAATTCCTTGAAGGAGAGCAGGTGGAGAGGGATGCAGAAAAAATCTCAACCTGATAGTTCGCAATCCAAGGTCAATGATTGGATAAAAGCCTTTCAACTTCATGAGGATGCGGAAGCCCAAGAACATTTAGTATTACATTACAAAAATTTAGTAGAGTCCATTGCTAGAAAATATTCAAAAGGTAGATCCTATCATGACGATATTTTTCAAGTGGGGATTATCGGATTGTTGGGTGCAATTCGCCGCTATGACGAATCCTACGGTAAGAAATTTGAAGCTTTTGCAATCCCTACGATCATTGGGGAGATTAAGAGATTTTTAAGGGACAAGACTTGGAGTGTTCATGTTCCTCGTAGGATTAAAGAGTTAGGACCAAAAATTAAAACAACGGTAGAGGAATTAACAACAGAATTACAGCGCTCGCCTAAGATTGAGGAAATTGCGAACAGACTTGATCTTACAGAAGAGGTTATTTTAGAAGCGATGGAAATGGGAAAAAGCTACCAAGCTTTATCAGTTGATCATTCCATTGAAGCAGACCCTGATGGAAGTTCTGTTACATTGCTTGATATTGTTGGAAATATTGATGAAGGCTATGAGAAAGTAAATCAGCGAATCTCACTTCAGAAGGTTCTCCATGTCTTATCAGAAAAGGAGAAATCGATTATCCAATATACGTATTTGGAAAACAAGAGTCAGAAAGAAGTTGGAGATATGTTAGGGATTTCTCAAATGCATGTTTCGCGTTTGCAAAGAAAAGCAATCAAGAAACTACGTGATGCAATTCATGACGAATCGGTTAATACGGAGCGTTCTATTTTATGATTTATTTACAAAATGATAGTATTCAAGCACATGCTTTTCAAACCGCAAAAAATGATAATATTTTTTGCGGTGATAGTTTTTATGTGTCAGTGGAAGAGGATTATTTTATCGGTGTACTTGCGGACGGTCTTGGTAGTGGTGAACTAGCATATGAATCGTCTCAAGCAGTAGTTTCTATCGTGAAGTCAAACCCAGAAGCAGATGTAGATACATTAATGCATTATGCGAACGAGGTGCTTATACGGAAACGTGGAGCAGCCGTAGCGATATTAAAGGTCGATTTTAAAAAAAAGACATATGAATATAGTTGTGTTGGAAATATACGCTTCTATGTGTATACTCCATCTGGGAAGTTAATTTATCCGATGCCTGTTACAGGTTATCTCTCAGGTAGACCAATGCAATTCCGAACACATAAGTATAAATACGAATCAAATTCGAAATTCCTGATCCATACAGATGGATTTAAAAATATAAATACGAAGGCATTTTTGACAAGTAATCAGTCCATACCTGCACTTGTTGCTCGCTTAAAAGTATTACAGCAAAATAGTAAAAAGGATGATATGTCCTTTATTGTCGGAACCTTCCTTTAACTGGGAAGGTTTTTTTATTAATGCGTATATATGATAAAATGGAGAAAATTGAAAGTGAAATGGGGTTTGTACGTGATTGAAGTGGAAGATAAAAAGGAATTGCTTATCCAAAAGATTTCTAAAGAACTGACATTATCAAAAAAACAAATTCAAAGTGTTATTCAATTATATGAAGAAGGAAATACCGTTCCATTTATAGCTCGCTATCGGAAAGAAATGACAGGTGCTTTGGATGAGGTTCAAATTAAAGGTATTTTAGATAACTGGACATATTTGCAAAATCTAGAGCAGCGTAAAGAGGATGTTGTCCGCCTAATAGCAGAGCAAGGGAAGTTAACGGATGAATTAGAGGAAGCGATTATGAAGGCGGATAAGCTACAAACCGTCGAAGATTTATACCGACCTTATAAGCAAAAGCGTCGCACGCGTGCAACGATGGCGAAGGAAAAGGGCCTCGAGCCGTTGGCGAATTGGATCCTTCAATTTCCTGTACAAGGTACCGTGGAAGAAGAAGCAGCTAAGTACGTAAATGAGGAAAAAGGTGTAAGCACAATTGAAGAAGCGATAAAAGGTGCACAGGATATTATTGCAGAACACGTTTCCGATGATGCATCTATTCGGGAATGGATTCGTAATGAAACTTTCCAATTCGGAAAAATCATTTCAGAAGTGAAAAACGAAGAGAAAGATGAAAAACGTGTCTTTGAAAATTACTATGAATACGAGGAACCTGTGAAAAAAATTGTTCCACATCGTATTCTTGCACTCAACCGTGGTGAAAACGAAGATATCCTTCGCGTTTCTTTTAGTGCGAACACTGATAAAATCCTCACACACTTACATAGAAAGTTTGTGAAAAATACAAATTCTTTCGTAACTCAAGTAGTGACGGCGGCGATGGAGGATGGATATAAGCGGTTAATAGAACCTGCGATTGAACGTGAAATCCGCAATGAATTGACGGAAAAAGCAGAGGATCAATCTATCCATATTTTTTCGGAGAATTTAAGAAACCTATTATTACAGCCACCGTTAAAAGGGAAAATAGTATTGGGAGTGGACCCAGCATATCGAACAGGTTGTAAATTAGCTGTGGTGGACGAAACAGGGAAATTACTTCAAATCGATGTGATTTATCCACATCCCCCAAAAGCAAAACCAGCTGAAGCGAAAGATAAGGTTATGTCAATTATTGAAAAATATGATGTTGAACTCATAGCAATAGGAAATGGGACAGCCTCTCAAGAGACAGAACAATTTATTGTAGATATTTTGAAGCAGCTTTCATCAGAGATAGCTTATTTAATCGTGAATGAAGCAGGGGCGAGTGTATATTCAGCATCCGAGTTGGCGAGAGAGGAGTTTCCTGACCTCCAAGTAGAAGAAAGAAGTGCAGTTTCCATCGCAAGAAGATTACAGGATCCACTAGCAGAATTAGTAAAAATTGATCCGAAATCTGTTGGTGTAGGGCAATATCAACATGATGTTTCCCAAAAGAAGCTACATGAATCGTTAACATTTGTTGTAGAAACTGCTGTAAACCAAATTGGTGTCAATGTAAATACTGCTTCACCATCACTTCTACAATATGTTTCTGGTCTAAGTAAAACAGTTGCTAATAACATCGTTAAATATCGTGAAGAACACGGAAGATTTGAGAATCGCAAACAATTAAAAGGGATTCCGCGACTTGGCGCCAAAACATATGAACAAGCAATCGGGTTCATGAGAATTTTAGATGGGGAAGAACCATTAGACTTAACACCGATACATCCAGAAAGCTACGGGGAAGTAAAGAAGCTATTGAAGAAACTCGGTTTTTCCACTACCGATATTGGATCTGAAGAGTTAGTTGACCGCTTAAAATCGGTAGATGTGAAGGTTATGGCAGATGAATTAGGAATCGGTGTCTTAACATTACAGGATATTATCGATGCTTTAATGAAACCTGGCCGCGATTTACGAGATGAGCTACCAAAACCACTATTGAAAAAAGATCTATTGAAGCTAGAGGATCTACAACCTGGAATGGAAATGCAAGGTACAGTGCGTAATGTTGTTGATTTCGGAGCCTTTGTGGATGTTGGAGTAAAAGAAGATGGGCTCGTCCATATTTCAAAATTAAGTAACCGTTTCGTCAAACATCCACTTGATGTAGTATCACTTGGAGATATTGTAACGGTATGGGTAGAAAGTGTAGATGTCCAAAAAGGAAGATTAGCACTTACAATGGTAAAAACATCTAAATAACTGTACGACTGGCAAAAAAACTTGCCAGTCGTTCTAATCAAAATTAGTTAAGAGTCCTTCTATAAAAATACCAGCATTGATTTAATAATTTTATTTGGTATCTATTTTTCTCTAAGAACGCCTTCTTCATTTGTTTTTGGAACCAAACGGGCATCGGAAATACCTCCCAATAAGTATCCGTTATAATCTATTTCAGAAATGAAATGGATAATTTTGCTTATCATTATGTTATGGAAGAATAGGTTGTCACGTTCGTGTATTTCTTTAGGGGGAAATAAAATGACAAATGAGGAGTTACAGCTATTAACAGAAAGAATCTCACTTGAGTTTTTTCATAAGCCGTTTTTGCATAAAGCAACATTTAATCAGAGATTAAGAACAACTGGTGGGCGATATTTGCTTAATACACATAATATAGAAATAAACCGAAAGTATTACGATGAACATGGATTAAATGAGATAGAAGGAATTATTAAACATGAACTCTGCCATTATCACCTCCATTTGGAAGGTAAAGGCTATCAACATCGTGATGCCGATTTTCGTGCATTGATGAAAAAAGTTGGTGCTCCTAGACACTGTACCCCGTTAGTATCGAAAGCAAACCAGCGTAAGAGCGGTAAAATATATATTTATGAATGTACTAGTTGCTTTCATGAGTACATGCGTAAAAGAAAAGTAGATACAAAACGCTTTGTTTGCGGAAAATGCAGTGGGAATTTGAAGCCTGTATCTATTACAACCATTACTAAAAAGAAATAGAATTCTAATGTATTAAGATGAAAATAAGGCATTCATAATTTTTTTTAAAAAGTTTTTGTCGACTATTGACAGTTAGTGCATACGTCTATATAATCGTAAGAGTCATTAATCCGCAGTAGCTCAGTGGTAGAGCTATCGGCTGTTAACCGATCGGTCGTAGGTTCGAATCCTACCTGCGGAGTTTTAGAAAAATGGAAAAGCCTATAAAACTCTGACAGTCCGAAGTTAATCAAAAGGAATAACTTGATTTGTTACATCGTTGAGATTAACTTAAAGGAAGTTAGATATTTTTCTGAATGGGGAAGTACTCAAGAGGCTGAAGAGGCGCCCCTGCTAAGGGTGTAGGTCGCGTAAGCGGCGCGAGGGTTCAAA
>VEFU01000002.1 GCA_007679095.1 Paenibacillus bovis
GTGAATGGCTAGTTCTTTCTCGACGGGAATCCCACCCGCTATATGTTACGACCTATGCTCGGTCGCTCCAGGAGTCTCGTGTACATCCGCTACCATCAACTAAGTTGTTAACAACAATGAACTTTAACAGAGCCATTTATTTTGTAGAACAAACGATTTCTCTGCAGTTTTTCATGTGTATTTCTCACAGTGAAAAACTATGAAAAAGAAAGGAAATAGATTTAATAAAAAAGTTTTTCTCACTTTTATGAATGTTATGTTAGAAAATTACTAGAGAAAAATATATATTTTGTTTATAATTATTAATTTATCGACGAACAGCATTGAATTTTGATAAGGTATTATATTATGATATTAGCAGCTACTCATAAATTTAAAGGAGTGTCATCTATGCTTAAAATACAAGAAATTCGTGAAATTATAAAACTAATTGAACAATCTGATATTGATGAATTTATTTATGAACATGAAGGATCCAAGTTAGAACTGAAAAAAAATAATACAACAACTCAAGTAGTACAAGCAGTTCCAGAACAAAGCGTACAACAAGTTCCTGTAACAAACCAACAACCTGTAGTTGCAGTTCAGGGACAGGCTGCACCGTCGGAACCATTGAATAACAATGCTGAGAACTTACATAAAATTACTTCTCCAATGGTAGGGACATTCTATGAATCGCCATCTCCAGACAGTCCAGCATATGTGCAAGTAGGATCTAAAGTAAAAGCTGATACAGTGGTATGTATTGTAGAAGCAATGAAGTTATTTAATGAAATAGAAGCGGATGTTGAAGGAGAGATTGTGGAAGTCCTCGTGAAAGATGGCGAACTTGTTGAGTATGGACAACCATTATTCCTAGTAAAGCCGTTATAAGGAGAGAAATCCATGATTAAGAAACTTTTAATAGCAAACAGAGGAGAAATAGCAGTTCGAATCATCAGAGCATGTAAAGAGATGGACATCGAAACAGTAGCAGTATACTCTGAGGCAGATAGTGAAGCTTTACATGTTCAATTAGCGGATGAAGCTTACTGTATTGGACCTAAAACTTCAAAAGAAAGTTATTTAAATACTGCAAATGTAATTAGTATAGCTAAGTTAACTGATTGTGATGCCATCCATCCAGGATACGGTTTTTTAGCTGAAAATGAAGATTTTGCTGAGCTTTGCCGAGTATGTAATATTACTTTTGTTGGACCAAGTCCTGAAGCAATTGCCAAAATGGGAACAAAAGATGTTGCCCGAGAAACAATGAAAGCTGCAGGAGTCCCAATTGTTCCGGGATCAAATGGAATAATAGAGAATATAGAACAGGCAGTGGAACTAGCATCAGAAATTGGCTATCCTGTAATTATTAAAGCTACAGCAGGTGGCGGAGGTAAAGGTATCCGTGTCGCTAGAACGGAAGAGGAATTAATAAAGGGTATTAATATTACTCAACAAGAAGCATTAACTGCTTTTGGTAATGCTGGAGTTTATATTGAAAAATACATCGAAGATTTTCGTCATGTAGAAATTCAAGTATTAGCAGATAACTTCGGAAATGTAATACATCTTGGTGAACGTGATTGTTCTATACAAAGAAGATTGCAAAAACTATTAGAAGAAACTCCGTCTCCAGCTATTGACTCTGAAATGCGTGAGCAGATGGGTGCTGCAGCTGTCCAAGCAGCAAAGGCTGTACAATATACTGGTGCGGGTACAATTGAGTTCATTTATGATCATAGAAATCGTAAGTATTACTTTATGGAAATGAATACTAGAATCCAAGTTGAGCATCCTGTTACAGAAATGGTAACTGGGGTAGATTTAATTAAAGAGCAAATTAGAGTGGCAAATGGTGAAAAACTATCACTATCACAGGATGAAGTGGAATTCCGTGGATGGTCAATTGAATGTAGAATAAATGCGGAAAATCCAGAGAAGAACTTTATGCCATCTCCAGGAAAGATTGATATGTATTTACCTCCTGGTGGGTTAGGTGTGAGAGTTGATTCTGGAGCATATCCTGGCTATACAATTCCGCCATATTATGATTCAATGATAGCAAAGGTAATTTCATACGGTGCAACACGTGAAGAAGCAATTGCCAGAATGAAACGTGCACTAGAAGAGTTTATTATTGAAGGAGTTAAAACAACCATTCCATTCCATTTGAACTTATTGGAAAATGAAACGTTTGTGAGTGGTGATTTTAATACTAAATTTCTTGAACTTCACGATGTGATGAAATAAGAAATGCTTGTTCATCGACATTCCTACGATGGATCCCTCAGCTGAGAAAAAGGAAAAGTCGGTAGGCGTTGGAATGGAACAAGTACAATAAACCGGAGGTGCTTTATAGTGGAAGAAAACTTAAATATGTTAGAAATGACAAACGAAAATGGTCAAAACCATGGGAAAATTGAGATTGCACCTGAAGTCATTGAAGTAATTGCAGGAATTGCAGCTTCTGAAGTAGAAGGAATCGCACAAATGCGTGGAAACTTTGCATCTGGAGTTGTTGAACGTCTTGGTAAAAAAATTCATGGTAAAGGGATTAGAGTTGATTTAACGGATGAAGGCATAAAAATAGATGTTTATTGCTTAATGGATTTCGGTGTATCGATACCAACAGTTGCACAAAAAGTCCAAGATAACATCAATCAAACTTTGTATAATATGACAGCTTTAGAGGCTTCTGAAGTAAACGTCCATATTGTTGGAGTTGCCTTTGAAAATCATAAGAATGATAACAGTCAAGATTTTGATGAGCAATGATGAGAAAGCCAGGGTAAATCACCCTTGGCTTTTTCATGGATTTTTTACTTAAAGGAGTTATGACATGAAGAGAAGAGTTGCTCGCGAAAAGGCTTTGCAAGCTTTATATCAAATTGACATGAGTGGTGCAGATCCAGCGGAAGCCCTTGAATATGTCCTGGAGGAAGAAGAATCAGACTTTTTCTTAAAGACGTTAATTGAAGGGACGATGGAAAATCGCAATGAAATTGATGAAGAAATCGAAAAACACTTAGAGAAGTGGACATTAAGTCGACTTGCTAAAGTTGATTTAAACATATTGAGAATTGGTGTGTACGAATTAAAATACTTAAAAGATGCTCCAAGTAATGTTGTGCTAAACGAAGCGATTGAAATTGCAAAACGTTTTGGAGATGAAAAATCAAGTAAATTCATTAATGGTATACTATCAAAGGTAAAAGACAACTTATAAGCTTTTGCATACTTAGGGGGAGATGGAATGTCAGCAACACTTATCAATGGTAAAGAAATATCTGCCAAAATAAGAAAAGAATTAGAGCAGGAAGTTGCAGAATTGACTGCTGCAGGTATAAAACCTGGACTTGCTGTTATTTTAGTTGGGAATAATCCCGCTTCCAGAACATATGTAACATCAAAACAAAAAAGTTGTAAAGCAATTGGAATGGAATCATTATTAATTGAAATGCCAGAAGATGTAGAAGAAGCAACACTTCTTGCTAAAATTGAAGAGCTAAATAATCAAGATGACATTCATGGTATTTTAGTTCAACTCCCACTTCCCGCACATATATCAGAACAAAAAGTAATTGAAACTATTTCACATACCAAAGATGTAGATGGCTTCCATCCAATAAATGTAGGTAAAATGATGATTGGACAAGATACATTCCTTCCATGTACTCCTTACGGGGTAATGAAAATGCTGGAGCATGAAGGTATTGAAATCTCAGGTAAACATGCAGTGATTATTGGAAGAAGTAATATTGTTGGTAAACCACAGGGGCAATTACTATTAAGAGAAAATGCAACAGTCACTTACTGCCATTCAAAAACACCTGATCTAGCATCATTTACACAAAAAGCTGATATCTTAGTTGCTGCTATTGGTAAAGCGAAGATGATTACGAAGGATTACGTAAAACAAGGGGCAGTCGTGATAGATGTTGGAATGAATCGTGATGAAAACAATAAACTATGTGGTGATGTTGATTTCGACGACGTTGTAGAGAAAGCAGGATATATTACACCAGTTCCAGGAGGAGTTGGTCCAATGACAATCACAATGCTCTTAGCCAATACTGTAAAATCCGCTAGAAATGTGCTAAACAATCGCAATCAGTAAAAGAACGTAGTAAAATAAGGTTAACTAAAAGAAAAGCTGACATCCTCCATATATTTGGGTGCAGCTTTTCTTTCTGAATAGAAGGTGAAAATGCATGACGAATGTTCCTTATTTGACAGTAAAAGCATTAACGAAATATATAAAACGGAAATTTGATGCAGATCCCCATTTAACTGATATATATGTGAAAGGCGAAATATCTAACTTCAAGAGACACTCCAGTGGACATCTTTATTTCACATTAAAAGATGATAAGGCTAGGATAATGGCTGTCATGTTTACAAGTGCAGCAAGAACGATAAGATTTATTCCTGAGGACGGTATGAACGTTTTGGTGCGTGGAAGTATTACCGTTTATGAATCTAGTGGTCAATACCAAATATATGTGCAAGAAATGCAACCTGATGGTGTTGGAGAATTATTTCTTGCCTATGAACAACTAAAAACAAAGTTGGAAAATGAAGGTTTATTTGACACTAATCGAAAAAAAGTAATTCCAGAATATCCAAAACGGATTGCAATTATTACATCACCAACAGGTGCAGCAATCAGAGATATTATTACAACAATAAAAAGAAGATACCCGATTGGACAAATGATTGTACTACCAGCATTAGTTCAAGGTAAACAAGCTGGTATGTCAATTGCTAGTGCTATTGATAAAGCAAACAAATTATCAATTGCTGATGTGCTAATTGTTGGTCGTGGCGGTGGCTCTATTGAAGAACTATGGGCTTTTAATGAAGAGATAGTTGCAAGAGCGATTGCTAACTCAAAAATCCCCATTATATCAGCTGTAGGACATGAAACAGACTTTACAATTGCTGATTTTGTAGCTGATATTAGAGCTGCAACCCCAACAGCAGCAGCTGAATTGGCAGTACCGCATATTGAAGAATTAATGGAACGCCTACTTAACCGAAAGAATCGCTTGTTTAGAGGGATGTCCACAATTGTAAAAGAGCAGAGAAGTAAATTACACAACTTAGAACAATCATATATTTTTCGAAACCCGCAGAAACTTTATGAACAAAAATGGCAATACTTGGATAGGGTACAAGAACGTTTAATAAGAAGTCAAGAAATAATCATAAATAAAAAAAGAGATAAGTTGCAAAAACTTGATCGAAAACTAGCAACTCATCACCCAGCTATGAAGTTGGAAATAAGTAAAACAAAATTGAAACATTTGAAGCAACAACTACAACAGTCTATGGTTACAATGCTAAAGGAAAAGTCAGCAACATTTTCAAATAAAATTGCTACATTGGATGCACTTAGTCCATTAAATATTTTACGTAGAGGATACAGTGTTGCTTACACAGAAGATAATGTGGTAGTTAAATCGACTTCCCAAGTTCAACAAGGTAATAAAATAAAAGTTCATGTTGCGGATGGAAGGTATTATTGTACTGTTGATTTTATTGAAGAGGGTGAGAATCTTGGATAAAAAAATTTCATTTGAAGAAGCAATGGAGCAATTAGAAACTATTGTACAGCGACTAGAAGAAGGAGATATTCCATTAGAAGAAGCATTGGATATGTATAAAAAAGGTATTGATTACTCTAAGATTTGCCATGACAAATTGAAAAATGCAGAAGCTCAGCTTACAAAAGTACTTACAGATGATGGTGAAGAGGAGTTTCATTTGCAAGAGGAGGTACGCGATTGACAGTACAATATGAAAGTTTCGTGGAAAAGTACAAAACCCTTTTAGATAAGGAACTTGCTGCAGCGGTTAATGTTTTAGAAGCTCCGAAAGTATTAAAAGAATCCATTACATATTCATTAACGGCAAAGGGGAAGCGGATTCGTCCCATACTATTATTTGCAACCATTGATGCTTTTAATGAAAAGCCTGAATTAGGAATGAAAACTGCATGTGCATTGGAAATGATTCATACGTATTCACTCATTCATGATGATTTGCCAAGTATGGATGATGATGATCTAAGAAGAGGTATTCCGACCAATCATAAAGTATTCGGAGAAGGGTTTGCAATCTTAGCAGGTGACGGACTATTAACATATAGTTTTCAATTAATCGCAGAAGATTCAAACCTTACAGATAAACAAAAATTATGGTTAATAGCACAATTAGCAAAAAGCGCTGGCCCAGAAGGGATGGTTGCTGGTCAAGTAGCTGATATTCAAGCGGAAAATAAAGCTCTTCAGCTAGCCGACTTAGAATATATTCATCACCATAAAACAGGTAAGCTTTTAACTTTTAGTGTATTAGCAGGAGCGCTTATTGGTGGAGCTAGTGATGAACAACTTCAATCCTTGGAACGTTTTTCACAACATATAGGACTGGCATTTCAAATCAGAGATGACATTTTAGATGTCATCGGAGATCAAAACGTGATTGGTAAACCTATAGGTAGTGATGATGGAAAGTTGAAATGTACATATCCAGCACTGCTCACATTAGATGGTGCTAAGGACCATTTACATAAGCAAATAACGGAAGCTAAAACGATTTTACAACAATTAAATTTAAACAGCGGTCTGCTCTTATATTTAACGGACTTAATTGCAGGGCGCAATAATTAACAATGATTGATGAAAACATATGCTTGTGTTATAATCCCATTATAATTATTCACTTGTGCGAATATGTTTTAACTTAATGAATATGAAGTGTTATTAGCCGTTATCACTTAAGTGCTAGCGGCTATTTTTTCAATCAAATGTTACAGAAATTTAACATCAAGATAAAATCTGATGAATGAAAGTGAGTGGTCCTGTTGGATCTTTTATCAATTAAAGACCCTTCATTTCTAAAAAAAATGAATAATCAACAACTAGAAGAACTAAGTGGGGATATCCGCAAGTTTTTGATTGAAAAGCTTTCGAAAACAGGCGGCCATATTGGACCTAATTTAGGTGTAGTTGAATTGACAATTGCCCTACATAAGGCATTCGATAGCCCCCAAGATAAAATAATATGGGATGTTGGACACCAATCATATGTTCATAAAATTCTTACAGGTAGAGCAAACCAGTTTGATACGTTAAGACAATATAAAGGATTGTGTGGCTTTCCAAAAATGTCTGAAAGCGAACATGATGTCTGGGAGACTGGACATAGTTCTACTTCTTTATCTGCTGCAATGGGAATGGCTATTGCACGAGATGTTAAAGGGGAGTCTTCCTATGTTATTCCTGTAATAGGTGACGGTGCACTAACAGGCGGAATGGCATTAGAAGCATTAAATCATATTGGGGATAGTCAGAAAAATATTACGGTTATCCTAAATGATAATGAAATGTCGATTGCTCCTAATGTAGGGGCACTTCATAATGTTCTCGGAAAATTAAGGACTGCAGGTAAGTATAAATGGGCGAAAGATGAATTAGAATATTTGTTGAAGAAAATCCCTGCTGTAGGTGGAAAGCTCGCAGCTACAGCTGAACGAGTGAAAGATAGCCTAAAATATTTGCTTGTATCCGGTGTGTTTTTTGAAGAAATGGGTTTTACTTATTTAGGACCTATTGATGGACATAATTTTGATGACTTGTTTGAAAATTTCCAGTACGCAAAGAAAACAGAAGGCCCAGTTTTGTTACATGTTATCACTAAAAAAGGAAAAGGTTATAGTCCAGCGGAAGATGACAAGATTGGAACATGGCATGGAACAGGTCCATATAAAATCGAAACTGGTGACCTAATAAAGTCTGTAAATAAAGCTCCATCTTGGAGTTCACTTGTCAGTGAAACTGTTCGATACCTTGCACGCACAGA
The DNA here is from genome assembly GCA_007679095.1 of Paenibacillus bovis. Taxonomy (GTDB): domain Bacteria; phylum Bacillota; class Bacilli; order Bacillales; family Bacillaceae_C; genus Lederbergia; species Lederbergia graminis. The sequence continues at coordinate 7,849 of VEFU01000002.1, forward strand.
CAAACGAATTGTTGCAATTACACCTGCAATGCCAGTTGGTTCAAAACTGGAAAACTTTGCAAAAGAATTCCCGGAACGAATGTTTGATGTTGGGATAGCTGAGCAACATGCAGCGACAATGGCTGCAGGCCTTGCCACCCAAGGAATGAAACCATTTCTTGCTATTTACTCTACTTTTCTACAAAGAGCGTATGATCAAGTATTACATGACATTTGTAGGCAAAATTTGAATGTATTTATAGGTGTTGATCGTGCAGGTCTAGTAGGAGCAGATGGAGAGACGCATCAAGGTGTTTTTGATATTGCTTTTTTAAGACATTTGCCAAATATGGTTGTGATGATGCCAAAGGACGAAAACGAAGGCCAACATATGGTATACACAGCTGTACAATATGATAAGGGACCAATCGCACTTAGATTCCCAAGAGGTGATGGATACGGTGTCCCTATGGATGGAACATTAACAGAGATTCCAATAGGTTCATGGGAAATATTACGAAAAGGAACAGATGCATGCATTCTTACATTTGGAACTACTATACCAATGGCTCTGGAAGCTGCTAATAGTCTTGAAAAGCAAGGAATATCTGTTCAAGTAGTGAACGCTCGATTTATTAAACCATTAGATGAGTCCATGTTACACGATATTTTTGCTACTGGAGTACCAATCCTGACGATAGAAGAAGCTGTATTAAAAGGCGGTTTCGGTAGTGGTATTCTAGAATTTGCACATGAGCATGGCTATCATAATGCAACGATTGAACGGATAGGTGTTCCGGATCAATTTATTGAGCACGGTAGTGTGAAGGAAATCTATGCTGAGATTGGCATGACTTCAGAAGCAATTAAGGCAAAGTTAACCAAGATACTTCCTGAACAGAAAAAAAGGGCGTAAGCAGATGAAACCAAAAAAACAACGACTAGATATTTTGCTCGTAGAACGTGGTTTATGTGAAACACGAGAAAAAGCAAAAAGAGCTATAATGGCTGGAATTGTATTTACTAATGAAACGAGACTTGATAAGCCAGGAGAGAAGGTAAATGAGGATATTCCTCTAGTTGTAAAGGGGAATCCTTTGCCTTATGTAAGTCGTGGTGGATTAAAGCTAGAAAAAGCTTTAAAAGAGTTTAATGTTTCTGTTGCAGGAAAAGTAGTAATAGATATTGGAGCATCGACAGGTGGATTTACTGATTGCGCCCTCCAAAATGGAGCGACAATGTCTTATGCGCTTGATGTAGGTTATAATCAGCTAGCATGGAAGTTGCGTCAGGATGAAAGGGTAGTCGTGATGGAAAGAACGAATTTTCGTTACGTGCAACCAGAACATCTTATAAAAGATTTGCCTAACTTTGCTACGATTGATGTTTCTTTTATCTCTTTAACACTGATTTTACCTGTACTTCGTAACTTACTAGTGACAGATAGTGATGTTATTGCATTAATAAAACCACAATTTGAAGCTGGTAAGGAACAAGTTGGCAAAAAAGGAATCGTAAGAGAGCCTGAAATTCATGAGCAAGTGTTAAAGAAAATAAAAGATTTTTCACTGGAACAAGGATATGATGTGCAAAATCTTTCCTATTCACCCATTACTGGTGGGGAAGGAAATATAGAGTTTTTAATTCATTTAAAGTGGAAGGGACATGATCGTGGTGGTATCGATCATTTGTCAGCCCCACTCTATGAAATCGTAAAAGAAGCACATGCAAAACTTAAAAGTTAGCGATAGGGCAATCCGTTTTGGATTGTCCTTTACTTTACATAATATTATAATAATCAGTAAGTAGGTATAAAAATTCAGATTCAAAAAAGGTGGTAACTTAATGACGAAAGGTCAGCGCCATATTAAAATACGTGAATTAATTGGAACAAAAGAAATTGAGACACAAGATGATTTAGTATCGCAATTAAAAAACTTAGGCTTCAATGTTACACAAGCGACAGTATCTCGTGATATTAAAGAACTACATCTAGTTAAAGTACCTTTAGCTGATGGGCGTTATAAGTATAGTCTTCCAGCTGATCAACGCTTTAATCCATTGCAAAAGTTAAAGCGTGCGTTAACTGATTCATTTGTTGGGATTGACTATGCGCAAAATTTGATTGTGATGAAAACACTTCCGGGAAATGCTCAGGCTGTTGGAGCATTAATTGACCATCTAGAATGGGATGAAATTATGGGATCAATCTGTGGGGATGATACGTGCTTGATCATTTGTAGAACGAATGAAGATGCAGTTACTATTCACGACAGATTTATTGATATGTTATAAAAAGGCATTCCGTAATAGGGGGAGATAATTTGTTACAAGAATTATCGATTAAGAATTTTGCGATTATAGATGAAATAGCTGTCACTTTTAATAAAGGCCTTACCGTATTAACAGGGGAAACTGGAGCTGGGAAATCGATCATAATTGATGCATTGCATTTATTAGTAGGTGGTCGTGGTTCATCAGAGTTTGTCCGTCATGGGGAGAAAAAAGCGGAGATTGAAGGTTTGTTTTTCGTAGATCAAAACCATCCGTGTTATTCGCGAGCACAGGATTTTGGCATAGAGATAGAGGAAGGTATGATCATTTTACGAAGAGAGATATCCGTAAATGGAAAAAGTGTATGTAGAGTTAACGGTAAATTAGTAACAATTTCTACATTACGTGAAATTGGTGCTACTTTAGTCGACATCCATAGTCAGCATGAACATCAAGAATTAATGGACGAGTCCATCCATCTTCATTTACTTGATCAATATGGCAAAGTAGAAATTGCCCCAGCATTAAAAAATTATCGTGAAGTGTATGTTCAATATGAACAGACAGCTAAGAAAATTAAACAATTAAGTGAAAATGAACAGCAAATGGCACATCGGTTGGATTTACTTCAATTTCAATTACAAGAGATACAACAAGCTAACTTAGAGTTAAATGAAGATAAGCTACTTGCTGATGAACGAAGACAATTAAATAATTTCGAGAAGATTTTTGCTGCAATTAAATCAAGTTATGAAGGGTTACAAAATGAACATTCAGGTTTAGATTACATAAGTCATTCAATGGCACATATGGAAGTAGCTGCAGAAATTGATAGTCGCTATCAAAAATTACATGATACAATCGCGAATTGTTATTATTTATTAGAAGATGCAGCTTCAACCCTTAGAAATGAATTAGATTCATTAGAATATGACCCAGAACGATTAAATGAAATAGAAGCACGCATCAATGAGATTAACCAATTAAAAAGAAAATATGGATCCACTGTGGAAGAAATTTTAGAATATAGTTCTAAAATTGAAGAAGAAATAGAAGTGCTAACGAATCGTGATAAAAGTATTGGTCAATTACAAAGTAAGCTGGATTCATTAAAAGAAGATTTACAATTAGAAGGGAAACAACTTAGTCAAATTAGGAAAAAATGGGCGAAAAAATTAACGGCAGCAATTCACCAAGAATTAAAAGAACTATATATGGAAAAAACAATTTTTGAACCAAAGTTTTTATCGAATCATGAAAATTTTACCGAGTTTAAACTAGATGGGTTAGATGAAATTGTATTTTATATATCTACAAACCCAGGTGAACCGTTAAAACCTTTATCTAAAGTTGCTTCAGGTGGAGAAATTTCACGTATTATGCTTGCCTTAAAAACCATTTTTTCCAAACATCAAGGTATAACTTCGATAATTTTTGACGAAGTTGATACTGGTGTTAGTGGTAGAGTTGCTCAAGCGATAGCTGAGAAAATCCATAAGGTCTCCGTAAATTCACAAGTACTTTGCATTTCTCATTTACCGCAAGTAGCAGCAATGTCAGATACTCACTTATTTATAGCAAAACAATCCACTGCTGGAAGAACGAAAACAACAGTAGCATCATTGAGTAAAGAAGATAAAATTAATGAAATTGCTCGTATGATTTCAGGTGTGGAAATAACGGAATTAACAAAGGAACATGCAAAGGAATTACTAGAAATTGCATATAAGGTAAAAAATATTTAAAGCTATCCTTCATTGGACAGCTTTTTTATTTTCTTCCACTTATAAATGATGACAAAGCAGGCTAAATTATAGATGTGGGCTAGAAAGCGAGGAGATGATCATAAGTATGTATGAGAAAATAAGAAAAATAACAGGTGGAATTCTCCTTGTTTCACTTCTAATGCTTAGCTTTTATAAGCCATTTCAACAATATTTACAAATACCTGATAAAATTACTGTTTTTGAGGGACAAAAGCAAAGTATTCATACTGGGGATGCTATAGCTGTATCTTCAACTCCCACCAGTATAAATATTCATAATGAAGACGCCACATTAGCTGTAAGTGGAAAATATGCCGGTGAAGATGAAATTATTTTAGAAATTGCCGGGTTTCCAGTAAAAAAAGTGGATGTGGATGTACTAAAAGATTTTAGAATCTATCCTGGTGGTCAGTCTATTGGAGTTAAGCTAAACACATTGGGCGTACTAGTGGTAGGTCACCATTTAGTATCTACTGAAAAAGATAAGTTATCTCCTGGGGAAGAAGCTGGAATAAAAGTAGGAGATATTATCACAAAAATAAATGGTGAAAAAATCAATAGCCTTTCGGATGTAGCACCTTTTGTCAATAATGCTGGGAAAGACGGAAAAACGTTAAATCTTTCTATTCAACGTGGAGAAGAGAAATTTGACACAAAACTTCGTCCGATGTTAGATGAGAAAGATAAAACATACAAATTAGGTTTATACATTCGAGATTCAGCCGCTGGTATTGGAACAATGACTTTTTTTGACCCAATTTCAAAAAAATATGGTGCTTTAGGTCATGTAATATCTGATATGGACACAAAGAAACCAATTGTTGTCGAAGATGGACAAATTGTAAGATCAACAGTAACGGCAATTGAAAAAGGTAAGAATGGTGTTCCGGGTGAAAAACTTGCACGTTTTTCAGCGAATCGAGAAGTGATAGGTAATATTACAATCAATAGTCCTTTTGGGATATTTGGAAAACTTAATCAATCGATATCAAACGGAATTACGGATAAACCGTTACCGATAGCTCTTTCTCATCAAGTGGAAGAAGGTCCAGCAAAAATATTAACTGTTGTTGATGGTAATAAAGTGGAAGAATATGATATAAAAGTTGTTAGTACGATTCCACAAAAATTCCCTGCGACAAAAGGGTTAGTAATTAAAGTGGTAGACCCTAAATTGCTTGAAAAGACAGGTGGTATTGTACAGGGAATGAGTGGTAGCCCAATCATTCAAAATGGAAAGATAATAGGTGCAGTAACTCATGTGTTTGTAAACGATCCTACTTCTGGCTATGGTGTACACATAGAATGGATGTTGCATGAGGCCGGAATTAATATATATGATCGAGGCAAATCGGAAGAAAAGGTAAGTTGAGGGTGTAGACCCTCTTCTTTTTTTGTGTGCGAATTTAGTGAAAAATATGATAAAATAAAGATAATTCGACATTAGGTTGTTCTGCCTGTCGAAAACCGTTGAATAATGAAGCATTTTAATGAAAACGTGAGATATCATAGTACTATTTATTTATTTTGAATAAATTTAAAGGATTTTCTTATTCTTTGGCGTATTTAAGTATTAGGGGAAAATAAAGTAGCAATTATATATATATTTTTCGGACTTGAGGAGGAAAAAGAAGTGAAAAAAATCAAAGTTTGTATTGTGGATGATAATCGAGAATTAGTCAATTTATTGGATGAATTTATTTCTTCGCAAGATGATATGGAAGTTGTTGGTATGGCACATAACGGTCAGGATTGCCTTCAACTTTTAGAAGATATATCACCTGATGTTTTAATATTAGATATCATCATGCCACATCTTGATGGTCTGGGTGTATTAGAAAAATTACGGGAATCCAAGGAAATTAAATTTCCAAACGTAATCATGCTAACTGCATTCGGCCAAGAAGATGTTACAACAAAAGCTGTTGAGCTTGGTGCTTCTTATTTCATACTGAAACCATTTGATTTAGAGCATCTGGCAAATCACATACGCCAAGTAAATGGTAAAGGCAGTGAGGTGAAGCGGAAAGCACCAACAATGGCCGCGAAGTCACAATCTGAATCGAAACCCAAAAATTTAGAAGCTAGTATTACTTCCGTTATTCATGAAATTGGTGTACCAGCACATATTAAAGGATATCTATACTTAAGGGAAGCAATTACGATGGTATACAATGATATTGAGTTACTTGGATCCATCACAAAGGTTCTGTATCCAGACATAGCGAAAAAATATAACACAACAGCAAGCCGTGTTGAAAGAGCAATTCGCCACGCTATCGAAGTAGCATGGAGTCGTGGTAATATTGATTCTATTTCCTCCTTGTTCGGTTATACAGTAAGTATGTCAAAAGCAAAACCAACAAACTCGGAATTTATTGCAATGGTAGCAGATAAATTACGTTTAGAGCATAAGGCATCATAATGATTTTTTGATTAAAAGGACAATATAATTATTTCTTCACTAGAGCCAAACTATTTCTTGAATTGTTATTTCAAGTTAGTTCGGCTTTTGTTTTCTTTAAATTAATCTCTTTGAATAGAGTGTACATGAGGATATTTTTTCTTAGTGGTATACTTGAACTAGCAAAAAATTTATTAAAAATACAGGTGGTGAAAAAATGACCCTTATATTAGCACATCGGGGTTCAGCCGGGACACACCCAGAAAATACAATGGAATCATTTAAAGCTGCAGAGAAGGCCGGTGCAGATGGAATTGAATTGGACGTTCATTTTTCGAAAGATGGCGAGATTGTCGTAATCCATGATAATACAGTAGATCGTACAACAGACGGGACCGGATATATAAATCAGCTTACATTAGCTGAATTAAAAAAACTGAAAGCAAATTACCATTATAAACACTTTTTTAATAAAGCCTCACGTATTCCAACATTACGTGAAGTGTTTGAATGGCTTTCCGGGAATCAGTTATTGTGTAATATTGAATTGAAAAATAGTGATCAACCACATGAAGGATTAGAAGATAAAGTAATTGAACTCATAAAAGAATTTAACCTTGTGACAAGGACTTTTATTTCATCATTTAACCACTATTCACTTGTATACATAAATAATCAATATCCAGAGATTGAGACTGCACCACTATACAATGATATTTTATACAAACCTTGGGAATATGCTAAGACGTTAGGGTCAATTGGAATCCACCCAAAATATAAGGTTATTACGAATGAAATGATTGAAACAGCCATTGAAAACGGTATTGCAGTTAGGCCGTACACTATTAATAAAGAAAAAGATATGAAACGCTTTATTCAAGCAAATTGTTCTGCGATTATAACCGACTATCCTGAAAAAGCAGTGAAATTGAGAGCGAAAATTAAACGCTAGATCTCATCTATCAGAGATCTAGCGTTTTTTAAAACGATCTTGTACATTATTTTTCTTGCGATCACGATGCAAAATAAACCCAGCAATAAAACCTAGACCTAATACAAAAAATATAAGTCCAGATAAAAATTGTAACCATAAGTAGCCAAATGGCGGGTTAAGTACACCAAATAGCATATCTCTCATTAATTTAATACCATATCCAGCTAGAACACCGGGGATTAACAATATAATTAGTGCAATAACTCGTCCCATACCACTACCCCTTAAAAAAAATTGCCATAAAAAAATCATATACCAATGCTATGATTTGTCAAGAATGACGCTTTTTGTTACAATGGTATAGAATGGAATTATGATTAGGTATCATGATAAGGTCATAAATTTTATTTCCTGGAGGATTATAATGAAAATTTTTGAATATATGAATGAGTATGATTATGAGCAATTGTTGTTTTGCCAAGATGAACAATCTGGTTTGAAAGCTATTATTGCAATCCATGATACAACTTTAGGACCGGCACTTGGCGGTACACGCATGTGGACATATAAATCTGAAGAGGATGCAATTATTGATGCATTACGCCTTGCAAGAGGAATGACGTATAAGAATGCAGCCGCAGGATTAAACCTTGGTGGTGGTAAAACAGTCATCATTGGAGATCCACGTAAAGACAAGAATGAAGAAATGTTTCGTGCCTTTGGTCGTTTTATTCAAGGATTAAATGGCCGTTATATCACTGCAGAGGACGTAGGTACAACAGTAGAAGATATGGATATTATTCATGAAGAAACAAATTTTGTTACTGGAATTTCTCCTGCTTTTGGTTCATCCGGTAACCCTTCACCAGTCACCGCATATGGGTGTTATGTTGGGATGAAAGCTGCTGCTAAAGAAGCGTTTGGAACTGATTCACTTGAAGGGAAGACAGTTGCTGTCCAAGGGGTAGGTAACGTAGCATTTGAGCTTTGTCGTTATTTACACGAAGAGGGTGCGAAGTTAATTGTAACGGATATTAATGAAGCAGCTGTTAAGCGTGCCCAAGAAGCATTTCAAGCACAAGCAGTTGATCCGAATGATATCTATTCTGTAGAGGCAGATATATTTTCACCATGCGCGCTTGGTGCAGTGATAAACGATGAAACTCTCCCTCAACTTAAAGTGAAAGTAATTGCAGGATCAGCAAATAATCAATTACAATCGACAAAGCATGGTGACAAACTACATGAGTTGGGTATCGTATATGCTCCTGATTATGTAATAAATGCTGGCGGAGTAATTAATGTCGCGGATGAATTATACGGTTATAACAAAGAACGAGCATTGAAAAAGGTAGAAGCAATTTATCAAAATGTAGAAAAAGTTATTGAAATATCTAAGCGTGATCAAATACCAACCTATATTGCTGCAGACCGTATGGCTGAGGAGCGAATTGAAAAAATGAGAAAATCAAGGAGCCAATTCCTTCTTAATAATAAACATATATTAGCAAATAGGATGTAAGAAAAACAGGAGGGAAGTAACTTGGCACAAGAATATGATTTAGTTATCCTTGGTGGAGGAACAGGTGGTTATGTTGCAGCAATTCGTGCATCACAGCTTGGTCTTAAAACAGCAATTGTAGAAAAGGATAAAATTGGTGGGACATGCCTTCATAAAGGATGTATCCCAAGTAAAGCATTGCTACGTAGTGCAGAAGTATATTCATTAACAAAACGTAGTGATGAATTTGGTGTTGTTACAAATACCACAACCCTTGATTTTGCTAAAGTTCAATCCCGAAAAACAGCAATAGTAGAAAAACTATACCAAGGTGTACAATATTTAATGAAACAAGGGAAGATTGATATTTATAATGGTTTTGGAAGAATTTTAGGACCATCTATTTTTTCTCCAGTACCCGGGACCATTTCCGTGGAATTAGAAGATGGACAAGAAAATGAAATGTTAATTCCAAAAAATGTTATAATTGCTACAGGTTCTAAGCCACGTAGCTTGCCTGGACTTCATATAGATGGTTCTACTGTTATTACCTCTGATGAAGCATTAGAAATGGAGAATTTACCCAAATCGATGCTTATTGTAGGTGGAGGAGTAATAGGAATTGAATGGGCTTCAATGCTAGCTGATTTTGGTGTAGACGTAACAGTAGTCGAATATGCCAATCGTATTATTCCTACGGAAGATGTAGAAATTTCTAAAGAATTGGAAAGACTATTGCATAAAAAAGGAATCCGTATTATTACAAATGCAAAAATATTGCCGGAGACATTCACGAAGAATGAGGAATCCGTAACAATTTCCGCTGAAAAAAATGAAACACTCCAATCATTTACTGTTGATCGTATTCTCGTTTCTATTGGTAGGGAAGGGAATATTGAAAATATAGGGCTACAAAATACTGACATTATTACAGATAATGGATATATTCAAGTGAATGCTCATTATCAAACGAAGGAATCCCATATATATGCCATAGGTGATGTGATTGGCGGTTTGCAATTAGCACATGTTGCATCCCATGAAGGTATAAGAGCTGTCGAGCATATAGCTGGTACTAAAACAGAGCCCCTTCGTTATGAGCATATTTCTAAGTGTGTGTATAGTCATCCAGAGGTTGCTAGTATTGGCTATACAGAAGAGGAAGCAAGACAAAGAGGTTATGAAATAAAAATGGGCAAATTTCCTTTTCAAGCAACAGGAAAAGCCCTTGTTTTTGGAGAATCAGATGGTTTTGTAAAAGTCATTGCAGATAAGAAGACGAATGATATTTTAGGAGTTCATATGATCGGACCTAATGTAACAGATATGATATCTGAAGCAGGTCTTGCAAGTGTTCTTGACGCTACACCATGGGAAATTGGGAATACTATTCATCCACATCCATCCTTAAGTGAAGCGATTGGGGAAGCGGCATTAGCGGTGGATGGAAAAGCGATCCATATATAACTCAATTTGGGGAGGAGTTAATTTGGCAAATAATCGGCATACTGAGCTTGGCCTCAGTAATCAAGATGTTTTAAATATGTATGAGACAATGATAATGGCAAGGCGTATCGATGAACGGATGTGGTTATTAAATCGTGCTGGTAAAATTCCTTTCGTCATTTCTTGTCAAGGGCAAGAGGCAGCCCAAGTTGGTGCTGCTTATGCATTGAATAGAGAGAAGGATTATATTTTACCGTATTATCGAGATTTAGCCGTTGTACTAGCATTTGGTATGACACCAAAGGATATTTTTCTTTCTGCTTATGCAAAGGCAGAAGATCCTAACTCAGGCGGAAGGCAAATGCCAAGTCATTATGGTCAAAGGAAAAATAGAATTGTAACAGGTTCTTCACCTGTAACAACTCAAGTTCCCCATGCGGTTGGAATTGCGCTTGCAGCACGTATGGAGAAGAGTGATTTAGTTTCATTTGTTACATTTGGAGAAGGTTCATCCAATGAAGGTGACTTTCATGAAGGATTAAACTTTGCAGGTGTGCAAAAGTTGCCAGTTATCTTCATGTGTGAGAATAATAACTACGCCATTTCCGTACCGATTGAGAAACAATTGGCTTGTGAAAAAGTATCCGATCGTGCGATTGGTTATGGTATGCCAGGCGTTACGGTCGATGGACTTGATTTATTAGAAGTATATAAAGTAGTCAAAGAAGCAGCTGATAGAGGCCGTCGTGGAGAAGGACCTACATTAATCGAAACCATTACACATCGATTTACAGCTCATTCCTCTGATGATGATGACCGTGGTTATCGTTCTAATGAAGAATTAACACAAATTAAGAAAGAAGACCCTGTACTATTTTTTGAAACTTATCTTGAGGAGTGTGGAATTCTAACAGAAAGTATGAAGAAGGAAATAAACGATCGGGTTATGCAGGAAGTAAACGAAGCGACAGAATACGCTGAAAATGCTCCGTATGCCAAGCCTGAAGATACCTTAACGTTCGTTTATGCTCCAGAGTAAGAGGGGGAATCTAAATGCCAGTAATTTCTTATATTGAAGCTGTCACGATGGCACTTCGGGAAGAAATGGAACGCGATGAAAAAGTATTTATATTAGGGGAAGATGTAGGAGTAAAAGGTGGCGTATTTAAAGCGACCCAAGGTCTATACGAGCAATTCGGAGAACAAAGGGTAATGGATACTCCACTTGCTGAATCAGCTATTGCAGGTGTAGGAATCGGAGCTGCAATGTATGGTTATCGTCCTGTTGCAGAAATGCAGTTTGCTGATTTTATTTTACCAGCTGTGAATCAAATAATGTCAGAAGCAGCGAGAATTCGCTATCGTTCCAATAATGATTGGAGTTGTCCGATTGTTGTACGGGCACCATATGGTGGTGGTGTTCATGGTGCTTTGTATCACTCTCAATCTATAGAGGCTATCTTTGCTAATCAACCTGGTTTAAAGATAGTGATGCCTTCCACTCCTTATGATGTAAAAGGTTTATTAAAAGCAGCTATTCGAGATCCGGATCCTGTACTCTTCCTAGAACACAAACGGGCATATCGGATGATTAAAGGGGAAGTCCCTGAAGATGATTATGTTTTGCCGATTGGAAAAGCGGAAGTGAAGCGGGAAGGAGAAGATATTACTGTAATTACATATGGACTGTGTGTTCATTTTGCATTACAAGCAGCTGAAAGATTAGCGGAAGATGGAATTGATGCACATATTTTAGATCTGCGTACAGTATATCCATTAGACCAAGAAGCAATAATTGAAGCAGCTAAAAAAACCGGAAAAGTATTATTAGTGACAGAAGATAATAAAGAAGGCAGTATCTTAGGTGAGGTTGCCGCGATTATTGCTGAACATTGTTTATTCGATCTTGACGCTCCAATTAAGAGATTGGCTGGGCCTGATGTTCCTGCTATGCCTTATGCTCCAACGATGGAAAAGTTTTTCTTAGTCAATCCTGAGAAAGTCGAAAATGCAATGAGGGAGCTTGCTGAATTCTAACAGGTAAAAGGAGGTTATCATCATGAAGACAGAAAAAATTACCATGCCAAAGCTCGGTGAGAGTGTTACAGAGGGAACAATCAGCAGGTGGCTTGTACAGCCTGGTGATCATGTAAATAAATATGACCCATTAGCGGAAATCATGACAGACAAAGTTAATGCAGAAATCCCATCTTCATTCTCAGGAATTATTAACGAGTTACTAGTAGAGGAAGGGTCTGTGCAGCCAGTCGGTGTAACAATATGTACAATCAATGTAGAAGGAACCACTGGACAAGCTAATGATACAAATACCGAAGTGCAAGAAGTAAATGAAAGTGATAACCCGACAGTAGTAAAACAATCAGATTCTAATGAAACGGGGAAAACTAGATTTTCTCCAGCTGTTTTAAAAATGTCACAAGAACACGATATTGATTTATCCAAAGTCAATGGAACTGGTAAAGATGGTAGAATAACGCGAAAAGACCTTCAGAAGTTAATTGATACAAATTCTATTCCAGTGAATGTACCGGTAGTGGAAAATACTCCTGAAGTGAAAACTCATAGCCAACAAAAACAAACTATTATTCCAACTGCTGCAGGTGATATAGAAATTCCTGTTACCGGTGTAAGAAGAGCAATTGCTAATAAAATGCGTAAAAGTCTTGATGAAATTCCGCATGCTTGGATGATGATGGAAGTAGACGTAACAAAGCTAGTTCGCTACCGAGAATCATTAAAAAATGAATTTAAACAACGTGAAGGCTTTAGTTTAACTTATTTCGCATTCTTTGTTAAAGCAGTAGCTCAAGCTTTAAAAGAATTCCCGATGATTAATTCGATGTGGGCAGGAGATAAAATTGTACAAAAGAAAGATGTGAACATCTCGATTGCTGTCGCAAAGGAAAATGAATTATTTGTTCCAGTCATAAAAAATGCGGATGAAAAGTCAATAAAGGGAATTGCTCGTGATATTGCTGAACTTGCTAAAAAAGTTCGTAATGGTACGCTAAAAAGTGAAGAGACCCAAGGTGGAACTTTTACGATAAACAATACTGGTTCGTTTGGCTCCATTCAATCGATGGGGATTATCAATCATCCACAGGCTGCAATATTGCAAGTGGAATCAATTGTAAAGCGTCCTGTTGTGGTCAATGATGCTATTGCAATACGAGATATGGTGAATCTTTGTCTATCACTAGATCATCGTGTATTGGATGGTCTTATTTGTGGCCATTTCCTCCAACGAGTAAAAGAAATTCTAGAAAATATACCAAAAGAAAATACATCTGTTTATTAAACAGAAAGCTCTGTTAAACTCTGATCTTGATTTTCGCTCCTGTACACTCGCTTTCCGCGGGCACGGCCTCAGCTAACTTGGCAAAGAAAACCGCTTTGCCAAGTGGATCTTCGGCTCGTGCTGTTCCCGCAGGAGTCTCGTGTACATCCGCTACAATCAACTAAGTTGTTAACAACAATGAACTTTAACAGAGCCAAACAGAAAGAAGAAGCTTGTTACATTTTATCTTGTAACAGCTTCTTTTTTTATTCTTTTGCTTATTCTGCAGTACTAACATGAATGTAGCTTGCCATATGTTAGTATAACGAATCTTTTTTTAAAAGAGGAGGGATACTCTTTGTTTATTGAAAAAGCGAAGCAAACATTGTTTCCTGATTACAATTACAAGACATGGGAGCGGTTAATAAAGCAATCTATCCCAGTAAAACATACTAAAGAAGGTATGCTAATAAAGCCTTTATATGTTAAATCAGATTGGCAACACCGTGTTAACTCTGAACTATATTCTAATGCCCGTGATTTTAATAATAACTGGAAAATTTCACAAAAGATGAAACATCGTGATTGGAATACTTTGGTGGATATGGTTAGGCTAGCCATATGTAATGGACAAGATGCTATTGCAATAGATTGTGATTACTTATCTGATCATAAACAAATAGATTTTAATGATTTGAAAAAAATAATGACGGTAAATGAAATTCCTTTTGTTCTTCGTACGTCAAATTATCCACTTATCATCAAAAAACTCCTAGAAGTTCCATTCAAACATGTAATAGGCATTATTGCTACCGATCCTATTTCTGCGCAACTAAACAAGAAAGTGATAAGCAAATTATCAGTTGAATGGCTAGAGAATGTCCAAAAACTAGCTGATCCATTTGGAGAGCTGAAAGTCATTTTGGTTGATATGATACCATATAGCAATGGAGGTGCTAATACTCTAGCTGTATTAGCGTTAGCTATTGCAGAGGCAGTTTATTATATCGAATGTATGAAAAAGCTAGGTTGGTCTCCTGAGAAAACGGTAAATAAAATAGCATTTCATTTTCAGATTGGGGATGAATTTTATGTAGAAATAGCAAAAATTCGGGCTTTTCGAGTCTTATGGAGAACGATACTTAATGCTTATCAGATTCATCAAGCAGATATCACAATATCAGCAGAAACAGCTACATTCCAGCAATCAAGTGGACCTTTTAATGAACATGATATTATTCTACGTGCAGGAACAGCGGCGTTAGCAGCTTCTATCGGTGGAATTGATTATTTACATGTAACACCATTTCATGAAGAAGATAAGTTGGCGACTAGAATCGCTCGCAATACTCAGCTAATTATGCGGGAGGAGGCATATTTCCATCGAGTATCAGATCCTTGTGGAGGTTCCTTTTATGTGGAGGCATTGACTGAAAAACTAATAGATGGAGCATGGAAGATTTTTCAGAAAATTGACCAAAATGGTGGCATATTACACTCACTACGAGAGAGTGATTTTCAAAATACGATAGGAAAATGGCAGAACAAAGAAGGGGATATAGATGAATAAACCTAACTTTCAATCCATTCATCCTTTTAAGGAAAACAGTGGAATTTTGCCAAATGTTCATATAAATAAAATGGAATATGAAACAAAAGAGAGAATTACTATTCAATCACTATATACGGATAAAGACATAGTCGATACGAAACATATAAATAATTTCCCCGGTTTACCACCCTATACAAGAGGACCATACCCATTAATGTATGTAACTCGTCCATGGACGATAAGACAATATGCTGGTTTTTCTACGGCAGAGGAGAGTAATAACTTTTATCGTAATAGTCTTGCGAATGGGCAAAAAGGATTATCTGTAGCTTTTGATTTAGCAACACACCGTGGCTATGATTCGGATCATCCGCGGGTTGTAGGAGATGTTGGGAAGGCTGGAGTAGCAATTGATTCTGTAGAAGACATGAAGTTATTATTTAAGGATATTCCTTTAGATCAAATGTCTGTATCCATGACGATGAATGGTGCAGTTATCCCGATTATGGCATTTTATATTGTTGCTGCGGAAGAACAAGGTGTGAAGACCCATCAATTAGCAGGCACTATACAAAATGACATTTTAAAAGAGTATATGGTTCGAAATACGTACATTTATCCTCCTAATATGTCGATGCGTATCATTAAAGATATTTTTTCCTACACAACTAAGAACATGCCAAAGTTTAATAGTGTTTCTATTTCTGGTTATCACCTTCAAGAAGCAGGCGCACCTGCAGATATAGAGCTTGGGTATACATTGGCAAATGGATTAGAGTACGTGAGAACGGGTGTTGAAGCTGGACTACAAATTGATGATTTTGCACCTAGACTTTCATTCTTCTGGGGTATTGGGATGAATTATTTCATGGAAGTAGCAAAATTACGTGCTGGCAGAATGATGTGGGCACAGTTGATGAGTCAATTTAATCCCAAAAATCCTAAATCACTTGCTCTCAGAACACATTGTCAAACATCTGGTTGGAGCTTAACTGAACAGGATCCATACAATAACATTATTCGTACTTTAATTGAAGCTCATGCAGCAGTAACAGGTCAAACACAATCATTACACACAAATGCATTGGATGAAGCCATTGCATTGCCAACCGAGTTAACAGCGCGTATTGCAAGGGATACACAAATCTACTTACAGAACGGTCTGGGGTTAACCGATGTCGTGGATCCTTTAGGTGGATCATATTATGTGGAATCTCTAACAAATTCCTTAATGAGTAGAGCTTGGGGGCATCTGGAGGAGATGGAGCAATTAGGTGGGATGGCGAAAGCAATAGCAACTGGTATACCAAAGTTACGCATTGAAGAAGCAGCTGCTGAAAGACAAGCGAAAATTGATTCAAAAAGCGAGAAAATTATCGGCGTAAATTGCTTTCAACCGCAAGAGAAGGAATCGATGCAAATATTGCATATTGATAATATGGAAGTAAGGAATTTACAGATAGAAAGATTAAGAGAACTCAAAGTAAAGCGTAATAATAAGAGGGTACAGGAAGCTCTAAGCTTGTTAATAGAAGGGGCAAATAGAGATGGTACTAATTTATTAGAACTTGCGATTGTTGCTGCGAGGGAACGGGCAACATTGGGAGAAATATCTGCTGCAATTGAAAAAGTATCTGGCCGTTATCGAGCCATAAATCAATCAGTTAGTGGTGTTTATCAATCTCATTATACAAATGATGAGGAGATAAATTTGGCAAAGCAAATGGCAAATGATTTTTTAACGCAGGAAGGAAGAAGACCGAGGATTTTAATTGCTAAAATGGGGCAAGACGGTCATGATCGCGGAGCAAAGGTAATTGCAACTGCATTTGCTGATATTGGCTTTGATGTTGATATTGGACCTTTATTTCTAACCCCGGAGGAAACTGCTAAACAAGCAATCGAAAATGATGTACATGTAATTGGTATTAGCTCGTTAACTGGTGGACATACAACACTCGTACCAAAATTAATAAGTGAATTAAAAAGAGTTGGACGTGATGATATTCTCATCGTTCTTGGTGGGATAGTACCTAAGCAAGATCATGCACAATTACTAAGAAATGGGGTTGCAGCAATCTTTGGACCTGGTACAATCATTCCTCAAGCTGCTAAAACGGTACTAGAGAAGATATTTGAAAAGCTTGGTTACGTGAAAGAAGATGAAGATGATGCCTGACCAAATTCGCTTCTTTAAAAAGCAACATGATCGAGAAATGTCTATTCAGCAAATCGTAGATGGAGTCATAAAGAAAAACATTGCAATACTTGCTAAGGCCCTCACAATTATCGAAAGCAAAACGGAACGACATCGAGAACAGGCACAAACGATTATTCAACAACTGTTACCATATGCTGGTCGTTCGATAAGAATTGGTATTACGGGTGTACCAGGTGCTGGGAAAAGTTCTTTTATTGAAGGATTTGGAATGATGTTATGTGATGCTGGATTTCGTGTAGCAGTTTTAGCTATTGATCCAAGTTCTACCATTACTGGTGGAAGTATATTAGGAGATAAAACACGAATGGAAGCATTAAGTAAACATAAGAATGCATATATTCGTCCCAGTCCTTCTAGTGGGACATTAGGTGGTGTCCACGAACGAACAAGAGAAGCGATTATTGCATGTGAAGCAGCAGGTTATGACATTATTTTGGTGGAAACTGTTGGCGTGGGACAAAGCGAGGTTACTGTTCGGAGCATGGTTGACTTTTTTTTATTATTAGTATTAACGCGAGCAGGAGATGAACTACAAGGTATAAAGAAAGGAATACTGGAATTAGCAGATGCTCTCATTGTCCATAAAGCAGACGGTGATAATTTATCAATAGCAGAACAAACACGGAGAGAATACAAGCAAATATTACACCTAATACATTCAAGAATCGATTGGTGGAAACCACAAGTTCTCTTATGTTCCTCTATTACTGGTAAAGGTTGGCAGGAAATATGGAGTTTAATAGAGGGGTTTATACATGAAGCTAAGATTCGAAATTACTTTGAAACGAATCGTCAATTTCAAGTGCATGCATGGTTTCACTCACTTGTGATGGAGAGGCTAGAAAGGTCTTTTTTTCAAAATAAACAAGTGATAGAGAAGAAAAAGCGAATTGATGAGCAATTGGAAAATGGTGAAATTACAGTCCCGCAAGCTGTAGATTTACTATTTTCTGTGTACAACTCCAAAAAAAATGGACAGCGCTAAGTTTGCTGTCCAAAAAAACATCTAGGGAGTTTAGGGGTATGGATCTAGATGTAGTAGTATCATTCCCTTTTCCTCCAAAAATTAAACATGGAGCATCAACATATTTGATAAAAATGTATATTTACTGCTATGATATGAATATAAGTAAACATACCTATAAGGAGTTGTGTACAGTGGATTTTAATCTTTATATGAATGACATTCTAACACAGGCACGTGAAGACATGGTTAAGTCAGGCTACGAAGAACTTACTACACCTGAAGATGTTGATACTGCTTTAAATAGAGAAGGAACAACATTAGTAATGGTTAACTCTGTTTGCGGATGTGCTGGAGGTATTGCACGCCCAGCTGCAGCTCATGCTATTCACTATGATAAGCGTCCAGATCATCTAGTAACTGTTTTTGCTGGACAAGATAAGGAAGCAACAGCAAAGGCTCGTAGTTATTTCACTGATTACCCACCATCCTCGCCTTCTTTTGCATTATTAAAAGATGGAAAGATATTAACAATGGTGGAGCGTCATGAAATTGAAGGCCATGATCCAATGTCTGTTGTAAACAAACTACAAAGATATTTCGATGAATATTGTGAAGAGGTTTAATTAAAAAGTACTAAAATGAAAAACCAAACTATTACTGGAATTAAATTCTAAATAGTTTGGTTTTTTTGCATACATGAAATGACACAACTGGATATTCTGCTATGCCGAGTCGGTTTACTTTCGTCAATACCTTTATTGTCATCATTATTATTGTATGTAATTTCTTCTTTTTTCACAAACTAAGTGAAAAGAGGTTGTTATAATGAAATTATTATTTTCTATCATGATGTTAATCAACACAACGTTTTGGCCATTTGATGCTAATATTCTACCAGGTGACTCGCTTGTAATTGTAAATAAAAAATCCAATCAACTCGTTTTATTTGAAGGTGGACAAATTGTTTTAGAAAGTAGCATAGCTTCGGGAAAAACAAATGAACTCACACCTGAAGGATTATTCTCTATCACAGTGAAGGCGATTAATCCTTATTATCGAAAATTAGACATTCCGGGTGGAAGTCCACTTAATCCATTGGGGTCAAGATGGATAGGTTTTGATGCAAGAGGCACTGATGGTAGAACATATGGAGTCCATGGAACTAATCAACCACAATCGATAGGGCAATATATATCGCAAGGCTGCATAAGAATGCCAAAAAAAGAACTAGAGCAATTATATGACCGTGTATTAATTGGGACGAAAATCTTAATTGTAAATTCTTCTGAATCAATGGAAGAATTAGCAAAAAAATATGGAGCAATTTAATATGAAAAAAGGTGAGATAATCCGAATGTGGATCTATCTCACCTTTTTTGTTTATTCATTTATTAGAACATGGAAGCTCCAGCAAAAATTGTCGTTGCAATCATTGAGATGAGCATGATATAAATTACTATCTTTTGAATTTTTTTATTGGACATGTCATGCACCCCTAAAAAATTTGATTTATTATTATTTTATCGAGAAAATCTGTTTTGTACAACCTTTCTTTTATAGGAAAGTATGACGTAAATAGGAATATATATAGAATGGAGACTTTTTTCAATATATTTTAGGAGGCGGAACAATGAAACACATAGATCACATTGGCATCGCCGTTAAGTCATTACAGAATACGATTCCATTCTATACACAAATTTTACCATTAACTTTGATTTCAATAGAGACAGTAGCATCAGAAAAAACAAAGGTAGCATTTCTGGAAGCAGATAATATCAAAATTGAATTATTAGAAGCAACAGGTTGTGATAGCCCAATAGCAAAATTTATTGAAAAGTATGGTGAAGGAATCCATCATATTGCCTTTCAAGTAGATTCTGTAGAAAAGAGCATGAAAGAACTAACCGAAAATCAGGTCAAATTAGTAAATGAATCGCCTAAATTAGGGGCGAATGATAGTTTAATTGCATTTATTCATCCCAAATCGGCACATGGAGTACTAGTTGAATTATATGAAAAGAAGATTGCAGGGGGCGACTTATCATGACTGATATATATGATAAATTAAATGAACTTTACGATCGTCGTCGGCAAGCAGAATTGGGTGGTGGGGATGAACGCATTCAAAAACAGTATGATAAAGGTAAACTAACAGCAAGGGAAAGAATCAATATATTACTTGACCGTGGTACTTTTGTTGAACTCAATCCTTTTATAGAGCATCGATCGACTGATTTTGGACTAGACAAAACGAAATATCCTGGTGACGGAGTTGTAACTGGCTTTGGCAAAATTAATGGAAAGCCAGTTTATTTATTCGCGCAAGACTTTACGGTATTAGGTGGAGCATTAGGAGAAATGCATGCAGAGAAAATTAGCAAAGTGATGGATTTAGCAGCTAAGAATGGAACACCGTTTATCGGATTAAACGATTCTGGTGGAGCGAGAATTCAAGAAGGGGTAGTGTCGCTTGATGGTTATGGACATGTATTTTATCGTAATGCCATATACTCTGGTGTTATCCCGCAAATATCGATCATATTAGGACCTTGTGCAGGTGGAGCGGTATATTCACCAGCAATTACTGATTTTGTTTTTATGGTAAATAATACGAGTCAGATGTTTATTACAGGACCTAAGGTAATAGAAACCGTAACAGGAGAGAATATTAGCTCTGAAAATTTAGGTGGTGCAAGAGTTCATAATACCATAAGTGGAAATGCTCACTTTCGAGCTGATTCGGAAAGAGAATTGTTAACGATGGTCCGAAAGTTATTAGACTATTTACCACAAAATAATCAAGAAACATCTGATAAAAAGAAATTTGATGGTAAAGATGATTATCGATCTAAATTGCTCGATATTGTTCCGTTTGATTCAGTTCGACCGTATGACATGAGACAAGTAATATTAGAAGTAGTGGATTCCAATAGCTTTTTTGAGGTTCATAAAGAATTTGCTAAAAACATCATCGTAGGGTTTGCAAGAATACACGGTGAAGTAGTGGGGCTTATCTGCAATCAACCTAAATTTATGGCTGGTAGCTTAGACATTGATGCTTCTGATAAAGCAGCACGGTTTATTCGCTTTTGTGATTCATTCAATATACCGCTTATCACATTTGAAGATGTGACAGGTTTTTTTCCAGGTATTAAACAGGAACATAGTGGTATCATTAGGCATGGAGCCAAGATTCTTTATTCTTATTCAGAGGCCACTGTCCCAAAGATTACTGTTATTGTAAGAAAAGCTTACGGTGGTGCATATGTAGCGCTTAACAGTAAAGCGATTGGTGCAGACTTAGTATTTGCATGGCCTAATGCTGAAATAGCTGTCATGGGACCACACGGTGCTGCTAGCATCATTTTTTCACGTGAGATTGAAAATAGTGAGAATCCAGAGGAAACACGCCAAGAAAAAATGGAGAGCTATCGTGAGAAATTTGCAAACCCATATATTGCAGCAGCCCATGGTATGGTAGATGATATCATCGATCCTCGTGAAACGAGAATAAAGTTAATTCAAGCATTAGAAATGCTCCGTAATAAACGAGAAGTGCGACCTAAGAAAAAACATGGTAATATTCCTTTATAGGGTTTCTCAGTAATATGATAGAAAATATAAAAATATGGAGGCTTTACACAACATGATTAATGAAGAAAGAATATTAAATGAATTTCTTGAATTGGTCCAAATAGATTCAGAAACAAAACATGAAGCTGAAATTGCAAAAGTATTAAAAGAGAAATTTTCAAGTTTAGGCGTGGAAGTATTTGAAGATGATACAACTGCAGAAACAGGACATGGTGCAGGAAATTTAATTTGTACTCTAAAAGCGAATAAAGAGGGGGTTGACCCGATTTATTTCACTTCACATATGGATACCGTCGTACCAGGTAATGGAGTAAAGCCATCTATTAAAGATGGTTATATAGTAACAGATGGCACAACAATCTTAGGAGCAGATGATAAGGCAGGGCTAGCTGCAATGTTAGAAGCGTTGAAAGTAATAAAAGAACAAAATATCGAGCATGGGGATATCCAGTTTATTATTACTGTAGGAGAAGAATCTGGACTTGTCGGTGCTAAAGCTCTTGACTCTTCACTAATTAATGCAAAATATGGTTTTGCACTAGATAGTGATGAGCAGGTTGGTAATATTATCGTTGCAGCACCGACACAAGCCAAGATTAGTGCAGTTATCCATGGGAAGACAGCTCATGCTGGTGTAGCACCTGAGAAAGGAATCTCAGCGATTACCATCGCTGCAAAAGCAGTTGCAAAAATGCCACTTGGAAGAATTGATGAAGAAACAACAGCTAATATCGGCCGTTTTGAAGGGGGACAAGCAACAAATATCGTTGCAGATAAAGCGTATATCTTGGCAGAGGCACGCTCACTTGTTCCAGAAAAAATGGAGGCTCAAGTCGAAAAAATGAAATCCGCTTTTGAAGAAACGGCTAAAAGCATGGGTGGTTCTGCTGATGTAACAGTTGAAATTATGTACCCAGGATTTAAATATGCAGATGGTGATGAAGTTGTTGAAGTTGCCAAAAGCGCTGTGACCAAAATAGGTCGTTCTCCAGAATTACATGCAAGTGGCGGTGGCAGTGATGCTAATATTATCGCAGGATTTAACATCCCTACAGTTAATTTAAGTGTTGGTTATGAAGAGATTCATACTGTTAATGAGCGGATGCCAATTGTAGAATTAAATAAGCTTGCTGAACTCGTCGTTGCAATTGTTGATGAAGTAGCAAATCGCTAAGGTTGCTTTTTTCAGCTAGTCTGCATTGTACCATATGCAGTATAATAGATATTAAAAGCAGGTACTGTTATAGTAACCTGCTTTTTCCTAAGGAAGGAGGACAATTATTATGTCAGACACTATATTAGTCGTTCATGCTGGAAGTGAGGAATATGGGATTCCAGTTGCTGCTGTCCAATCTATTGAAACATCCGAAATAGAAATGGTTGAAAATCTTCCTGAATACATGCGAGGAACTATCCATGTAAGAGGCGAATTAATCCCAGTATTTGATTTAGAATGTATTCTTTACGGCGACATAATGGAGATTAGTAGTGAATCTCGTATCATTATTTTAAAAGCAGCTGATTTTACATATGGATTGTTAGTTAAAATGACTAAAGAAATCTTAGAAATAGCACCAGAAGTGTTACGACAAATAGAGTTAATCAAGGAGCAAACCAAATATATATCTGCCTTTTCGAGCATGGAGGATGGGATAATTGCTATTCTTGATCCAGTCAATCTCCTTGAAATGTTAGAAGACATGGAGAAAATTAAAGATTTTTTACAATCTCAAGAGGAAACAGTGTAATGCAATGTATTCACAAATAAATGAGGTAACGAGTTTTTATCCTAAAAATGGCCGTGTCATACTTCATGTGGATATGAATAGTTTTTTTGCATCTGTAGAGATGGCTTATGATTCATCATTAAAGGGCGAGCCTCTAGCTATTGCTGGTAATGAAGAAGAGCGCAAAGGAATTATTGTCACTTGTAGTTATGAAGCACGTAAATTTGGGGTTAAAACAACAATGCCACTGTGGAAAGCTAAAAAATTATGCCCACAATTAATTGTGAAACGACCTAACTTTGATCGTTATCGCAAAGCATCAAGTGCAATGTTTGAGGAGCTACGTCAATATTCTGAGCTTGTTGAGCCTGTTTCTATTGATGAAGGGTATATAGACATTACAGAATGTTATGAGTTAGGAACACCAATTGAAATAGCTCAGTCTATTCAAAATAGGCTACTGAATCAACTTGATTTGCCATGTAGTATTGGTATTGCTCCTAATAAATTTTTGGCAAAAATGGCGTCTGATATGAAAAAGCCTTTAGGGATTACGGTTTTGCGAAAGCGCGATATACATCACTTGCTTTGGCCACTACCAACGATTGAAATGCATGGTGTAGGAGCAAAATCAGCTGAGAAGTTAGCAACCATTAATATTCATACAATCGGCGATCTTGCTCAGGCAAATGACATCCAATTAAGAGCTGTTCTTGGTATTCGTGGCATCCAATTACAAGAAAGAGCAAATGGGATTGATCCACGTCCTGTTGATCCAGAAGCAGGGAAAGAAAATAAAAGTGTAGGCAGTTCCATTACATTACCACGTGATATCACAAATCAATCCGAACTATTGGATATTTTAGAGAATCTTGCAATTAGTCTTTCGGATAGATTGAAACGGAAACGGTATATGACGAAGAATGTAGCAGTAATTATTCGTTATAAAGATAGAAAAACAATTTCGAGAGGCAGGAAAATAATTAATCCAATTAGGAAACCAGTGGATTTATTTCATGCTGCAAAAATATTGTTTATGCAGAATTGGGATGGAAATCCTGTTCGACTACTAGGGTTATCTGCCCAGGACATAGTTGATGAAGATGAAGCTTATGAACAACTTGACTTATTTACATATGAAAAAGCAGCTCAGAAAGAGCCGCTCTATCAAGCAATTGATACACTTGTAAATAAATATGGAAAAAAAGTTGTTCGAAAGGGAAGCGAATTACAAAAAGGTGAAAATGACAAAAAATAAGTACATATTACTTTTTTAAAAAGTGTATGAGCTTACTGATTACATTTTTTTTGTTCGTTTTCACTTCTTCTGGCTTATGCTCTGGTTCCTGTTTCTCTATATAGATTTCTTCTTTATCTATAGCATAGTCATATGCGAGCACTAAACCAATGTCTGTATTGGATTCCTTATTGGTTACGATTGAAAAGGGGATATTTATTTTTCTTGCATTGGCAATATAATCAGAAAGATAAGCATAGTCGAGATCTCCATTTAATAATAGTGTTGCTTTTGGATGATCTTTCATTAGTTTTACTACCTCAGGATATACTCCTTTTTCCATCACTTGACTCTTTGTCAGTGCGACGACTATTCTTTCTCTAATGGTACCAAGGAATTTTCTGCGTTCGTCTGGCTTCGTTTGTTTTACGCCGTACATTCCTTTTTTTAAATAATCATCTATATTGGAATTATTCACGGCAAACACCTCCGCGGTATTTATATTCTTCTAGTGGTGGAAAGGTTCGGATAAGGGAATTAGGTCTTATACAATGTTGGAATTTCAATACCGCTACGGAAATACACTACGCTTTCCGCGGGCTTAGAAAAGTGAAAGGCGCTTGCTTATCGGCGACAAGCAAATGTTCTGAGACAAAGAAAGGCGTTCTTTGCCTTTCATGTCTCAGGTTATTTGACCTCGAGCCGATAGCGCCTACAACTAGACAAGGCTAATGAGCCTCCTCGGCTTGCGCCTTCGGGGTCTCATCGAGGCCTTTGTTCCCGCAGGAGTCTTCGTGTATTTCCTTCGCTATACACGTCATTCCTTATTAGATTACACTTTAAAAATTAATCTACTTACATTGTAGACAATTCCATCCTATTCGAACAGCACTGCAATTTTAAAAAAAAACGTTTTTCATAACAAATTAATTTTTATAGGAAAAAAGCCTAACTATCCTGAGTAATTCAGGAAATAGTTTGGCTTTTAATTCCATTTACATTATTTTGTCCCAGCCTCACTTTTTTAGTGCTTTAAACAACTTATTCAAGATTTGATACATTCCACCAGAAGAATCCATCTTTTTCAAGTAGTTGGTCTGCTTCTTTTGGTCCCATAGATCCTGCTTCATAATTAGGAAATGCTGCTTTTTCATTTTCCCAGAAGTTACTAATCTTATCTACGAAGCTCCATGATAATGCAACCTCATCCCAGTGTGTGAAGTTTGTGGCATCACCACGTAAGCAATCATGTAATAATTTCTCATAAGCTTCAGGAGTATTGAGACCTGCAATATCATTATTAGAAAAGTCTAGTTTCACCGGAGTAGTTTCTGTTGAATGACCAGACGATTGCTTAGCATTTAGATGTAATGTAATACCTTCCTCTGGTTGAATATGGATTACCAGTAAGTTCGGTGCTAGTTGATTATCTGATTTATAGTATAAGTTCATTGGTACGTCTTTAAATTGAATAATAATTTTTGTTGATTTTGTTTGCATTCTCTTTCCTGTACGAATATAGAAAGGGACACCAGCCCAACGGAAATTATCAATCATTAACTTTCCTGCAACATACGTATCCGTATTTGAGTCTGGATTCACATTAAGTTCCTCGCGGTAACCAGGAATTTCTTGACCATTTAAATTACTTGGTCCATATTGTCCACGTACAAAATATTGTGGTACTTCTTCATTTTCAACAGGTCGTAAAGCACCAAGTACTTTTACCTTTTCACTGCGAATTTCTTTCGGTGTAAGTTTTATTGGTGGTTCCATTGCTAGTAATGCAACCATTTGTAGCATATGGTTTTGAACCATATCTCGTAATGCTCCACTTGTTTCATAATATCCGCCGCGTTCTTCCACTCCTAATACTTCACTTGAAGTGATTTGGATATTAGAAATGAAGCGGTTATTCCAAAGAGGTTCAAAAATAGCATTTGCGAAGCGTATTACTTCGATATTTTGCACCATTTCTTTTCCTAAATAATGGTCAATTCGGTATATTTCGTTTTCAGGAAATACATTTCTAATCCGGTTGTTTAATTGAATGGCGGATTCTAAATCATGTCCAAATGGCTTTTCAATTACTAAGCGGTTGAATCCTTCTGTGTTTGTTAAACCATCCATTTTCAAATGCTCTGCGATTGTACCGAAAAATTCAGGTGCCATCGCTAAATAGAAAATGCGATTTCCTTGTAGAGTATATTTATTATCGAGCTCATCTGCTAAATTTTTCAACTCTATGTATGAGTTAGAATCACTTACATCATGTGGTTGATAATAAAAATGAGAAATAAAGTCATCAATATTCTCAGCATCTTTTATCGAAGTGAGGACAGAATCCTTCACGTGTTCTCTTAAAACGTCATTTGTCCAAGGGCGTCTTGCTACACCGATAACTGCAAAGTGATCCGCAAGTTTGCCTTTTCTATAAAGGTGATAAAGGGAAGGGTATAGTTTTCTTTTCGCTAAATCACCTGTTGCTCCGAAAATCATTATCAGTGATGCTGGCGTTTCTGTTTGAATCATATCGAATACCTCTCTTTTCTGTACGTAAACTTTCCCATCAAAAATTTGCTTTCTTATATATTACCAATTACTCTGAGAAAAGACGACTAATATTGCTGATTTTTTCAGAAAAGTTTCATTGCCGTTTAATTAACTATGATAAAATATAAAAAAACTTTAATAATTGAGGGATGAAAATGGAATTATTATTCCTTGGAACAGGAGCCGGAGTTCCTGCTAAGCATCGCAATGTCTCTTCACTTGCTTTGAAGCTATTAGATGAGAGAAATGCAGTTTGGCTTTTTGATTGCGGTGAAGCAACTCAACATCAAATATTACATACATCTTTGAAACCGAGAAAAATAGAAAAAATATTTATTACTCATTTGCATGGTGATCATATATTTGGCCTTCCAGGTTTATTAGGCAGTAGATCTTTTCAAGGCGGATTGTCCGATTTAACGGTGTATGGTCCACCAGGAATACGCGATTATATTGATATTTCCCTACAAGTAAGTCAAACGCATCTAAAATATCCACTTAAAATTGTTGAAATGACGGAAGGGATTATTTTTGAAGATGAGCAATTTCTTGTAGAAGCTCGTTTATTAGATCATGCCATTTCAAGTTTTGGTTTCCGAATTACGGAAAAAGATAAACCTGGTACACTTGATGCCACCCAGTTAATGGCGGAAGGTATCATGCCAGGACCAATTTATCAGCGCTTAAAAAACGGTGAAATTATTACCTTAGATGATGGTAGGACCATTGCTGGCCATGATTACCTAGGACCGGACCAAAAAGGGCGTATTATCACCATTCTGGGTGATACGCGACCATGTACAAATGCTCTTAAACTCGCAGACAGTGCAGATTTATTAGTGCACGAGGCAACTTTTGCTGCAGGAAGTGAAGGTATGGCTACTGAATATTTTCATTCCACTACTACACAAGCTGCTCAGCTCGCAAAGGAAGCAGGAGTTAAGATGTTATGTTTAAATCATATTAGTTCACGATATTTGAAAGAGCAGTCAAAGCAATTGCTTGAAGAAGCAAAAGGTATCTTTCCAAATACGGTAATAGCTTCGGATTTTTTTGAATTAGCTGTTCCCGTTGGAAGTAAATGATAACTGCTAATTTCACTTCGATTCCTATTTTCTTTTAGACTGTTTTATATTATATCAATCTCATGCAGGTAGGTGTAGTAGCTTACCTGCTTTTTTTTATATTTTCGAATGTCCTAAGTGTCTGGACTTATTCGTTGCGGCTTCTATACATTTTATAAAAGCTTGGCCAACTCCTAGTTCATCTAATACGTGGAGGCCTGCTTCAGTGGTTCCTCCAGGACTTGTAACATTTTCTCTTAATTTAGCTGGTTCTTTTCCAGATGATTTAAGCATTTCTGCTGCTCCAGACAATGTTTGGATAATTAATGCTTTAGCAACTGATTTATCTAAACCATTTTCAATAGCTGCTTGTTCCATCGCCTCTACAATATAATAGATATAAGCTGGTCCACTTCCTGATAAACCTGTTACGATATCAAGTTGATGCTCTTCTACAATGGTTGTCATGCCGATACTTGAAAAAATATCAGTCGCAACGCTTCTTTGTTCCTCCGTAACGATATTATTAAAGACAAGGGCAGTTGCAGAAAGCCCTACACTAGCAGAGGTATTCGGCATTGCTCTAGCTATTGCACAATCCATCCCTAACTTATCTTTCATCTGTTCTATTGATATTCCTGCCATAACAGAAACGATTAATACATCATTTCGTATATATGTACGTATCTTTTCGAGTACTTCATTAGCATCCTTTGGTTTTACTGCTAGTATGATGATCGAAGTATCTTTCAGTAATTCTTTCATATCATATGTTGAGGAAATCCCATATTTTTGTCTTAGTTTCGTCATCTTTTCTTCGTTATGGCGATTTGTGACATATATATTTTCAGATGGGCAGATATTGTTTGAAAGCATACCTGCGATGATTGCCTCTGCCATTGAACCGGCACCTACAAATGCTATTTTCATCGCGATCCCCCCTTAATATTAATAATCTTTAGATTTATATGATTATGCTTATTATAACAATAATTGTCAAGATATTTTCTCAATAATCTGTTAGTATAGTAGAATAATGTTAGTTCCTGTCCATAGGCGGAGATTAATGCTGAACCTCCACCGTAGTTATAGGAAAATGATAAGAAGTCACTAGCAAATTGGAGATTTAATCATGGCATGTATAATTAAGTAAATTTTTTCATAAAGGAAGTTTGAATGGTATGGCAAGCATATTAAATAATAGGATTCGCGGAAAGAATATAGTGATTACTGGAGCGTCTGGAGGATTAGGTGAACAACTAGCATATTTATGCGCCAAAAACGGGGCTAATCTTTTTTTGCTTGCTCGTAATAAAAGGAAGTTAGATAAAATAGTTGCAACTGTTCATCAACAATATGCTGTAAAATGTACGGCTTTTGCATTAGATGTTTCTCAGGGAGAGCAAGTCAAACAAGTTTTTCTAAAAATAATGAAACAAGCAGGGACGATTGATGTACTTGTGAACAATGCTGGTTTTGGGATATTTGCAGAGGCAAAAAACACTGATTCAGCGGATGTTGAGGCGATGTTTTCTGTTAATGCTGTTGGCTTAATCACTTGTACACAGCAAGTGATACCATCGATGTCAAAACAGCAGTATGGCCATATTATCAATATTGCGTCTCAGGCGGGTAAAATTGCGACTCCGAAGTCAAGTGTATATGCAGCAACTAAACATGCTGTTTTAGGTTATACGAATGCATTAAGAATGGAAATGTCGCAAGTTGGTGTGTATGTAACAGCAGTTAATCCTGGGCCAATTCGAACGGGTTTTTTCCAAACGGCAGATCCAGGTGGTTCTTATCTTGAAAATGTTGGACGTTTACTTCTAGAACCAGAAAAGGTTGCAGAAAAAATTGTGCGAGTGATGCTTTCAAACAAACGCGAAATCAATTTGCCGCGTTGGATGAATAGTATTGCTACTCTGCATACAATGATGCCAAGTATTGTAGAACGGCTTGGTAAAAAGGCCTTTTTCAAAAAATAAATGTATATAAGTTAAAACAAAAAACTCTCTTCTACGGAAGCGGGTTTTTATTGTTTTAGGGAATAAATTCCATTGAATAATTCTCTATAATCGGCGTATAATTAGAACAAATGTTCGTTGTTAAAGGAGACGAGGAAAATGGCTGTAGAGTATAATATGCTACCACGTCATAAAATACTTTGTATTGATATGAAAAGCTTTTATGCGAGCTGTTCAGCTGTAATGCAAGGACTCGATCCATTACAATGTCATCTTGCTGTAGTCGGTAATTTAAGCCAGCCTGGAAGTATTGTCCTTGCTGCATCTCCACGTATGAAGAAAGACTTCGGTATCAAAACTGGATCAAGATTATTTGAAATTCCAAATGATAAACGAATTAAACTCGTGGAAGCACGAATGAGTCTGTATTTACGAATATCTACGGAAATTATCCGGCTTCTTCATCGCTATGTTCCAAAGGAAGCAATTCATGTCTATAGTGTCGATGAAAGTTTTATTAAAGTTGATGGAACGAGTGCTCTTTGGGGCGATGCTAGAACAGTCGCCGAAAAAATCAAAGATGATTTACTGCGTGAATTTCAATTGACTTGTTCCATTGGTATTGGTCCTAATATGTTAATGTCAAAACTTGCTCTTGATTTAGAGGCAAAGAAAAATGGGATTATAGAATGGACATATGAGGATGTACCGGATAAACTTTGGCCAGTAACCCCATTAAGAGAAATGTGGGGGATAGGTCGGCGTGTTGAAAAAACATTAAATAATATGGGGATTTTTTCAGTAGGTCAACTTGCACAGAGTGATTTAAATTTGCTTGAAAAGAAGTTTGGGGTAATGGGGAATCAACTTTACCATCACGCATGGGGAGTGGATCTTTCCGAATTAGGTGCACCGATTTTGGAAGGTCAAATTAGTTTTGGAAAAAGCCAAATTTTACTACGTGATTATGAGAAAAAAGAAGAAATCATGACGGTCATTTTAGAAATGTGTGAGGAGGTTGCAAGAAGAGCGCGAGAATCTCGTAAGGCGGGGAGAACAGTCAGTCTCGGTATTGGTTATAGTGAAAAGGAATTTGGCGGTGGTTTTCTGCGTTCCTACACGATGGAGGAGCCGACAAATACAACAATGGATATTTATCGGGTCTGCTGTAAACTTTTCGAAACACATTACACTGGAAAGATAGTGCGACAAATATCTATAACATTAGCTAAGATTACAGATGATCAGCACATGCAATTAGATTTATTTAAGCCAAACAAGTTGCGTGAAAAGGAACTTGGATATGTCGTTGATCAAATTCGCCGCCGGCATGGAGCAACGTCTTTATTGAGAGCTATCTCTTATACAGAAGGTGGAACAACACGGAGAAGAGCAGCTCTTGTTGGTGGGCATAAAGCATAGAAGGAGGGGAGTGTATGATTCGTGACAGGGGGCGAATAAAATGGAATTCACTGATGCTTCCAGAACATGTAAAAATGCTGCGGAGTTGGGCAGATGAAGATTTACAAGAGCAAGCCAAACAGTTAGATGAACAGAAATTAGAGATACTAAATGAGAGAGCGGAAGAGGCAATGAAGGATTGTAAGCAAGTGATTATTACGTATTTTAACGTTGCTCAGTATGATCAAATAAAAGGGAGGATTATTTCTTACAACCCTTTAAAACAGCAGTTATGCTTACTGAATGAAGAAGAGCAAAAGCAATGGATTAATGTAGAGACTATTGATCAAATCGATATGATAGATGAATGAACAAACCCGCAATCATAAATGACTGCGGGCTTTTTACAAGAAGTTTAGTCAATTTCTTCTGCTCTTACAGATGATTCAAATACACCTTTATGAGATCCATCGCAAAAAGGTTTGCGCTTGGATAAACCACAGCGACATAATGAAAATGTTTGTTTCGTAGGAATTACATTTCCTTCACCATCTATTAATTCTACATTACCGGTAATTCGATAAGAGCCATTGTCATTCACTTTAATTTGTACTTTATCCATAACTAAACACACCCCTTATATATTCTTGTAATTAAAATACTAGAAGGTAAAGCAAAGAAATGCAACCTTATATATGAGAGTGCGGGTAATATGGTAAAATAAAAGGGAGAAAGGATGGTGCATTTTGATGAAACTAACGATTACAGACGAAGCTGTAAACCAAATCGAAGCAAAAAAGCAGAATCAAGATTTAGTAGTAAAATTAAAATATGAAACAGATGGCTGTGGTTGTGCAGTAAGTGGAGTACCAACACTACAATTAATGAAGCAGCAGGCATTAGATCAAGAGGATATTGCCTTAAAAACAAATGCCATGGATGTTTATATAGAAAAATCAAAGGAAATTTTCTTTGCAGATGAATTAAAGCTAGATTATTCCGTACAAACAGGATTATTCCGCTTAGTGAGCCCAGGAGAAATATTAAATGGCAGAATGAGTTGCACGATTCAATAACAACAGTGAGACTGGGACAAAAGAAAATAGATGAAATTAAAAACCGAACTATCGTTTGAATCAAAGATAGTTCGGTTTTATTCTGCGTTCGAGAAGGGGTCCACTATACGAATATAAACTAATCAGCGAAGTGTATTTCCAAAGCGTATAGTTACACTATACATTGTCCTAATTACGTCTAGTTTTCAAATGGTTTTGTCCCATCTTCTTTACTATTGTTATGTTAATTTTAGCAGCTTTTCTTTCAGCTCGTTTTCCATAGTGACAAGTTCTTGTTCTGCTTGTGCACGTTTTGCACGACCTTCTTGTTGGATTTTAATTGTTTCTTCTAATGTTGTAATTAGGTTAGACTGTGTTTTCTTCAATGTTTCAATATCAACAAGTCCACGTTCGTTTTCACGAGCAGTTTCAATTGTATTTGTTTTTAACATATCGGCATTTTTAAGCAATAAATCATTCGTCGTTTTCGAAACTTGCTTTTGAGCTTCAACAGCTTGACGTTGACGGATTAAAGTTAATGCAATTGCAATTTGATTTTTCCAAAGTGGAATTGCTGTCATAATGGAAGTTTGAATTTTCTCCGCAAGTGCTTGGTTTGTATTTTGAATCATTCGGATTTGCGGTGCACTTTGTATCGTAATTTGTCTACTTAATTTCAAATCATATAAACGTTTTTCTAGGCGATCCGCGAATTGTACCATATCATTTACTTCTTGATAAGCCATTTGATCGCCAGATGCTTCTGCTTTTTTCTTTAATTCAGGAATTAACTGTGTACGTAACTCTTCTATTTTGAGTTCACCAGCAGCAATATAAATATTTAAGGCATGAAAATATTCTTTGTTTTTCTCATATAGTTGTTCTAACGTTTTAATATCATCAACTAACGTTTGTTTTGATTGATTTAATTTAACTGTTATTCGGTCAATTTGCGCACCAGTTTTTTGGTATTTAGACATAATTTCTTGAATCGAGTTAGAAATTCTTCCAAACATCTTCGCAAAGAAATTCTTTTTCTCAGGTGTTAATTCATCCGGATTTACATCGCGAAGCTTACTCATTAAATCATTTAAAATATCCCCAATAGGACCAATATCTTTATTTTGAACGTGATCCAACATATGGGTAGAGAAGTTCAATAGTTGGCCTTGTGCTTGAGTACCGTAAGCAATCACGGCCTGATGATTAGCTGGATCAATTTGTTTTGCAAGTTCTAGTGCTCGCTTTCGATTTTCCTCAGGTAATGTATCAACTAAGCGTGCAGGTTTGGCCTCCACCTTAGGGGCAGGCTGTGGTACGAGCTCATCATCTCCAAATGGATTTGCAAGTAAGTCATCTAGGCTATCTGTTTTTAAAACGGAATTCGTTTGATTATTTTCACTCATTCTTTCGTGCTCCTTTCATCATCAAGCGGCTTGTAGTCCAGTTTTTTTAGTGAATGTTTAGCAACATCTAATTCAAAGTTTAAGTCATCAATATCAGCAGATAAAACATGGTATATATCTTTTTTTATCGATTCGCTTAAATCCTCTAGGGTGCTTTGCGTTTCTTTTAAGGAAATATACATTTTTTCATTTTTAACAGGTTGTGCAGCAAGCATTGCATAACGTTCAGATAATTCTACTACAGAATCAAGATGATAGAAGAAAAAACGTTCTGCACGATAAAAACGACGAGGATCTTTATTAATAATTCCAAACATGCGTTTCGAAAGTTTTGTCAATTCATATAGCTGCTTAAACGCACCCATTGTTCTAACAGAGAAGAACGCTTTTTGTAGTCGACTGATTTTTTTCTTTGCGTCTTGTAAATTTCTTTGAATATAGGCATATTCTTTTCTTGTTAATTTATTCTTTTTCAAAAATTTATAATTTATCACAGTTTTAATTGTGAAAAAAGTAATTCCACCGATTGCAATTGCAAGGAGAGAGGAATTAAGAAAATTCAAATCAAAACCAAGTAATAAAATTAACCAAATAATAAATGTTTCGCCGGCAGTAAACATACCGAGAAAAAATGAATAAATAGACCTCAACATGCATCGACTCCTATCCCAAACTATCCTTACATTATTTACGGACTGATGGTAAGAAAAGTTTCACCTATATATCTATTATAAGTAATTAACTGTGCTATTTAAAGTATAGAAAGCGATAAACAAAAAACTATAAAAACATACGTTGAAAAGATTGATTTACAATAAAAAATGTAAGACGATAGGAAGTAGAGGAAAAAGGGGTGGATGAAATTGGCAAAAAGAAAACAAAAACAACCACAGCATAATAAGCAGAAAAAAGATTCAGATGCGCTCACTTTAAAAGATGGTCTAAATATAGAGACGTTAGAGAAACTCAAACAAACTCAAAAACAATTGCTCGAGCAAGAAGAAGCGAAAAAAGCGGCTGAAAAGGCACGTTTACATAAGGAAAGAAAACAACGTGAAAAAAATAAATCTTTCGAGGAATTATTAAACGAAACATCACTGAACTGGAAAGATTTTAAATAATATAAAGGCTTGGTTCCACATGTGGAAACCAAGCCTTTTTAAATAGATTCAGGCGATTCAATTCTCTTTGCTGTTAATACATAGCGATCAGGAGCATCGCCAATAAAATAAAACGGATAACAAGTTGATACAGTTAGGATTTCGTCAGGAGCAGTAGAGCGAATAACAGTTGTATCATCAGCATCTACGATTTGAGAACCAATAATTTCATAATAAAAATCCCCATAAGGCATTTCTACATGAAAAATATCACCATTTTCTAAATCACCTAATTTACGGAAAACAGTATCACGATGGCCAGATAATAGTATTTGATCTGGTTGACCTGGGAACACAGTATTGGAATAATGTCCAACACCTTTTTCTAGTTCTTCTTCATCTGTACCTTCGATGATAGGAAGTTCCGCATCCAACTTAGGGATATTTAATATGCCAATTACTTCGCCTTTTTCAAAGGAAATATCCAATACTTCTGTTTCATTCTTAGGTATCTCCTTTTTGAGACCTGACTCATGATGAACTAATTCTTTTGCTTGTGCCAATGAAAGATTCGTTTTCTTTTCTACAAGATAAATGTCTTTCAGTGCAGTAGCTACTAAGATGATTCCAGTCAAAATCAAAACAACGGAGACAAGTTGAAATAGTCGCTTCCGCATAATAATCGTGAACACCATCCTTAATAGAAAGTATAGAAGGCTACTATTTGATTTATTATTTATTTCTCATTTTCCATTTATTGAATTCAAGAAATTCACGAAATTCCTGTTTGGATATACCGGAAGACATTGCTTCACGGACAAGATCTTCCCAGTCACTATCAAGATTTGCATCTTGGTTTCCATCTGTTTCTCCATGCAGTAATGTTTGAACAGAGATGTTTAAAACGGCAGCGACTTTTTCAAGAAATTGTATAGAAGGGTTCGATTGGATATTGCGCTCGATCGAACTTAAATAAGATTTTGCAACACCAGCTTTTTCGGCTAATTCTGATAAAGACATTTTGTTGATATTTCGATATTCACGTATGCGTTCACCAATCATGTATCGTCACCATCCTTCGGGTATATTATAACATATAACGAAGGCATGTTTCATATTTAGAACAAAAAATCATTTCAATTTTCCAGTAGATGTTGATGGAACAACATGAGAGCGCTCTCTAAAAAATTGGCGAATATTTTCTACACTTATTCCTGACTCTATAGCAGATACAATTAATTCCACCCATTCCTCATCTAGGTGAATATCTTTTAGTGTTTTACCCAATGTTACCCCTCCGACATCAATAGTTTAGGTATGTTTTAGGTAACCCAGCCGCCGTAGTTCCTACCGTAGGCCTGTGGCTTTGCGTATCTGCCTTTCGATCAGACTTGCCTTTATCTTTGAAACATATCACTTTATACCTATATTATAGCTACTCCAAAAGTAACAATCTCAAGAAAAATGTCGATGTCGAAGGGTTTTTTTATAGGGTGTATTATTACGCTACATATATCGAATCGTGTCGAAAATAGACGGTTTAAATAAAACGGAAAAAATTTATGCGTGATGTCTATAAAAATAAGGGTGAAAATTGTTAAGAAAAACAGTTATTACGATCGTTTTGTTGAACAAAATTTATAAAGTTATCTATGATTGGTATAGATGCTTTTCTTTGTAATCATTTCAATATATGCAAGCTCTTCTTTTGATAGCGGAAGCGCGTTAACTGCACGAGCATTGTCGCGAATTTGTTCTACTGAACTAGCTCCTGTAACGACAGATGCGACTTGGTCATGAGCTAAATTAAATTGTAATGCGATTTCATTAAGAGTACGAGTATTTGTATCTAAGAGCTTTGCTTTTAAACTATTAATGATTTCCTTTACTTCTAAAGCTGAATAATCTAAATAACTTTCCCAATCATAGTGTTCTGCTTCTAAACTTTCAATCATTTTTTCACTAAGCAAACCTTTTGCAACCGAACCACGCGTTACAATACTAATATTATGTTTCTTTAAGAAAGGCATAAGTTCTTCAGGACGTCGATCAAGCAGACTATATTGCATCATGTTACTAACAATATTTGACTTTTCTGCGAAGCTACGTATGACATTAGGGCGTATAGAGGATATTCCGTAGTACCGAATAAGTCCTTCTGCCTTTAATTCTTCAAAAGCTTCAATTGTTTCGTCAATAGGATCATCAATGGTACCACCATGGAGTTGATACAAGTCTATATAATCTGTATTTAGCCGGCGGAGGCTTTCTTTTACAGCATTTTTAATATATGACTTTGATGGATCCCAGTGCCATCCATCTTTTTTCTCCGTCCATCTATTACCAACTTTCGTTGCAATAATGACTTCCTCACGGTGAGGACGTAAGATGCTGCCGATTATTTCTTCGTTTATTCCATAATCATATAAGTCAGCTGTGTCAAAATAATTAATTCCCTCGTCCAGTGCAGCTTCGACTATATAAGTAACTTTTTCTTTATTAGTACCTAGTGACATACAACCAAGTCCAATTTTTGATACAAATAAATCGGAATTGCCAAGTCTTCTTTTCTCCATAATTCCTCCCACCTTCACATTCGTTTACTTTCTATATTAACTGATATAATTAGATGAAAACAAAATTAAAGTTCTGGTAACACTATGCTATGATATGGAAAGGTAAAATTAGGGGGGAAAACAGTGAAGAAATTTGAAGAAAAAACAATTAAGTCAGAAGCGATTTTTTCAGGGAAAATAATTCAATTGCAAGTGGATGACGTATTACTCCCAGATGGTAAAGAGGCGAAACGAGAGATTGTAAAACATCCAGGTGCGGTTGCTATCATTGCGTTAACCGCTGAAAATAAGATAATAATGGTAGAACAGTATAGAAAACCACTTGAACGGTCCTTACTGGAGATTCCTGCAGGAAAGCTCGAGGTTGGAGAAGAGCCCAAGTTAACAGCTGAACGAGAATTAGAAGAAGAAACAGGTTATCGTGCTGGGAATATAGAGCATCTTATTTCCTTCTATACTTCTCCTGGTTTTGCTAATGAGCTACTCCATCTTTATATTGCAACAAACTTAGAAAAAGTGGAAAACCCATTAGCCGGAGATGAAGATGAATTTGTGGAACTTCATGAATTATCATTAGATGACGCGTTAAAGGCAGTGGAAACAAAGTGGATTTATGATGCGAAAACTGCTTATGCTGTCCAATACTTACAAATGAAATTGGCGATGATATCAAAATGAAACAATATTTTACGGATTTACATATACATATCGGGCGTACATTTACAAATAAACCAGTTAAAATTACTGCTAGTAAGACGTTAACCTTAACAAATATTTTACAAGCAGCAAAGTTTCCGAAAGGATTGGATATTGTAGGGGTAATAGATTGTCATTCCCCAGAGGTGATTGCAGAAATAGAGCAATTGCTAGACTCTGGACAACTTGTAGAGCAGGAAGGAGGAGGTTTTCGTTACGAGGATGAAGTAACTTTAATCCCAGGCTCTGAAATAGAAGTGTATGATGATAATTGTCAAGGACCGATTCATGTATTGGCATATTTTCCAACTCTGTCTGTATTAAAGGAGTTTTCATATTGGCTTCAATTGCGAGTGAAAAATCTGCAATTAAGTACTCAGAGGATGTACGAAAGTGCACTTGTTTTACAAGAAAAAGTGAAAGAACTTGGTGGTATCTTTATCCCTGCACATGTATTTACTCCTTTTAAAAGTTTATATGGAAAAGGGGTTAACAAATCACTAACAGAAGTTTTGAATCCGGATTTAATAGATGGAATAGAACTTGGATTAAGTTCTAATACCGAAATGGCAGATCAAATAGCGGAATTGCATCATTTTATCTTTGTCTCAAATTCAGACGCACATTCATTAGCGAAAATTGCTAGAGAGTACCAAATTCTCGAACTAGAGGCACCAACTTTTCAAGCTTTATTAAAAGCATTGCGCCAGGAAAGTGGGAATAGAGTAATCGCGAATTATGGATTAAATCCATTTTTGGGCAAGTATTACCGCACAACATGTGCTACATGCTTTGCCCCACAAGAAGCAGAAACATGCCTGAATTGTGGTTCTACTAAATTCACTAAAGGTGTTTCTGAACGAATAGCACAATTAGCAGATGCAAAGAACTTGCCGGAAAGACCACCATACATTCATCAGGTTCCATTGGAATTCATCCCAGGACTTGGACCGAAGGCGATGGAAAACCTTCTCTATCATTTTGGGACAGAGATGAATATACTTCATCGAGTCGAGGCGGCTGATTTACAAAAAGTAGTAAAACAAAATTTAGTAGAGTTAATTATTGCTGCTAGGAGCGGTACGCTAGAGTTAACAGCTGGTGGTGGAGGGAAATACGGAAGTGTAAAAAAATAGTATAGGAAATAATAGATTCTGGAGTCATATATAAGTTCTGTCCTTCATAAATTATATTAACTGGAGGACAGGAGGAAATAATAGATGCGCAAACGACTCTCTTCTAATCTTATTACTAGGCATTTACAAGAACATTCATCCATATATTTATTCCTTATGGTGTTATTCTTAATGGGGATTATTTTTGGGGCTATCATGGTCAATAGTTTATCGGATCATCAAAAAGAAGATCTCTTTTATTATTTAAATCAATTTTTTGGACAAGTGGAAGAAGGGGCAATGGTCTCATCGCAAGATTTGCTAAAATTAAGTTTTCTACACAATTTGAAATTTGCTGGTCTAATCTGGATATTAGGGGTATCCATCATCGGACTTCCACTAATCTTTGTCTTATTATTTATTAAGGGGATAGTTGTTGGTTTTTCTGTAGGGTTTTTTGT
This sequence comes from Paenibacillus bovis, assembly GCA_007679095.1. Taxonomy (GTDB): domain Bacteria; phylum Bacillota; class Bacilli; order Bacillales; family Bacillaceae_C; genus Lederbergia; species Lederbergia graminis. Next base: position 48,146 of record VEFU01000002.1, read on the forward strand.
TAATCAAATGGGATGGCAGGGCTTATTACTTGCTTTTGGTTCTTTATTGCCTCAAAATTTATTTATTATTCCTGCGTTCATTTTCGTTGCAGCTTGTTCGGTATCTCTATCGATAAAATTAATTAGAAAAATTTTTATTAGACAAACATTTTCATTTCAACTAGTACCAGTATTTTCAAGATATGTTCTTGCTTATATTGCTACAATATTAGTGATAACAATTGCTGCAAGTATTGAAGCGTATCTAACACCAGCTCTAATGAAAGCAATTATTGCAGGGTTTTAAATATCGATTTTCCTGTCATGCCAAGTCTCCCTTATTAAGTTCTATTTAATAATTATTTTAGTTTGAAAATAATAGTCAATCTGATATAATGAAGGGGATAGTGGCAAGGGAGGATACATATAGAATGGAAAGTCGAATTGATAGAATAAAAAAACAATTACATTCCGGAAGTTACAAACTTACTCCTCAGCGTGAAGCCACGGTCCGAGTTCTATTAGAACACGAAGAAGACCATTTGAGTGCAGAAGATGTCTTTATGCTTGTAAAAGATAAAGCACCTGAAATAGGTCTTGCTACAGTATATCGAACATTAGAACTATTAACAGAATTAAAAGTAGTTGACAAAATTAATTTTGGTGATGGAGTATCAAGATACGATTTACGGAAAGAAGGCGCAGCACATTTTCATCATCATTTAGTATGTATAGAGTGTGGTGCAGTTGATGAAATCCAAGAAGACTTACTTGAAGATGTAGAGAAGATTGTGGAACGCGACTGGAATTTTAAAGTTAAAGACCATCGTTTAACCTTTCACGGAATTTGCTGGCGCTGCCATGATAAGACTGAAGATAAATCAGAAAATGAATGATCAATTAACATTACTAGACCGTAGACAGTCTCGATGAAATCGAGTTGCCTACGGTCTTTTTTGATATAAAGATTTTGTTTTTTAGTAGCCATAGAGTTCGATGAGGTATGGCGAACACCCTATGGAATCATAGGGATGCTGTGTACTTTACTCATCTTTATGAAGACAGTTTTTCATTTTTATCTAAATAATTGTCCTCATATATAAATTGTTCACCACTAAATTTCAATGACTACCTCGATAGAAAAGGTTTTTTATATGTTTTTATAAAAAATATCGTTCCGCATGAATAATAAAAGACAAGCTGGACATATGATGGTAAAGGAAGGATTTACCTTTAACATACATAAAACAATGCCTTCAAAAGGGATGATTATAATGAAAAACATATTTAAGACTTTTTTTAAGACCTTTCGAATTCTAATATTGTTTATTGGATGCACGATCCTCTTCTATTATGGTATTATGTGGATAAATCAAGAATACCAAAATTATAAGCGTTATGATGAGCCAGAGGGTAAAGCAGTGAAAGCTTTTCAACCAATTGAGAACGAAGGGAATGATTGGTTTTCTCGGCTCCTGCTTTTTTATCAGAATGGAGAGTAGGGTATAGATGCAAGATCGATTGCAAGATTTCATTCATTTTATGATGGTGGAAAAAGGGTTAGCTCATAATACGATTATTTCTTATGAAAGAGACTTAAAACGCTATTTACAATATTTACAGCAAGTGGAAGAAATCCAAACATTGAATGATGTTAGTCGTATTCACATTGTTCATTTTTTAGCTTTTCTTAAACAAGAGGGGAAGTCGGCTAAAACAGTAGCTCGACACATAGCCTCTATCAGAGCATTTCATCAATTTTTGTTAAGAGAAAAGGCTGTTGATCAAGACCCATCCGTGCATATAGAGACACCTCATATGGAAAGAACATTGCCGAAGGTTCTGAATTTCAAGGAAGTAGAATTGTTACTGAATACACCAGATGAAACTACTCCGTTCGGGATACGAGATAAAGCAATGCTAGAGCTTCTTTATGCTACAGGAATACGGGTAAGTGAACTAATTAATCTTGATTTGGAGCATGTCCATTTAACGATGGGTTTTGTACGTTGTATTGGGAAGGGAAACAAAGAAAGAATCGTTCCAATTGGAAATATTGCCGCAAAAGCAATTGAGAATTATTTACATTCCTCACGTTCAAAATTACGCTCCGCAAAACATAAAACAGAAGCATTATTTTTAAACCATCACGGTAATCGTCTCACAAGACAAGGGTTCTGGAAAATAATTAAAAAGCTAGCCGCAGAAGCAAATATTGAAAAAGATCTTACTCCGCATACGTTAAGACATTCCTTTGCTACCCACTTACTTGAAAATGGAGCGGACTTACGCTCCGTCCAAGAAATGCTTGGACATGCTGATATATCAACTACTCAAATATACACTCACGTGTCAAAAACAAGGTTGAAAGATGTGTATGCACAATATCATCCACGCGCCTAATAAAAGAACTGACAAATTACCCTGTTAACTCTTCGTTAACAGGGTATGATAATGGTATCTTAATGAAGGAGGAGCAGTTGATGGAAAAAAAGCAGTTTAACAGAGTCCATTTAATTGTATTGGATTCTGTCGGTATTGGCGAAGCTCCAGATGCAAAGCAATTTAATGATGAAGGCGCCGATACGCTTGGACATATTGCAGAAAAAATGAATGGGCTCAAAATGCCGAATCTCGAAAAATTTGGGCTTTCCAACATAAAAAAAATTAAAGGGATAGAAACAGTAGAAACACCAATAGCCTATTTTACAAAGATGCAAGAAGCATCGAACGGAAAAGATACGATGACGGGTCATTGGGAAATAATGGGTTTAATTACAACAGAACCATTTAAAGTATTCCCAGATGGTTTTCCTAATTCATTATTGAAAGAAATTGAACAATTCTCTGGCAGAAGCATTATTGGTAATATACCTGCAAGTGGAACGGAGATAATTGAACAACTTGGGGAAGAGCATTTGGAATCTGGTGCATTGATTGTATATACTTCTGCTGATTCCGTACTACAAATTGCTGCCCATGAGAAAGAAGTTCCAATTGATGAATTATATCGGATTTGTGAAAAGGCACGTGAGTTAACATTAGCGGAAGAATATAAAGTAGGAAGAATTATTGCGCGCCCTTTTATTGGTGAGCCAGGTAACTTTAAACGTACTTCCAATCGTCATGATTACGCTTTAAAACCATCTAGTAGAACTGTTATGAATGAGTTACAAGATGCAGGATTAGAGGTAATTGCGATTGGAAAGATTAACGATATTTATGATGGTGAAGGGGTAACAAAAGCGATTCGAACAGTTTCAAATATGGATGGGGTGGACAAGTTATTGGAGGTCATGAACTCTAATTTTACTGGTCTTAGCTTTGTGAATTTGGTGGATTTTGATGCCTTATATGGCCATAGACGTGATCCAATTGGATATGGAGAAGCATTGCAGGAATTTGATGCTAGAGTTCCAGAGATAATGCAGAGTCTACGTGATGATGATTTACTTATTATTACAGCAGATCACGGAAATGATCCAACACATCACGGCACAGATCATACACGAGAATTCGTACCTTTACTAATTTATTCGAAAAAATTTGATAATGGTAAAGAATTACCGTTACGTCAAACATTTGCGGATGTTGGTGCTACAATTGCACATAATTTTAACGTATCTTGGCAAGGTGCCGGAACAAGCTTTTTAACAGATTTGGTATAAAGGGGAATGCATAATGTTAGATAGAATAAATGAAGCTGCAACATATATACGCAAACAATATTCAGGTTCTCCTAAAGTTGCCCTAATACTTGGGTCTGGCTTAGGAGTACTTGCAGATAAAATAGAGCAACCAGTTAAAATTCCTTATGAAACAATCCCTCATTTCCCGTTGTCAACTGTCGAGGGACATGCGGGTCAACTAGTAATGGGAACATTAATGGGAAAAGAAGTTATAGCGATGCAAGGAAGATTTCATTATTATGAAGGCTATTCATTTAACGAGGTCACTTTCCCTGTTCGTGTGATGAAGGCTATAGGTGTGGAAGATGTGATTATTACCAATGCAGCAGGAGGGGTAAATGAACAGTTTCAACCTGGAGACTTAATGATTATTACCGACCATATCAATAATATGGGAGGCAATCCCCTAATTGGACCAAATGAATCGAGATTTGGCGTTCGTTTTCCAGATATGTCAAATGCATATAATAAAGAACATATACAGTTAGTGAAAGATGTTGCAAACAATCTTAAGATAAATGTCCAAACAGGTGTTTATGTAGGAAATACGGGTCCAGTTTATGAAACGCCTGCAGAGGTGCGAATGATAAGAACGCTAGGAGGGGACGCAGTTGGTATGTCAACTGTGCCTGAAGTAATTGTAGCTGTTCATTCTGGTATGAAGGTTATCGGAATATCTTGTATTTCCAACATGGCAGCAGGAATATTAGACCAACCGCTTTCTCACGACGAAGTAATAGAAACAACTGAAAAAGTTCGAACTAACTTTCTCCAATTAATTGAAGGTATCGTGAAAGAACTTTAATTGTAATATACAAAAGCTGAAGATTATTCTTCGGCTTTTTTCATGCCTTTTTGTATAAATAAAGTTAGTCTGGAGAAAATGGGGCTATGGAAAACATTTCCGTAAGAGAAGGATATTATTGGAGGGGTTAGTGTGAAAAGAATAACATGTGTATTCATTAGTATGTTTATGATTCTAGCTGTATTTTCGCAATCTGTAATAGCCGAGGAAAAACAAAGTAATCAAGTAGAACTTTCGGAAGATTCAAAGTCAGCCATTCTTATTGAGAGAGATACTGGAACCATTTTATATGATAAAAATATTCATGAAAAATTACCCCCAGCATCGATGACAAAAATAATGACAATGCTACTAATTATGGAGGCAATTGATAGTGGCAAACTTTCATATGATGAGAAAGTGACAACTAGTGAAAATGCAGCTTCTATGGGTGGATCACAAATCTTCCTTGAGCCCGGCGAGGAAATGACAGTTAAAGAGTTACTTATGGCAATTGCCCTTGCATCTGCAAATGATGCTTCTGTTGCACTAGCTGAGAAAATTGCTGGAAGTGAAGAGGCATTTGTTGCGATGATGAATGACAAAGTAAAAGAGTTAGGACTAGAAAATACACAATTTAAGAACACGAATGGTCTTTCTGCTGAAGGTCATTACAGTTCCGCTTATGATATCGCAATGATGGCGAAGGAATTATTAAAGTATGAAGAAATAACAGAGTTTACGAAAATGTATGAGTCTTATTTACGTGAAGATACCGAGAAAGAATTCTGGTTAGTTAATACAAATAAACTTGTTAAATTTTATCCTGGTGTTGACGGTTTGAAAACAGGTTTTACAAGAGATGCAATGTATTGTTTAACCGCTACAGCAAAGAAGGATAATATGCGTGTAATTGCAGTTGTATTTGGGGCGCCAACTTCTAAAAGTAGAAATGCGCAAATTTCTAAAATGCTAGATTTTTCTTTTTCTCAATATGCTACACATCCAGTGCATAAAAAAGGAGAATCTTTAGGTACTGTTAAGGTAAGTAAAGGTGCAGAAAAAAAAGTGGAAGCTGTTACCGATGAGCCTATTTCCGTTTTAACTAAAAAAGGTGAGAAACTAGATAAGCTAACGAAAGATATTGAATTGGACAAATCACTAAAAGCACCTATTAAAAAAGGCGATAAAGTAGGGACTCTAATCATAAAAAACAATGAAAAGGTCCTTGTGGAGACACCGTTATATGCAAAAAATGACGTAGAAAAGGCAAAATGGTGGCAACTATTTAAGCGTTCATTCGGTTTATTTACGCAAATAAAATAGGAAATAATGACGAATTACTTCTAGTTTTGTCTTTAAGAAGGAATTCACCTACTTAAAGTAGAATTGACTCACTATACCTTAAGAGCGAGGAGGCTAATGTGTAGTGAGTCTTACAATTGATTTAGAAGTAAAACAAGATGTTCTATGTGTTCGACTAGAAGGTGAGCTAGATCATCATGCTTCGGAACAACTTCGTAAGGAAGTAACGGATGCAATTGAAAAATTTGATATTCATCACATCGTCTTGAATTTAGAAAAGTTATCATTTATGGATAGCTCAGGTCTGGGAGTAATACTTGGTAGATACAAACAAATTAAATTAAGAGAAGGCGAAATGGTTGTATGTGCAATCACCCCACCAGTTAAAAGATTGTTTGAAATGTCCGGATTGTTTAAGATAATTAGACTGGAAACATCAGAACAATTTGCTTTAGAAAGATTGGGGGTTGCATAATATGAGAAATGAAATGCAGATTCAATTTAGTGCTTTAAGTCAAAATGAGTCTTTTGCACGTGTAACGGTTGCAGCGTTTATCGCCCAATTGGATCCAACCATGGATGAATTAACAGAAATAAAAACAGTTGTGTCAGAAGCCGTAACAAATGCCATCATTCATGGCTATGAACAAAATCCGGCTGGTATTGTATATATTTCTGTAACAATTGATGATGATATGATAGATCTCATTATTAGGGATAATGGTGTCGGTATTGCAGATATTGAGGAAGCAAGGCAACCATTATTTACTACCAAGCCAGATTTAGAGCGTTCAGGTATGGGCTTTACGATTATGGAAAATTTTATGGATAAACTGGAAGTAGAATCACACCCTGGGTCAGGCACCACGATTCGTTTAATAAAATATGTAACGAAAAAAAAAGCTTTATGTAATTAAGGAGCCGCGCCTATGGATGTGGAACTTAAAAAAGATACAGATAAGGGCTTTCTAAAAGATGCCGAAGTGAAAGAATATATAAGACGGAGTCAGGAAGGTGACCAAGAAGCGAGGGATATTCTTGTAGAGAAGAATGTTAGACTCGTATGGTCTGTCGTACAACGTTTCCTAAACCGTGGATATGAACCAGATGACTTGTTTCAAATAGGCAGTATAGGTTTATTAAAATCGGTTGATAAATTTGATCTATCTTACGATGTGAGATTTTCTACCTATGCAGTTCCAATGATTATAGGTGAAATTCAACGCTTTATTCGTGACGATGGGACAGTAAAAGTAAGTAGATCTTTAAAAGAATTATCCAATCGAATTAGGAAAGCTCGGGATGAACTTGCAAAGCGAGACGGAAAAGTTCCGACAATTAGTGAAATTGCTGATTTTTTAGAGGTATCACGCGAAGAAGTAATTATGGCACAAGATGCAGGCAGAACGCCCGCTTCCATTCACGAAACAGTGTATGAAAACGATGGTGATCCAATTACTTTAATAGATCAAATTTCAGATCAAAACGAACATAAATGGTTTGATAAGATCGCTCTAGAAGAAGCAATCAGGGGGTTAGATGAACGAGAACGTTTAATTGTGTACCTCCGATATTATAAGGATCAAACACAATCGGAGGTTGCTGCCCGTCTCGGTATATCCCAAGTTCAGGTCTCACGGTTAGAAAAGAAAATATTAGAGCAAATGAAAGAACACATGGATACCTAGTAGGTGCCATGTGTTCTTTTTTTTGAATGATTGCAAGAAATTGCAGCATACTAAAGATTGATTCACAAAAACCAGTATGATTATCGTTATTAACCTGGAAAGGGAGAAGAAACGATGAGCAAAGAAGAGATTACAGCACGAAAAATCGATAAGGATCTAGATAATCTAGAACAATACTTTAAAGAACGAATTGGGCTTGGAACAAGTTTTGATGTTGGGGTAAGAAAATTAGTAGTATTAAAAAAGGATATCCATATTTATTTTGTAACTGGACTAGTAGATACGTTGTACGTGCTAGAAATCATTAAAGAGTTAGTCAATTTAAATGATCATGAACGACCAACATCAAAAATACATGAAATTGTGGAAAATCGTTTACTTCACTATTCTGTAGAGGAAGTAAAGACAACAGATGAGCTAGTAGACCAAGTCTTATCAGGTCTAATTGCTGTTGTTATTGAAGGGGATGAGAAGGCGTTCATTGTCGATGTTCGTTCTTATCCAGGTAGAACTCCACAAGAGCCTGATACAGAGAAAGTTATCCGCGGTTCGCGAGATGGATATGTAGAAAATATTATTGTTAATACAGCTTTAACTCGCAGAAGGATCCGGGATGAACGATTAAGGTTTGAAATGTTTAAAGTTGGTGAAAGGTCAAAAACAGATGTTGCAATCGGGTATATTGATGGTATTGCCGATCCACGTCTAGTTGATAAGATTAGAAAAGAAATTGAGGAAATAGATGTTGACGGTATATCGATGGCAGATAAGACATTAGAGGAATATTTAATGAAGCAGGGAGTTAATCCATTTCCACTCGTTAGGTATACGGAGAGAGCTGATGTAGGAGCTGTTCATTTATTAGAAGGACATGTATTAATTTATACAGATACATCTCCAAGTGTCATCATATCCCCCACTACTTATTTTCATCATGTCCAACATGCAGAAGAATATCGGCAATCGTCTACAGTGGGTACATTTGTTAGATGGACTAGATTTTTAGGGATATGGGCATCTATATTTATTCTGCCTTTATGGTTTCTATTTGTATTACAACCAACTATGTTACCTGATACATTAGCGTATATTGGTCCAAATGAACAATCAGAAATACCATTAGTAGTTCAATTGTTATTAGCCGACCTTGGAATAGAATTTCTTAGAATTGCAGCTATACACACACCAACACCATTATCAACCGCAATGGGTTTAATTGCTGCGGTGTTAATTGGTCAAATAGCAGTGGATGTTGGTTTATTTAATTCAGAAGTTATCTTATACGTATCCGTCGCAGCAGTAGGTACGTTTTCTACTCCAAGTTATGAACTAAGTGTTGCTAATAAAATAGTTCGGATGTTTCTATTAGTACTAGTAGCGATCTTTCATGGACCAGGTTTAGTAATCGGTGCAACAATTTTCATTATCTATTTAGCTCATTTACGTCCTTTAGACGCACCATATTTATGGCCGCTTTTACCATTCCATCCTGCCGCATTTACGCATATCATCTTTAGAAGAGCTGTTCCTGGAGCATTACTCCGCCCGAGTATTGTACATCCGCAGGATAGATATCGCCAACCTCCTAAATCGGAGAAGTAATTGCGCAATTTTTAATAGTATGGTAAAGTTTATTACACAAAAAAAGAAAGACACTTATCATAGTGTCTTTCTTTTGAAAAAACGAGGAGCAATCGAACGTATTTGTGCGTATAACCAATGGGTAGGATTATATTTTCCGGAGGACGGTTGTGTAGCCAAAATAGGGGGAGAATAATGCATTTATACGGAACTGCAACAATCAATGAGAATGGACATTTAGAAATTGGCGGGAAAGATATGGTCGAAGTTGCAGAGCAATTCGGAACGCCATTATATGTGTATGATGTTGCACTAATCAGACAAAGGGCACAAGGATTTAAAAAAACATTCGAACAATTAGGGGTAAAAGCTCAAGTTGCATATGCAAGTAAGGCTTTTTCAACTGTAGCAATGTTACAAGTAATTAAAGAAGAAGGTTTATCCCTTGATGTTGTGTCAGGAGGAGAGCTTTATACTGCTATTAAAGCTGAATTCCCTGTCGAAAAAATTCATTTTCACGGTAATAACAAAAGTGAAACTGAATTAGAAATGGCATTAGATTATCAAATCGGTTGCATTGTTGTGGATAATTTCCACGAGCTTCACTTATTAAATGATATTTGTTCAAGACGTGAGCAAAAAGTGAACATTTTAATTAGGGTTACCCCTGGCATTGAAGCTCATACACACGATTATATTCTAACTGGTCAAGAAGACTCTAAGTTTGGATTTGATTTAGCGAATGGTCAAGCAGAAGCAGCGTTGAAAATGGCATTAGAAAGTAATTACTTAAATGTTCTAGGGCTTCATTGCCACATTGGCTCGCAAATTTTTGAAACAACTGGCTTTATTTTAGCTGCGAAGAGAATACTTGAAAAATTAGCTGCTTGGAATGAAACCATTGGATTTTTACCACAGGTGTTAAATCTAGGTGGTGGATTTGGAATTCGCTATACGGAAGACGATACACCATTAGAGCCTTCTGAATATGTGCAAGCGATGATTGCAGAAGTTAAGAATGTGGCAACGACATTAGGTTTACCTATGCCTGAAATTTGGATTGAGCCAGGTAGATCACTTGTAGGAGATGCAGGTACAACCTTATATTCCGTTGGCTCAAGTAAAGAAGTACCAAATGTAAGAAAGTATCTCGCTGTTGATGGTGGGATGACAGATAATTTAAGACCAGCATTGTATGATGCAAAATATGAGGCAGTTCTTGCAAATCGAGCAGATGAAAAACCACAAGAAACGGTATCAATTGCTGGAAAATGCTGTGAGTCAGGAGATATGCTTATTTGGGATTTACCACTTCCAGAAGCAGGATCAAATGATATATTAGCAGTTTTTTGTACGGGCGCATATGGTTACTCGATGTCAAATAACTATAACCGTATCCCAAGACCAGCGGTTGTATTTGTTGAGAATGGTCATGCTCAGCTTGTTGTAAAACGTGAAACATATGAAGATTTACTAAGACTTGATCTTCCACTTAATGAGAAAACCCGTATATAATTACGGGTACAAACTGTAGGAAACTCGATTTTAATGAGTTGCCTGCAGTTTTTTTTCGGTGATGGAATAATATGAAGAAATCAGTGTCAAAATTATGGACAGCTTCGAGTCAGTTCCATAAAATCTATTTTTCGACAAAATATACGTGGTAATAATTACGGTTTTTTTACTTTTTTACGATACATTTGCTAAAATACAAAAATCTCGGTACAATGATACATATTAAGTCACAATATCCATTTTATTGCTTATTGTAGACTAAGGGGTGTTACTTTTCATTGCGTAACAAAAATTTACTTTTATTTATTTTGATCTTCATCATAACAATACTATGGGGATTTGGTTATTGGCTGTTTGTTGCACCTAATCGCTAATCATCCAAGAATTGATTTTCTTAGTGATCCATGTAAGGCGAGTGATTATTTTACCTCAGAATGAAAGATACATGTAATTTGCAACCACGGGGAAAAGAAAAAACGAGGGATCAATATTATGTTAATACGTTATAAGAAAAACTTTGAAAAGATTGCTATGGGGCTTTTATCTTTCATGCCTAATGAGAAAGATTTAAAAGTACTCCAATCTACAATGAAAAAATACGAGACAGATCCAGAATGGCAGCTTTTTTTATGGAAAGCAGAAGATACTACTATAACAGGACTAATTGGTGTCCGCATGTTAGAAGATCAAGTGGAAGTGCACCATATATCTGTTAATCCATCACACCGCCATGAAGGAATAGGGAAGAATATGCTCCATTCCTTAAAAGGAATCTTTGAAGGGAAGAAGATTTACCCTACAGATTTTACAGTACCTTTTTTTGAAAAATGTAATTTTCATAATGACGATGAGAGCTCAGAAGAATAATTTCCTTCTGAGCTTTTAAAATTTTACCTAGAAGCATATACATAATTTTTTGTTCGGTGTAATTTGTGCTTATGAATAATTTCATATGGAGCTTCATCGATTTCATCAAACCAATGAATAGCGGAATTATTACTGTAATCTAAGCACTTTTGCATTAATATAGGATTGTTTATTGGCAAGGTGATTGCTCTATATGGCAAGTTCTCTTGCAAATCTAAAAGACTTCTCTCTAGCTTTCGCATTAATTCGTTATAATTCAACCCGAGTTCTTCTATCTCTTTTTCTTTGTATGATAATAATAGGTGAGATTTATTTAGCATTTTGATTGCACCTATTTTATTCCCACGACGGTAATGGTAATAGCTAACTGCAATTTGTATTAGACCAACCCATATGGATGTACGTTCTTTTCCGTTATTCTTCCAATGTGATTCTAATACTTCATGACATTCGAAGTAATCTCTATCTATGTGAAAATAATACAAATACTCTATATAAGCCAACGGGTATTTCAAAATTTCAACTCCCAACCAAAAAGCATTCAGTTAAAATACTATCATAGCATATAACGATAAATAATCTAAATGTCGTTTTTTGTCTTTTTGTATCAGTTTTTCTTCATTTTCCACTCTAACTGTTATATGATTAAGAGTGGAAAATTATCTTTATTTAAGGGATAACACAATTAATATGTATCTATCTGTAGCTCTATGCCTATAAGGTATAGCATATTGGTGTGCCCTTAATATTGTTTGAAATTTGGTGAATGAAGATGGAATATAACGTGAAAATTGAGGCCTATGAAGGACCTCTTGATTTATTACTTCATCTAATTAATAAACTAGAGATTGATATATACGATATACCAATGGCAGAAATAACGGAACAGTATTTAGTATATATACATGCAATGAAAGAATTTCAATTAGATGTAGCTAGTGAATACCTTGTAATGGCTGCTACTCTACTGGCTATTAAGAGTAAAATGCTTCTTCCAAATCATGAAGAAGATGATCTAGAGGAACAATTTTTTGAAGAGGAAGATCCTCGTGATGAGTTAGTAGAACAGCTTGTAGAATATAAAAAATATAAGGAAGCAGCGAAGAATTTAAAAGAGAAAGAAAAAGAAAGAAGCTTGATGTACACAAAGCCACCAGTAGATTTATCTCCGTATGTCGATGCTAATCAGATAGATTCTCTTCAAATGGATGTAACCATATTTGATATGTTAGGTGCTTACCATAAATTATTAAGAAGAAAAAAATTACAAAAACCTTTAACGACAAAAATTACAAATAAAGATATTTCTATTGATGAGCGGATGACAGAAATATTAGAAGAACTTAGAAAATCTGATGTTAAACTTTCATTTTTTCATTTTTTTCCACTGAATGATAAGCGTTATTTAGTTATTACCTTCTTGGCAATGCTTGAATTAATGAAACGTAACGAAATTATTGTCGAACAAGATGGGACATTCGGTGATATTTATTTGTCGAATCGAAAGGAAGGTATTCAGGTTGGAAGAAGCTAAATTGCTAGGAATATTGGAATGTTTATTGTTTGCAGCAGGCGATGAAGGCTTATCTGTAGTACAAATAAGTGCTGCAATGGATATCAGTGAATTAGAGACAGTTACTCTAATAGACAAATTAAAGGAACTGTATGATTATGATACCTCTAGAGGAATTACGATTATAGAGCTAGCGGAGACATATCAACTTGCAACAAAGAAAGAACTAAGTGATTATTTGAAGAAGCTCGTTGAGAATCCTAGTGTATCTACACTTTCACAAGCAAGTCTGGAAACACTTGCGATTATCTCTTATAAACAACCTATAACAAGACAAGAAATTGAACAAATACGTGGTGTGAAAACAGAACGTCCCATCCATACATTATTATCTAAAGGATTAATCATGGAAGTCGGTAGAGCAGAAGGAACTGGAAGAGCAAAGTTATATGGAACAACCAATGAGTTTCTAGATTATTTTGGATTGAAAAATTTGCAAGAACTTCCGGAAATTCCAACCAAGTTGGAGGAAGATGATTTTCAGGATGAAACAGATTTATTTTTTGAGAAGTTTAATGAACATATAGAGAAGTAAATTACAAGTGTCGGGAGATAATCCCGACATTTTTTTTATTCATATCAAAGGTGTACATGCATAGACTTGTACAAATACCTTTTCATGTAAAGGGTGAACGTGCATTTAGAGGGGCGAGAGTATGAGAGGTAGAAAAAATATAAAATTCATGATCATATCTACACTTGTTTTAACTTTGCTATACAATCTTGTTTTTGCGAAGGAAAGCTCTGCGTTCAATGTTAGTGCTTCTGGTGCTGTATTAATGGAGCAGGATTCTGGCAGGATATTATATGCAACTAATCCTCATGAAGTACACCGAATAGCATCAATCACAAAAGTAATGACAGCTATTCTAGCGATTGAATCAGGAAAAATGGATGAACTTGTAACTGTTAGTAAAGAGGCTGTATATACAGAGGGTTCTTCCATCTATCTTCAAGTAGGAGAGAAAATCAAGTTAAGGGATTTAGTTTATGGTTTAATGCTTAGATCTGGAAATGATGCAGCACGTGCTATTGCTGAACACGTAGGTGGTAGTTTAGAAGGATTTGTATTTCTAATGAATCAGAAAGCAGAAGAAATAGGAATGGAAAATACCGTGTTCGCAAATCCACATGGGCTAGATGATCATGAAGAGCACTATTCTACTGCTTATGATATGGCATTATTAACACGCTATGCTATGAATAATGAGGAGTTTAAAAAAATATCGGGTACTAAAGTTTATAAATTTAAACGCGAAAGTGGAATGCAACAATGGACAAATAAAAATAGATTGCTAAAAAAATATAAATATACTACAGGTGGTAAGACAGGGTTTACAAAAAGAGCAGGTAGAACGTTAATTACAACTGCTGAGAAAGATGGTACAGAGCTGATAGTCGTTACATTAAATGATGGTAACGATTGGAATGACCACATAAATATGTATGAACATGGTTTTTCTGCTTTTCCGGTAAGGAAAGTGTTAGAAGAAGGGCCTATTAAAGTAAAGGTAGATGGGTTAAAAAATAGAGAAATATATATTGAGGATCCTATCTTTTATCCATTAAACGATAAGGAAACAGATGAGGTAAATATAGAATACAAGTTACTTCATCTTAATAAATTAAATAAAACATCTTCCGGGAAAATCGGAGTTGGGGTTCTATACTTTCAAAATGAAGAGGTATTACAATTCCCAGTCTTTATACGTACATTAGATACTGAAGATAGTTTACCATGGTGGCAAAAATTGTTTAACTCTTTATTTGGAAAGATTGGTGCTATCCATGATTAATTATATATGGATAGCTATGACAGTGATAGGGCTTATTTTTGCAGCTATTAATGGAAGAATGGATGAAGTGAACGAAGCAATCTTTCAATCAGCAAATGAAGCTGTAACTTTGTGTATTGGCTTAATTAGTATTTTAGTATTTTGGCTAGGAATAATGAGAATTGCTCAAGAGTCAGGTCTCTTAGATAAACTTTCTTCTCTTTTTAAGCCTTTAATAGTTAGATTGTTTCCTGAAGTACCAAAAGATCATCCAGCTGTTGGCTACATATTGTCGAATATTATAGCTAATATGTTAGGGTTAGGGAATGCAGCAACACCATTAGGAATTAAGGCAATGGAGCAATTAAAACAGTTAAACGGTGGAAAAACAACAGCGAGTAGGTCAATGATTACATTTTTGGCCTTGAATACAGCAGGATTTACAATAATACCAACAACTGTAATAGCAATTAGAATGAATTACGATTCTGCGTCACCTACAGAAATAGTTGGTCCAACTTTACTTGCGACTGTTTGTGCAACAGTCGCAGCTATTATGATAGATCGTTTTTTCTATAATCGAAGAATGAGGAAGGGCGGGAAAAAATAATGCAAATTATTTCGTTTATTTCATTATGGATCATCCCCGTCATAATCGGTTTTATTTTGGTTTATAGTGCAATAAAAAAGAAGCCTGCATATGAAAATTTCGTGGAAGGTGGTAAGGAAGGAGTAAAAATTGCTGTAACTATTATCCCGTTTTTGGTGGGAATGCTCGTTGCAATTACAGTTTTTAGAGTATCAGGAGCAATGGATTTTTTTATTCAATTGTTCAGACCTTTATTAAATATACTCGGTGTTCCAGCTGAAATCGTACCATTGGCTTTAATTAGACCAATCTCTGGAAATGCTGCATTAGGGTTAATGAGTGATATCATTTCGGTTCATGGTCCAGATTCATTTATTGGGAGACTTGCTTCTACCATACAAGGAAGTACAGATACGACCTTTTATGTAATAACTGTATATTTTGGTGCAGTAGGGATAAAGAAAATGGGAGATGCGCTTAAAGTAGGATTACTCGCAGATCTTGTTGGAATTACTGCAGCAATAATAATTGTTACATTTATGTTCAGTTCTTAAACTGGACTTTTTTTTATGCATGCAAAGTATTGTTTCTTTGAATTTTACCTAACTTATGTAATAATTCATACAGTAAATGCCGGATAATGAATATTGAGGTGAAGTAAATGGAACGTTTACAAAAAGTAATAGCACAAGCAGGGATTACATCCCGAAGGAAAGCGGAAGAAATGATAAAAGAAGGTAAGGTTAAAGTTAATGGTAAAGTAGTTAAGGAGCTTGGTACAAAAGTATCCTCTTCAGATAAAATTGAAGTCAATGAAATTCCTATAAGTCGAGAAGATAAAAAGTATTTCCTTTTTTATAAGCCACGTGGTGTTATCTCTGCCGTAAGTGATGACAAAGGAAGAAAAGTAGTGACAGATTATTTTCCACATGTTAGTGAACGAATCTATCCAATTGGAAGGCTTGATTACGATACTTCCGGATTAATAATTCTTTCTAATGATGGTGAATTTACTAATTTATTAGCTCATCCCCGATATGGTATACAAAAATTGTATATTGCAAAAGTAAAAGGGATACCAACTAAAGAATCGTTAAGAAGATTAGAAAAAGGTATAAAACTAGAAGATGGTATGACTGCTCCTGCGAAGGTTAAATTGAAATCGATCGACAAGAGCAAAGGAAGTGCAATTATTGAGATAGTTATCACGGAGGGTAGAAATAGACAGGTTAGAAGAATGATGGAAGCAATTGGACACCCAGTACTTAAATTAAAACGGGAGCAATATGGTTTTTTACATTTGCGTGGCTTGAATGCAGGTGAGTTTCGAGAGTTAACTCCGCATGAAGTGAAACAATTGCGTCATCTAGCTGAAAATGGTGAAGGCAGAAATCTTGGTTAGAAAGATTCACATAACCTTCAAAACAATAACAATGGATATAAATCCGTTAATGATATAATGGATTCGATAAGAATCACAGCTAGGGGGTATTTGTGAATGGCCAACAAGAAAAAAAAGCGCCTTGTTATTAGAACCATCATATTATCAATTATGGCTATTGCGGTTGCCTATACATTATATGCGAGCTTTACGAAAGACAAGCATTCTAAAGTGACAGTAGGTGATAAAGCGCCAAACTTTTCATTAGTGGATATGAACGGTGATCGGCATGAGCTGTCTGATTATAAAGGAAAAGGCATTTTCTTGAATTTTTGGGGTACTTATTGTGAGCCTTGTAAAGATGAAATGCCAGATATGGAAAACCAGTATAAAGTGTATAAAGATCAAGGAGTCGAAATTCTTGCTGTCAATGTAGGGGAACCTGATTATTTCATAGAAAAATTTCTAGATAAATATCCTCTATCATTTCCAGTATTAAAAGATAAAAATCGTGATGTACGAGATGTTTATAATATATACAATTTACCTGCTACTTTTTTAATTAACCCAGAGGGAGAAATAATTAAAATAGAGGAAGGTCGTCTCACGGAGGAGAAAATTGCAGCAATGATGGAAAGTATTAAGCCATAAGGGGAGACTAAGTTATGAAAGATATAAAATGTGAGTGTGGTCATGTCAACCCAATCGGTACTATTCTATGTGAATCCTGTGGAAGAGCGTTAACCGAAAAAGCGAAAAAAGAAAGCTTACATGATATGCGCTATGAAGGAAGTGCACGTAGGTCACAGACGTATAATAAAACGATAATAGATAAAATATGGAACTTTTTTTCATCTGTTAAAGTTGGTGTCTGGTTAATTATCATTACGTTAATTGCCTCTGCACTTGGAACAATCCTACCACAAATAATGTATATAACACCTAATGTTGACCCACATACATATTATTCGGAACATTATGGTGTATTTGGCTCTATTTATTATTTACTAGGTTTTCATGATTTATATAAATCATGGTGGTATTTATTATTAGTAGCTTCAATTGGAGTTTCACTTGTTATTTGTAGTTTGGACCGTTTTATTCCACTATACCGAGCATTAAAGAATCAGCGAGTAAGTCGCCATGAGGGCTTCCTGAAAAGACAAAGATTGTTTAATAGGGTAGCTGCAACAGAAAGTACGAAGGATGATTTTGCAACAATTAAACAACGCTTAAAAGAAAGTCGCTATAAAATTCGTGAAGAAGATGGCAATATTCTCGCCGAAAAGGGGCGCTTTTCTAGATGGGGTCCTTATGTTAATCATATCGGATTAATCATTTTTCTTATTGGTGGTATGTTGAGATTCGTTCCAGGAATGTATATCGATGAAGAGTTATGGTTACGTGAAGGAGAAATCAAAACAATACCAGGTACAAATGATGAATATGCTCTCGAAAATAAAAAGTTCACAATGGATGTATATGATCCGGAAACAGATAGAGAAGTTTTTGGTGATGCTATAAATCGGGCTGGAGTAGTTGTGAAAAATTTTCAATCTGACGTTGTCCTGTATAAAAGAGATCCTGATATGATTCTTGGTGAAAGTGAAGGATTAGAAAAAATTGATGAATTTCAAATTCGGGTGAATGAACCATTAAAATTTGATAATTATGCCTTATATCAAATGAGTTATAAGATAAATGAATTTCATAAAATGACATTTAATTTTCTTGAAAAAGAATCCGAAAAAATAATTGGAGAAGTTACGATTGATTTATTCGATCCTCAGCACGAGTACGAAGTTAGCCCTGGTTATAAGCTAGAATTAATGGGTTATTATCCGGATTTCTCAGGATTTGCTGAGAATGGCGAACCACAAACAAATTTAACAGTACCAAATAATCCTGCCTTTTTATTTAAAATGTTCTCACCAGAGCACCCAGAAGGGGAAGTTAGTTTTGCTGCAATACAGCAAACTGTTGAGCCTCTAGGAGAAACAGATTATAAAATGGCGTTTAAATCGATGTCTACTCGAAATGCAACGGTATTGACGGTTAGGAAAGATTTAACATTATGGATTCTTGCCCTTGGTGGTGCAATTTTTATGATTGGTGTTATTCAAGGTTCATATTGGAATCACCGAAGAATTTGGTTACAACAAGTGAACGGTGACGTATTGATTGCTGGCCATACGAATAAAAACTGGCATACATTAAAGCGTGAAATTAACAAGATAATTACAGATACAAGTATTCCAGAACCTATGGATCAGCAAGAAGAGAAAACAAATGGTAAAGAAAGTGGGAAGACAAATGACGACCTTGCTTAATACAAGCAGTAATCTTTTAGAAATTTCCTTTATTCTCTATTTAATCGCTACCTTGTTTTTCGGTGGTGGAATTCGTGATAAGAGAAATCGTGAGAAAAATGATAAGCCTAATACATGGTCGAAAATTGGGATAATTATCACCATCATCGGCTTTGTTTCTCAGGTCGGTTACTTTATTTTACGCTGGATTGCAGCTGGACATGCACCAGTAAGTAATATGTTTGAATTTACAACGTTCTTCGGAATGATGCTTGTTGGAGCTTTTATCATTATTTATTTTATTTACAAAGTAAATACTCTCGGATTATTTGCACTTGTTGTAGCGATGTTAATGATTGCATATGCAAGTATGTTCCCATCCGATGTTAGTCCATTAATTCCTTCATTACAAAGTCATTGGCTATATATCCATGTTACAACCGCAGCAATGGGTCAAGCGATATTAGCAATTAGCTTTGTAGCTGGGATTATATATTTATTAAAAGCTGTAGATACAACACAAAAAGGTAAAAGAACTTTTTGGCTAGAGGCTGTTATGTACACTCTCGTAGTCACAGTGGGATTCATCATTATTTCAACAGCATTTTCGTTCGCAAACTATCAAGCTGATTTTGAATGGATTAACAAAGATGGAGAAAAAGTGGTTCAAAATTATAATTTACCTGCATTAATTGGACCTAATGAAGGTGTACTATTAACCGAAGATAGATTAGATCCTAGTATCCATATGCCGGCAATCATTGATGCTAAACGATTTAATACACTCCTTTGGTCTATTTTAACTGGTACAGCACTTTATTGGTTAGTAAGATTAATAACTAGACGTAGAATTAGTACTTTATTAAAACCACTAGTCAAGAAGATAAACTTAGATTTATTTGATGAAGTAGGTTATCGTTCTGTACTAATTGGTTTTCCAATCTTCACACTAGGTGCTCTTGTATTTGCAATGATTTGGGCACAAGAGGCATGGAGTAGGTTCTGGGGTTGGGATCCAAAAGAGGTATGGGCTCTCATCACATTCTTATTCTATGCGGCTTTCCTCCATTTAAGATTATCAAGAGGATGGCATGGCGAAAAATCTGCTTGGTTAGCTGTAATCGGATTTGGTATTATGATGTTTAATTTAATCGCAGTCAATCTAATACTTGCCGGATTACATTCATATGCGGCATAAGTAGAACCCCATAAAGTAAGAGCTTTTGTTAATATTGTAGTATAATAATAATAATAGTATGTCGGGGGGATAGTAATGGATCAGCAAATTAAGATTTTAGTAGTAGATGATGAAGAACGTATCCGCAGATTATTGAAAATGTATTTAGAACGTGAAAACTATGTCATTGACGAAGCAGATAATGGTGAAGATGCTCTACAATTAGCATTAAACAATGATTATCACTGTATTTTACTTGACTTAATGATGCCAGGTAAAGATGGTATTGAGGTTTGTAACGAACTTAGAGAAGAGAAAACAACCCCTGTGATTATGTTAACTGCTAAGGGAGAAGAAACAAATAGAGTTCAAGGTTTTGAAGCTGGAACAGATGATTATATCGTAAAACCTTTTAGTCCTAGGGAAGTAGTACTAAGGGTTAAAGCATTATTAAGGCGATCAGCTCAAACAGGTTTTATTGCAGCTAATGCATCTGCAAGGGATATTATTGTATACCCACATCTTTCCATCGATCATGACGCACATCGAGTCATGGCTGATGGACAAGAAGTGAACTTAACACCAAAGGAATATGAATTACTACATTTCCTTGCGAAATCGCCAGATAAAGTATTTGATCGGGAACATTTATTAAAAGAAGTATGGCAGTATGAGTTTTTTGGTGATTTACGTACTGTTGATACCCATGTGAAAAGACTACGTGAAAAATTAAATCGAGTCTCAGAAAAGGCAGCAGGAATGATTGTAACAGTATGGGGAGTAGGCTATAAGTTTGAGGCAGGTAATGAATGAGATTATGGCGTAGCGTTGTAGGTAAACTTTGGCTTACTATTCTTGCTCTTGTTTCATTTGTTCTAATCATTCTAACGATTTTGTTATTAGAGTTTTTTGAGAAATACCATATTGATCAAATTGAGCAGGGGCTTGAAAAACAAGCTAGTAAGATATCAAGCATTATGGCATCACATGAGAATGATACTCAAGGTGAAAAGATCATATTTGAAATAGTAGAAGAACCTTTAGGAGTAATTATTGCGTACAATAAAAATGATTACATGTACTCACCATATACCTCAAATAATGAATTACCTTTTAATGTCTTGATAGAGGACAATGACCTCTCAAAGGTGTTCTCACAAAAGGAACAAGTTATAAAGGAATTAGAAGTTTCAGCCGATGAAAAGATTACTAGGTATAACAACTTAGTAGTCGTTGGTGTTCCGCTCCATAATAGCTATGATGAGAATGGAGCCATCTTTGTATATCAATCTTTGTCATCATTACAAAGCACAACCCAGCAAACAACAAAAATTATTCTTCTTGCAGCTGGAATTGCTATTGTATTGACAACATTTTTCGCTTTTTTCTTATCAACACGAATTACGCTACCATTAAGAAAGATGAAAGAAGCGGCTTTTGAGGTTTCAAGAGGTAAGTTTGATACGAAAGTACCATTCTTAAGTCATGATGAAATCGGTGAATTGGCCATTGCCTTTAATCAAATGGGAAAACGTTTGAAAATTAATATGAACGTTTTAAGTCAAGAAAAAGAGCAATTGAAAAGTATCTTAAGTAGTATGGCGGATGGTGTGATGACCTTTAGTCAAAGCGGTGAAATATTAATTACTAATCCACCAGCAGATCGCTTTTTACAGCAATGGCATTATGAAAATGAAGAAGAAGGAAGCCCAATACCTTTCAAACTAGCAGAATTATTGCAGAAAGCGATAGAAACTGAAACAGAACAAACAGGTGAACTTGAACTGCAAGGAAGATATTATGTAATGATCATTAGCCCACTTTATACTCAAAATCAAGAGAGTGTACGTGGAGCTGTGACCGTTATACGCGATATGACGGAAGAAAGAAGATTGGATAAATTACGGATTGACTTTGTATCGAATGTTTCACATGAGCTTAGGACGCCGATTTCAATGTTACAAGGTTATAGTGAAGCTATCATAGATGATGTTGTCGAAACAGACGAAGAGAAAAAGGAATTAGCTCAAATTATTTACGATGAATCGCTTCGTATCGGAAGACTTGTAAATGAACTGCTTGACCTTGCGAGAATGGAAGCCGGACATTTAAGTTTGAATTATGAAGAAGTGAATATGGAACAATTTCTCCATCGAATCATAAATAAATTTGGTGGAATTGCGAAAGAAAATGGTGTGGAACTGAAAGGAAACTTTGAAGTTCATGATATAGTAGTGAAGCTTGACCCTGATCGAATCGAGCAAGTACTAACGAACCTAATTGACAACGCAATTCGCTATACACCGGAAAATGGCCATGTAATTATTACACTTACTAAGACGGTGAATGGAGTTAATATTTCTGTACAGGATAATGGCGCTGGAATTCCAGCTGAAGACCTTCCGTTCGTTTTTGAACGCTTCTATAAAGCTGATAAAGCAAGAACAAGAGGTAGAGCAGGAACAGGCTTAGGACTAGCTATCGCCAAAAATATTATAGACGCACACAATGGGCAAATTTCAGTACAAAGTAAATTAGGGAATGGAACTACATTCTCCTTCAACCTACCTCAATAAGAGAAAATGTAGAAATCTGTAAAGAAATCTTGTTCCATGAGTAACAAAACTATACGTAGTATCTGTAAATCGTTATATTTTTTCATTAACGGATTGAATAATCTTGAAAAGGTTGTTCAATCCGTTTTATTATGTCAAAATTAATAACTACATACATATTTAACTTTTTTGTAACTTTTTTGATTCTAATACGACTAATTAATAACGGGGGAGGTTAATAAATGAACTCCGTGTTTCACGACATATATAGCAAGTATCATCAAGATTTATTTCAGTTCTTATTCTATATGGTGAAAAACCGTGAGGAGGCTGAAGACTTAGTACAAGAAGTATATATAAGAGTGATGAATTCTTATGATAAATTTGAAGGTAAAAGTTCTGAAAAAACATGGTTATTTTCCATTGCTAAAAATGTAGCAATTGATCATTTCCGTAAACAGAAAAGTTGGCGTGATCGCTTGTATGATAAATTTGATTGGGATCGCCAATCAATAAAAGATACATCCCCGTTGCCTGAGGATAGTACAATATTAAATGAAGAAGTAAAAATGTTGTATAAATGTTTGGATTCTTGTTCGACGAATCATCGCTTAGTATTAATTATGCGATTTATTAATGATTTTTCTATTTCCGAAACCGCTGAAGCTCTTAATTGGACAGAAAGTAAAGTGAAAACGACACAACATCGAGCTATGAAAGCACTTAGAGCCAAGATGGAGCTAGTCCAAGGAAAGGAGGAGAGTGTTTATGAGTAATAAGAAAGATGAAGAGTTAATTAAACTCTTTAAGAAACTACCAAGTATTACAGATGAACGCCCCGAACATGTGATATTGCGTGATATAAATAGGCGACAAGTCCGAAAACGGAGAAAATCGATAGTAATTCCTGCACTTTCAAGTGTAGCTGGTATTTTACTATTTTTATTATTAATACCAACACTATTGCAACAGGATTTACTTTCATCAAATAATAGTTCAAATGATTCTGTGCAGTTAGAAAAATATGAAGGTAAATCGATAGCACTTGATAATGAAAATGCAGTACAAAAAGAAAGTGTACAACATTTCGATACTTCAGATCAGCAACAGTCGATCATGACATCTAGTTTAAAAACCGCTGTATATGAAGAAGATATGGAGAATAATGAAGTAAATCTATCTACAATTTTAACAAATGACGCAATCGTTGTTCCAATAAGTGTAGTAGTGCCAAAAGGGGAAAATTCATCTACGCTACAAGCTGATATTTCTAGAAAACTTAAAGAAGCTAATCCTAATTTCTATAAGCTAAATGAAATGATAAAACAAGCGAAATATGAAGGAAATTCTAAAGAGGTCATCATATCAATTGATGATAGTAACAGAGAGATTTTTGAGAAATTTGAGAATCATATTATGACAATGCTTCAATACAATTTAAGGTTCGATGATGTAGAAGTGGTGAAATTTACTGATGGACATGGAAATCCAGTAGAATTAGGGAAATATGGAGAAGTGCCAGAATTACAAATAAATGACATATTAAAAAGACCTTATTATGTATACCCAATAGAAAATGGGAATAAATATATAGTTCCTGCTGATTTAGAGTCAGATAATGTTCTAGATGCAATTGCAGATATGAAAGTTTCTCCAAGCGATTTTTATTTCTCACTTATTCCAGAAAATGTTGAATTGGAAGTTGCAATTGAAAATAGTCAATTAAGCATCCGTTTCAAAGAAGTTTTTAATTTAACAGAAGGAAATCAAGAGGATAATATGAGAATGCTGGAAGGGATTTTATTAACTAGTATGGAATTTGGTTATGACACTGTTCAATTTGAAAATCTCACACCAAAAATGTGGGAAGGAATCAATTTAGAAGAACCTGTGAGAGTACCACTGGCATCAAATAAGTATGTTTCACAATAAAAAAGCTACTTTTAATTAGGAAGTACATTATTTTTTCATATTAACACTTCACAAATATAAATTAGTCATGTATAATACTATTGTACAATAAAAAAATATGATTCGTCTTCGGGGCGGGGTGCAATTCCCCACCGGCGGTGATGAAGCAATAGCTTCTAAGCCCGCGAGCTTCTGATGAAGCAGGATTTGGTGCGATTCCAAAGCCGACAGTATAGTCTGGATGGGAGAAGATGGAGGTTGTCTTGTGTTCAAATTGCAGGTTTTGAACGCTTATTAATGTATGCCTTATTATTCTCCCTCAAAAGATTATTCTTTTGGGGGTTTTTATTTGGCTGCTAATAAGTAGTAAGTCAACCTTTCTTCTACAATAGAGATGAATCTCTAAGGAGAGAGGAAACATGAAGAAGTTTAATGTCAAAACACTAGTTATGATTGGAATGCTTAGCAGTTTATCCTTTGTATTAATGCTAATTAAATTTCCAATCCCACCATTTCCACCGTTTTTAACAGTTGATTTTAGCGATATTCCTGCACTAATCGCTGCAATACTTTTTGGTCCACTAGCTGGAGTACTTGTAGAGTTATTCAAAAATATTATTGATTATGCCGTTTCAAGTAGTGCTACAGGAATTCCAATTGGACATATAGCCAATTTCTTAGCAGGTGTATTATTTGTATTACCAACGTATTACGTATATAAATATTTGAAAATGAAAAAAGGATTACTTATTTCATTAATTGTTGGTACGATTTTCATGGCTGTATTTATGAGTGTATTTAACTATTTTGTACTTTTACCAGCATATATTGGATTATTAGGTTGGGATCCAATGACAAATGCACAGTTACGCAGCTATGTTGTAGCATCAATTCTTCCATTTAATGTTATTAAGGGATTGATTGTTACCGTCCTTTTCTTACTATTATATAGTCGTTTAAGTAGTAGATTAATGAAGAATTTTAATATAAAAAATAATACGATATAAAAAAGAGGCTCCCAATAAGTCACCAAAATTTGACTTGTTGGAAGCCTCTTATTTCATATTTAAGTTTGACTGTTAATTTCCGCTATAGATGCTCGCTTTGTTCTGTTATTCATATTTTAACGGATCGCCATCAAATGGTTCATCAGATACTTTAATCGAATCTGTAGGACAGCCTTCAAAAGCATCAATTAAATCATCTTCTAATATATCTGGTACTTCTTCTGTACCGGTATTATCATCTAAAATTACATAGGCAAGGCCTTCATCATCGTAATCATATATATCAGGTGCTGCAGCGCCACATGCTCCACAAGCAATACATGTATCTTTATCAACTATCGTAAACTTTGGCATAAGCCATCCTCCTCAGTGAACCTCTATATTTAACCATGTAATCGGATAATTATTGAAAAAACTACTCCTTCATTTTAAGACTCTTTCGTGAATATTTCAACAAAATTACATTTTAATAGAAATATTGACAAGAAAACCGAATATGATTTGTCGAAAACGTCCAACTGTAGGAATACATAGTCGAAAATTGTTTTCCATGTTAATATGATATTAACGATTGACCAAGGAGATTGGAACATATGACTTTTTTGCAAGCTGTTATATTACATTGTTTACATAAAGTAAATAGTGAACGGACCATATATTCAATCTTTCACTTATTAACAGGAAAGAAATCATCACAGACGATACAAGATGGGCATTTATATGACATGCTTACGTTCTTTAAGGTATTACCACGTTTAAAGCGTCAGCAATATGATTTACTGATTGAACAATTAAAGAAACAACAATATATCCACTTTCCAGAATCTAATCTTCATGCTGTTGTTTCCAATCAAGGTCAAGAGGCTTATATTGCTTTCTTTCAAAAACACCCATTTCCAACTTTTATCCATGGTTGGAAATTTCAAGATGCTTCTATTCAGATGTGGAAGCGATTGACATTATTGATACAGGCAATTTCTCATTTCAATTATTCCAGTACACGTTATTATCCAATACAAAGAGACCCTGATACTGCTACATGGGTAAAGCAATATATTCTTAGACATAAAAATATTTCACAATTAAAAGAACAATTATATAACGAATTGTTTTATGTCTTTTCAAATGATTTTCCGGAGGAACCCAATTTTATCATTGAGAGGTTTAGCGGATATGAAAAGATAGGATTAACTGGAAGTCAGATTGCAGAAAAATATACGATCAATGAAATTGAAGCATATTTCCGCTATCTAAATTGTCTCCATTATATTGTAGAAAAGGTAGCTTCTCATAAGGATCAATTCTCTGTATTATTCTCATTAATACAGGATGTATTTAAACAAGTTCCCTTCACGCAATCAACACTTTATACATATAACTTATTACATCAAAATTATTCCATTGATGAAATAGCAAGGATCAGACAGTTAAAAGTGAGTACTATAGAAGACCATATTATCGAGATTGCATATGCAGACCCTCATTTTTCGATCACACCTTTTATTGATGAACACTTGGTGAAGCGAGTATCTGAAGCAGCTAATAAACTAGGAATTAAAAAATTAAAGCCAATTAAAGAATGTGTGAAAGAATCTTCTTATTTTCAAATTCGCTTAGTTCTTGCAAGGGCAGGTGTTAAACGGTGAATAAACTATTACAAGTACTTGAAGAAAAATTTGGTTATACATCTTTCCGTCCTGGGCAATCAGAAATTATTGAAGCGGTACTAAACCAGCATGATGTTTTGGCAATGCTCCCAACTGGAACAGGAAAATCTCTATGTTATCAATTACCTGCTTATATGGTGGAGGGAACTGTTCTAGTTGTATCACCATTAATTTCACTAATGCAGGATCAAGTTGAACAGTTGCGATTATTAGGGGAGAAGAAAGCTGTAGCTATTAATTCTTTCTTGCAAAATACAGAGAAATATCATATGTTTCAAAATTTACATGACTATCGCTTTATTTTTATTTCCCCTGAAATGCTTAGTAATGAAAAGGTCATTAAACACCTGAAAAATGTAAATATATCCTTATTTGTTATTGATGAAGCACATTGTATTTCACAATGGGGACCTGATTTTCGACCAGATTATTTGAGTGTAGGGAAAATAAGGGGAATTCTAGGAAACCCACCAGCATTAGCTTTAACTGCTACTGCAACGAAAGATGTTCGGGAAGATATTATACATTTTTTAAAGCTTGAAAGCCCGAAAGAATTTATCTACTCTGTAGATCGCCCTAATATTAGTATGGTGGTTGAAAAACTTGATAATAGCTTAGAGAAAAGAGATCGGTTAAGGGAATTCATAGCTAGAATACAGAAACCAGGTATTATTTATTTCTCTAGTAAACGAGTAGCAGAGGAGACTGCAGAATTCTTAAAGGCTGAAGGCTTTGCTAAGGTATCAGTGTATCATGGTGGTATGGATCAAGAGCAACGTATATTAATACAGCAACAATTCTTGTATGATCAGTTACAAATTATTTGTGCAACAAGTGCTTTCGGTATGGGAGTTAATAAAGAGAACATACGCTTTGTGATTCATTATCATCCACCTGCACAGTTAGAATCCTATTTGCAGGAAATTGGAAGAGCTGGCCGTGATGGGAAGCCTAGTATTGCGGTTCTCCTTTACTCTCGTGGAGATGAACAAATACCAAAACGGCTTATAGAATCAGAGTTACCAGACGATAACCAAATTGATCATTATTTTCAATTAGCTAATATCAAGAAACAAGAGGAGCTAATTCAAGAACTGCAGCTTTCGGAAACTCAATTACGATTTCTAGCATTTTATTATAATAATAAAGTAAGTGTTGCCGATGTTAGAAATATTTGTCAGGAGCGAATGGAGTACAAGCAAAAAAAATTAGTGCAAATGATAAGTTGGATTCACTCAGAGTATTGCAGAAGAGAGCAAATATATTCGTACTTTGATGAAGATTGTGAAAAAGTACCAGCACAATGCTGTGATATTTGCTCAATAGAAGTCGATCAATATTTTGAAACGAATAAACAAATTTCTAGCGAGCGGGAAACAACGTGGCAACATAATTTGCGATTGCTGCTTTTGGGAAGTGATTAATGATGAAGCATAGTCAGGCAGAAATAGTGAAAAACTTAACTGGTAAGGAGTTGCGTTTTCACCTTTATATATCTCAGTTTGCAATAATTTTATTAGCAATTATATTAGGTTTTATTTTTATGCAAAACATTCCTGACTCCATGTTCCAAATAAATTTCCGTTATTTAGCCATTGGTGCTGTAAGTGGAATTATTGTAGTAATCATCGATCTGCTATTTATGAAGATTGTGCCACCTCACTACTTTGATGATGGTGGTATAAATGAGAAGATTTTTAAAGGATTATCTATACCAAAAATATTTGCAATGACTTTATTAATTGCAGTTGCGGAGGAATTATTATTTAGAGGTGTTATTCAAACTAAGTTTGGATTAGTAGTTGCGAGTATTATATTTGCATTGACACACATCCGTTACTGGTCAAAATGGTTCCTTCTGATCAATATTATCGTATTAAGCTTTTGGATTGGTTTTATATATGATTGGACGGAACAGCAATTATTGCCAAGTATCGTCATGCATTTTACTATTGATTTTTTTCTGGGTATATATATAAGTCGTAAATCAATAAGGAACAATATTGATTGAGGAGGTAATTTCGATGGCATCTGATAAGAAGCATGACTTTTATGAAGCTTCCACATCTCTCCCGTCAAGGAGTGAATTTCACGGTAAAAAAACGAAGAAACGAAAAAATATTAGGAATGAGAACTCAACTCAAAAGAAAAAAAGTTTTAAAGTATCAATCCCACTTGTACTTGTAATAATTCTCTTATTATTACCAGCTTCATTTCTTATTTATTACATTAATAATGAAAAACCATCAAATGCAGAGACGGTAAATAGGGGAGGAGAACAAATTTCATTTCATGAAGATGAAGATGAGGATGAAAAGGAAGGAATTGTAGAAGGGGACGATAAAGGTCAAGAAGATGTTAGTTTAGATACTGATAATGAATTAGAGAATCTCGAAGAAGTTAATGATAATGAGAACATTATTGAAACACCATCTACTAACGAGATGAATAATCAAGACACTCAACCTGAGAATGTAAAAGATGAAGAACAAGTACCAGAAGAACCTAAAGAAAATGAAAACATGAATCAAATAGAACAGGAAGAAAAAATCTCGAAGGAAGAGCAAACAATACCTGAGCAAAAGTCAACAGAGGAACCTGTAAAGGAGGAACAAACGTATATATTTCACACTGTACAAAAAGGGGACACGCTTTTTAGTATTGCGATGAAGTACTTTAATAGTCAAACTGGAATGGAAATTATACAAAATGAAAATGGACTAGAAGGAATCGAAGTGAAGATTGGACAAACATTAAAAATACCACAATCTTAAAGGCATACCTTGATAAGCTTGTTCATATTTATTAGTGAACGGCTATCGAGGGGGGTTTTTATGGAACCATTCTTGCTAAATATCGATGATCATAGTACGAAGTATATGTTGCAAAATTTAATAAATAAAAAATTAAAATTCATTCGCTATAAAAATATTCATTTTATTTTCTTAACTTCGGCATTCTTATATAGTTTTTTTGCCTTTTATTTTATTTATAAAACTGGAATAGAACCTTATGATATATCTATGATGGATGCTTTTTCTTCGTTTCTTCGTAATTCACATTTCGCTACACTTATTTGTATTGCATTCATCCTTTTTGGTGCAGTTAAAATATTTAATGAAAAAAAAGAAAAACTCGAGAAAGAATTTCATGCTCTTCGATGTGAAATTATTGATAAGGCAAATGATGTGTGGAAGGGCGAAAGCAAACACGAAAGAAATTCAATATACGAAAAGATGAAAAAGAAGTATGATATTAATTTATATCATGTAAGTAAATAAGGATAGGGGCTCTCAAGTAAGTCAAGAAAACTGACTTTATGAGAGCCCCTATTCCCTTTTACTCTAATTGTTTATTTAAGCTTCAGGCACTCCAAATAATGTACAATTAATAAAAATCCTGATTCGCCTGTTCTTCTTCAGCTATCACTTGTAAATCATATCCATTAATGATGAAGATCTCAAAAGCATGTTTCTCCGCATAGTGTTCAGCTAATTCTTTTATATATTTCGGTGATCCTTCATTTTCTTCGTCGTAAATAAGCAATAACCCATCGGCATTGCGAATCAGAAATTTGTTTTTTTCGATAAATTGCCAAGGGGCCTCATATGGTTTTTTTGTCACACTTGTGTAAAAATCAGCATTTGCAATAATCGATTGATATTTTTCTTGGTTGTGTTCATTCCACCTTTTTTCTTGATCAAAAAAAGGAGTGATTACTGCATATTTGATGGGGAAATTGCGTTTTTTTAAGTCGATTATTAGCTCCGCTGTCCATATTTCTACTCCTAGTTGTCCACTAATAATAACCCATTCTAATCCTTCATCGATTAATGGTAGCAATTGATTTTCAATTGCTTTTTTTATGTATGTTATTCCCGGGTGTTTTTCATCAAATATACCAAGTTCATGTTGTTTATAACCAGTCACGATAAGTCGTTTCATGTAAACATCCCCAGTCCAAATCAAAAACCAGTTCCCGTAGGAAACTGGTTCAAAGTCATGTTAAATTAAAGCCGCCTTTGTCGTATTTGTCAAAGAAAGTTTTAAACCACCACTCCTAAAAGTGGGTGTTCGCAGAAACATTCCTGTATGTCCTTGTTACATAAGTGAACGAGGCTTGCCATTTCTGTTTCGATTTTAAACTCCCTATTACAGCTTAAAGGTTAAAACTTGCTATCAATACGAGCAATGCAGCTTGTATATATAGTATATACCAGTTTGTTGAGATATACAATGGAAATTCATACTAATAAACTTGCAATTAATTATAATAATTATAATTAAATAACTGATGTAGAATTGTATAACATATGATATTAATAATCATTATCGTTAAAAGATGTATTTTCTCAGTTATAATTTGACAACAAACGATTATTTTAATATCATTAAAATATAATAATTATTATAAATATGGTACGAGTCATATGGAGGTGTCACATAAGGATGGATGCACATGTGTTAAAGAGTGAGAAATCAATAGCCTCAAGAAATTATTTAGAGAAGATAAGGATAAATAGTGAATTAGTTGCTGCAATCTTTAGTGGAATATTAATCCTCATTGCTTGGATATTAGAAGGAAATATGTCAGTAATACCAATCATTTTATACGTAGTAGCTTTTATTATTGGAGGTTTTGCAAAGGCGAAAGAAGGAATTGAAGAAACAATAGAAACGAAGAAGCTGAATGTAGAGATGTTAATGATTTTTGCTGCAATTGGTTCAGCTAGTATCGGCTATTGGACAGAGGGCGCGATACTTATTTTTATTTTTTCTATTAGTGGTGCTCTTGAAACTTATACAATGAATAAGAGTCGTGCTGAAATCTCATCGTTAATGGAATTACAGCCTGAAAAAGCCTTAAGAATAATGAATGATAAGGAAGAATTAGTTCATGTTGAGGAGTTAAATATAGGTGATCATATTTTAATCAAACCTGGTGAAAGGGTTCCCTCAGATGGTGAAATTATTAAAGGAGCAAGCACGTTAGACGAATCAACTATAACTGGTGAATCAATACCAGTAACAAAAAGTAAGCTTGATCAAGTATTTGCAGGAACTGTAAATTTAAATGGCTCTATTACTGTAAAGATTACGAAGACTAGCAAAGATACATTATTTCAAAAAATTATTGAATTAGTACAATCGGCTCAAAGTGAAAAATCACCATCACAATTATTCATTGAACGATTTGAAAGTGTTTATGTAAAGATTATATTAGTTGTTGTAGGGGTCATGATGTTTTTACCACATTTTGTATTAGGATGGAGTTGGACGGAAACTTTATATCGCGCCATGATTTTACTTGTAGTAGCATCTCCATGTGCGCTTGTGGCTTCCATTATGCCAGCAACTTTATCAGCGATTTCTAACGGCGCAAAGAAGGGATTGCTTTTTAAAGGAGGAGTTCATTTAGAGCAACTAGGTAATATTCATGCTATCGCATTTGACAAAACTGGAACATTGACGCGAGGAATGCCAGAGGTTACGGATATGTTTGTCAATGATGAGTTAAATGCACAAGCAATTCTTCGAATAGTTGCATCGATTGAGAACGAATCAAACCATCCATTAGCTAATGCAATAGTTAGATACGGGAAAGAACAAGGACATGATAAATTGTTACATCCGGATAGTTTAGATGATGTGCCGGGTTGGGGAATAAAGGCCGTTGTAGATTCAAGAACGTGGAAAATTGGTAAAGCTGAATTTGTTGGAAAAGAAGCAGCAAATAACTTTCTAGATGGCTATGGAAAATCTCTTGCTAAAAATGGAAAAACAGTAATATATGTAAGTTTAGAAAATAAAGTTATTGCATTATTTGCTTTGAAAGACAAAGTTCGAATTAATGCAATAAAAGCAATTGAATTACTTAAAGCAGAAGGAATTCATACTATCATGTTAACTGGGGATAGTGAAGAAACAGCAAAAAATATTGCGTCTGAAAGTAACATAGATGAATATATAGCGGAATGTCTGCCCGTTCATAAAGTAGAACATATTAAAAAATTAAAAGAAAAATACAAACATGTTGCAATGGTCGGAGATGGTATTAATGACGCACCAGCATTAGCGACTGCAGATGTAGGTATTTCCATGGGAGAAGGTACTGACGTAGCATTAGAAACTTCAGATGTAGTGTTGATGAAGAATAATTTAATAAGAATATCAGAAGCCATCCGATTATCAAAAAGAATGAACAAAATTATTAAACAAAATATTGCTTTTTCTATAATTGTGATCTTATTACTAATAGCATCTAATTTTTTTCAAGTATTGGATTTACCGTTAGGGGTAATTGGGCATGAGGGAAGTACCATTTTAGTCATATTAAATGGTTTAAGATTATTAAAGTAAAGCTTTGGTTAAGTAGAAATGTATGTGCGATTTCTGCTTAGCCTTTTTTTATGGAGAATTGTGAAATAAGAATGATTATTACTATTTATCGTACAATAATGAAGTAAATGGTATAATCAGTTTAAAAATAAGGTGTGGTCCCTCATGGTTTATGGAATAATTTTCGGGTGTATCGTACTATCCCTATTGTTCATTTATATGTTATTACAAGCCTTTGAAAACAACCTTGAATATGTATCTATGACTTTTCCTGAATTCCCGAAAGAAGTAGGAAAGCTAAGCGTTTTTTTTATCTCTGATATTCATAGGCGAAAAATTAATTCTACCATGATTGAACAAGTGAAAGGGAAAGTGGATATCGTTATTATTGCGGGAGATTTAACTGAAAAGGGTGTACCATTATCAAGAGTACAAGAAAATGTAATAATATTAAGAAAAATCGCACCTGTTGTCTTTACTTGGGGGAATAATGATTATGAAGTCAACCAAGAGAAATTTCAAGAGTTATTAAAAAAAAGTGGCGTAATTTTGCTTAAAAATGAAATTTTTTACATGAATCACAATAACATTGCACTTATTGGATTAGATGATGTCACTACGCAAGAAGTTCCTTCGCTAGAAAGCTTATTGGAAGATATTGAACCAAGTTCATTTCAAATTTTAATAAGTCATAACCCTAGTGTAATGGATATGTTGCCCGATAATCATCGTTTGTCGTTAGTATTAAGCGGCCATACTCATGGAGGGCAAATTCGCATATTGGGTTTTGGCAGATATAAAAAAGGTGGCATTGAGGAAAAAAAGGGTTGTAAGCTTCTTATAAGCAATGGATATGGCACAACTTTAATTCCTTTACGATTAGGGGCCAAACCTGAAACACATTTAATTACATTAAAACCTCGATAAAACTTCTTATGAACCATCTAACCCCTGTTTCATAATATGGTGTAAGAGCTACATGCAGGGGGCGGATTCAGTGAAATTAGAACGAATTGCACCAAATCAAATAAAATATATCATTTCATTTGAAGAATTGACATATAAAGGCTTTTCGGAAGAAGAGTTGCTAGAAGAATCATTTGTATGGGATACACTATTTGACGAAATGCTGGATGAGGCGAGTAGAATGTTTCAACTTGAATCAACAGGAGCCGTATCAATTGAAATTTATTCATTAACAGCTAAAGAATTAGTTCTCATATTAACGATTGATGAAGATGAAGTAGATGAGCTCTTTTCCAGCGATGAAATGACTCTAAAAGTAAATTTGGATCCAATTTATTTAACAGTAGCTTTTGCTGATATAGAGGATTGTATAACATTAGTGAATGAACTTGAAAATCTTCAATTTAATGAATTAATAAGTACTTTATATATATTGGAAGAAGTGTATTATTTACTTATAGAAAAATCTACAGAACCAAATGAATCACTTTTAGCGATTACAGAAGAGTTTGGTGAGATTTCAACTATTACTTCTGCATTCCTAGATGATTATGGAAAAATGATTATTGAAAATAATGCAATTAATACACTAAATCATTACTTTAGAACTTAATAATTGCACTATATTTTGAAAACTCCTATCATATTAATAGGAGTTTTTTAATGATATGGATAGGGGAGTTATGTAATGCAAAAAGAAGATTGTATTATCGTTGGTGGAGGCCCATGTGGTTTAGCTGCTGCCATCGCCTTGAAAGATGCGGGGAAGAATCCTTTAATTATAGAAAAAGGTAATATCGTAAATGCGCTGTACCATTATCCAACACATCAAACTTTTTTCAGTTCGAGTGAGAAATTAGCAATAGGCGATGTACCATTTATTACGGTAGAACGTAAGCCTAGAAGAAATCAAGCTCTTACATATTACCGCGAAGTAGTAAAAAGGAAGGATTTGCGAATTAATCGTTTTGAAAAGGTTGAAAATGTTGAAAAACATGGTGATGTTTTTACGGTTACAACTAGTAAAGGGGTTTATGAAACTACATATGTTGTAATTGCAACAGGCTATTATGATAGTCCAAATTATATGGGGGTTCCAGGAGAAGAACTAAACAAGGTTTTCCACTATTTCAAAGAAGCACATCCATACTTCGACACGGATGTAGTTGTTATTGGTGGTAAAAACTCTGCAGTAGATGCAGCATTGGAATTACATCATGCAGGGGCACATGTTACTTGTCTGTATCGGGGAAGCGATTATTCTCCAAGTGTGAAACCGTGGATTATTCCAGAGTTCCAATCCCTCGTGAAACATGGCCAAATTAAAATGGAATTCAATGCACATGTAAAAGAAATTACAGAGCATTCAGTTGTATATGAGGTTGAG
Source organism: Paenibacillus bovis (assembly GCA_007679095.1). Lineage (GTDB taxonomy): Bacteria > Bacillota > Bacilli > Bacillales > Bacillaceae_C > Lederbergia > Lederbergia graminis. The sequence goes on from VEFU01000002.1 coordinate 84,190, forward strand.
GGTAAGCAGACGGAAATAAGTAATGATTTTGTATTTGCAATGACAGGTTATCATCCAGATCATACATTTATCAGTAATATGGGAGTGCAAATTGATTCTGAAACTGGAAGACCTCATTTTAATCCAGAATCTATGGAGACAAATGTGAAGAATTTATTTATAGCTGGAGTTATTGCGGCAGGAAATGATGCAAATGAAATTTTCATCGAAAACGGAAGGTTTCATGGAGAACAAATTGCTAAACATATTCTCGAAATGGAAAAAAGTGTTCTATAAATGGCATAATTTAAAAAGTGAACAAATCTAGAAAAGTGGAGAAAAAACGATTTTTCTCCACTTTTTTTTAAGTTGTATTTCTTACATTTGTTAATAAAATACCTCTCCGATTATTCTTTAAGTGAATACTTCATTAAGTGGTTTTTTTATTTGTGATGATAATGCAACTAATACTTTGATTCTTGCTTTTGGACCATTTAGTCCATTGCAGAAGATAACCCCCATTTCTTTTAATTGTTTACCACCCCCGACATATTGATATGTATCTTGAGCTATTCCATTAAAGCACCTGGATACAAGTACAATCGGAATATGTGCGTCTAATAACTTCTTTATTCCCTCGATTGTTGCTGGTGGTAAATTACCTGTTCCAAATGCTTCTATAACTACTCCATCATATTTTAATTGATGAAGGGAGTGGAAAACATCTGCTTCCATACCTGAATAAGCTTTTAACAGTGCCACCCTTACATTAATATCCTTAATAGCATATTTTTCCGATTTATCCGGCTTTTGTTGGAAAATTATATCACGCTTTGTAACAAGACCAATAGGTCCGTATTGTGGACTTTGGAAAGTAGATACATTAGTTGTGTGTGTTTTTGTTACATTCATTGCTGTATGAATCTCGTCGTTTAGAACAACTAGTACACCCTTGTTTTTTGCACTATCAGAACATGCAACACGGATGGAAGTAATAAAATTATATAATCCATCTGAACCAATTTCGTTACTAGATCGCATTGCACCTGTCAAAATGATGGGGATATTCAAGTTTACTGTTAAGTCAAGAAAATATGCAGTTTCTTCAAGTGTATCTGTACCATGGGTAATTACTACACCATCTAGATTGTTTTTCTCATATTCTTCTTCTATTAGTTCTTTTAATAAAAGCATCTCCTTTGGTGTTATGTGTGGAGAGGGAAGAAGAAAAGGTTGTTTTAAAATTAATTTTGCGGTAGTTTCAAATTGTTTTGAAATCTGTGGAAGAGGATTTTCATCTTTAGGAGTTACAACTCCTGTTTCGTGATTCTCCTCCATTGCGATAGTACCTCCGGTATGAATTACAAGAATGCGTTTCATTATAACACCTCTGAATAAATTGTTATTTCCATCTCATGCTTTCCATGATACGATTAATAAAAAGAATGAAAAGAGGGCTGCATATGCTTGGCGTTATTTCTGCCGGTATTGCCCCTGGACTTGCTCTAGTTAGTTATTTTTACTTACGTGATCAATTTGAGCAAGAGCCGGTTAGAAATGTATTTCGTGTTTTTTTATTAGGAGCTATTTTAACTTTCCCAATTATGTTTATACAATTTGTATTACAAGAGGAAGGTTTAATTAATAATGGTTTTTTACATGCATTTTTCTCTGCAGCTTTAATGGAAGAATTCTTTAAATGGTTTCTTTTATTTATAGCTATATATAAGCATGCAGACTTTGATGAACCATATGACGGTATTGTCTATGGTACTAGTATTTCATTAGGATTTGCAACTGTTGAGAATATATTATTTCTAACTGCTAATGGAATAGAATTTGCAATTGGTAGAGCTTTATTACCAGTCTCGAGTCATGCGATATTTGGAGTGCTAATGGGTTATTATCTTGGTAAAGCGAAATTTAACATATATGGTCGCTTCCATTATTGGCTAGTTGCATCCTTCGTCGTGCCTTATATATTGCATGGGTTATATGATTATATTTTAGTAATAGGTACTAATTGGATGTATTACATCCTGCCGTTTATGTTATTTTTATGGTATTTTGGTCTCCGTAAAGTAAAACATGCTCACATTTTGTCAAGAAAACATTTTCATAATCAAAATGAAAATAAAAACGCTGCATTCTAAATAAGAATGAGCGTTTTTTTTATTTGTTTTGTGCATAAAAGTATAGAAACTATCTGACACTATCCAAAGAATATAATTTTTGGAGGCTATGAAAATGAGATATAGCAGAACAATAAAGCTGATATCCGTTTTATTACTTTGCACAATGCTTACAATTTCTTCAACTCCTGCAAATGATGCACATGCATTCTCTAATCAAATAATTCAAAGAGGTGCTGTAGGAGATGATGTGATTGAGCTCCAGGCTAGACTTCAATACATTGGATTTTATAAAGGAGAAATTGATGGAGTTTTCGGTTGGGGAACATATTGGGCGTTAAGGAACTTTCAAAAAGACTATGGATTGGATATTGATGGATTAGCCGGAAGTGAGACAAAGGATAAGTTAGTTAAAGCATCAAAGTACCACGAAAAATGGGTAAAAGAACAAATAAGAAAAGGAAATACATTTACACATTACGGTGGTACGGATTTGGCAAAACAAACAAAAGCAAATAAAAAAGGAAATACAAGTACAGGAAAACAACAACAAGGAGATAACACACAAGCAAATACACCTACATCACCGACGAAACCAACAGCTACAAATACTCCTGCTGGTTTTTCACAAAATGATATACAGCTGATGGCTAATGCGGTATACGGAGAGGCTCGTGGAGAACCATACGAGGGACAAGTTGCTGTTGCAGCTGTAATATTAAATCGAGTTAATAGTGCATCATTTCCTAATACTGTAGCCGGTGTTATTTTTGAGCCACGTGCGTTTACAGCTGTTGCTGATGGACAAATTTGGCTAACTCCTAATGAAAGAGCGAAGGAAGCTGTTCTCGACGCGATCAATGGATGGGATCCATCGCAAAATGCATTATATTATTTCAATCCAGATACCGCAACAAGTGGGTGGATTTGGTCTAGACCGCAAATTAAAAGAATTGGGAAACATATATTTTGTAAATAATAAAGGTGGTCGTAATATATGGTTAGGAATATTTTGATTGTTGTATTGGCAATTGGAGTTGCTGGAGCAGCATATTGGGGTTATCAAGAGCATCAGGAAAAGAACGCTATATTAATTAATGCAGAAAATAATTATCAGCGCTCTTTCCACGACTTATCCTACCAAATTGATATTCTTCACGATAAAATTGGTACAGCACTTGCAATGAATTCAAGGAAGTCGTTATCACCTGCACTTGCCGAAGTGTGGAGAATTACATCCGAAGCTCGAGGAAATGTAGGGCAACTACCATTAACATTACTGCCATTTAATAAAACGGAAGAGTTTTTAACGAATATTGGAAACTTTAGTTACCGTACTGCAGTAAGAGACTTAGATAAAGAACCACTTTCGGATGATGAATATGGACTGTTAAAAGAATTGTACGCACAAAGTGATGAAATTCGTGGAGAATTACGTAAAGTTCAACATTTAGTTTTAGAAAACAATTTGCGCTGGATGGATGTGGAGCTAGCATTAGCTTCAGGAAAAGAAACTGCAGATAATACAATCATTGATGGATTTAAAACTGTAGAAAAAACTGCAGAAGGTTTTGATCAGGAAAATTTGCAAAATCCATCTATAATGCCTTTTCAAGAAAAAGAAGAAAATTTTGAGCATATAAAGGGTAAAGAAATCTCTGAAGATGAGGCGCTTGAACTTGCTAAGAAACATGCTGATTTAAAAAAAGTAACCGAATATAATGTTGCAGAAAGCGGTAAAGGTTCACCGTATGGATTTTTTAGTGTCAACCTTGATGATGGGAAAGGTCAAGGTGTTAGTATGGATTTAACAAAAAAAGGTGGATATCCTATCTGGTTTATGAATCATCGTGAAGTAGGAGATCGGAAGATAAGTTTAAATGATGCTGTGAATAAAGCGAGTGATTTTTTACAAAAGCATAATTATAAGAATTTGGAATTATCACAAAGTATGCAATATGATAATACAGGGCTACTTACTTTTGTAACAGTCCAAAATGGTGTATTGATTTATCCTGAATCAATAAAAGTAAAAGTAGCACTAGATAATGGGCAAGTGGTTGGATTCTCTGCTGGAGATTATTTAAAAGGCCTACGTGATAGAGAGATTGTCGATCCCGAGATTTCAATGGAGGATGCACGAGGTTATATTAATTCAAATGTAGAAATTATGGATAATAGTCTTGCGATTATTGTAAATGATTTAGGAGAAGAAGTACTTTGCTATGAGTTTATTGGTACATTAGATAATGACACATATCGTATTTATATTAATGCTAAAAATGGTATAGAAGAAAAGATTGAAAAACTCCAAAACGCAGAACCTATATATGATAATGTATTGTAACAATATGGAACAATGATAGTGTAGCAATACTGCTGCTCATACAAAGCCAAACTATCTTGAAATAGTTATAATTTCAAGCAATAGTTTGGCTTAAATTCTACATACATTCTTTTTGTCTAAGCATTTTCATTTTATAAGAGCTATATGCATCTTATAGAGAGAGTGCTTTTTTTCATGGGTGCATAATATATATACAATATGGATTGGAACGAGGGGGGATAGAATGTCAGAAAATAATGAGGATGTAGTTGCAAAGGAAGAGAAAACTGGTCGTGCTGTTGTTAGAAAGGAAGGCGAGCCTACTGGTCCATTTAAAGCAGCTGCATGGGGTGCGTTATTTGTCGGTGTCATTTCATACTTAATCGGTTTGTATAACTCAAATATGGAACTGAATGAGCAAGGCTATTATTTTTCTGTTCTCGTATTTGGATTGTTTGCAGCTGTTTCACTTCAAAAGTCTGTAAGGGATAGGGATGAAGGGATACCCGTTACAAATATTTATTATGGGGTAAGTTGGTTTGCTTTAATCATAGCGATTGCATTAATGGCAATTGGTCTATACAATGCAGGCAGTATTGTGCTTTCTGAAAAAGGATTCTTTGGCATGGCTTATGTACTTTCCATTTTTGCAGCGATAACAGTACAAAAAAACGTGAGAGATACTCAAAGAGCAAGGGAAATGGAATAAATGCTGTAAGTTAGATAGAAGCCCACTCCATTATTTTGTAAACTGGAGAGGGTTTTTAGTTTTCTCTATACTTTCATTTTGCTAAATAGATAGAAAGTAGAAGAATTGTACTTTCCATGAGATAATAGACGGAGAAAACGGTTGGGAAGTGACATACGATGTTTACAATTGGAATGGAAATTATTATTGAATTAAGCGAAGAGAATCAGGGGGAGAAGTTAAAAGCAACTATCGAAGATTACAATAATGATAAACTCTATATTTCATATCCAATAGGTGTAGATTCGAAAAAGACAAAATACTTAATTTCGGATGAAATGTTACATGTTAATTTTGTTCATCAGGAAACACATGTTGCATACTCCTTTCAATCACAAGTAATTGGTAGAGAAATGAATTCGATACCTCTTCTAGTACTGACATTGCCTCCATTTGAACAAATGTCAAAAATTCAACGCAGACAATTTGTGCGAGTAGAAGCATCTTTAGATATATCCCTACAAATTGCTGATACTGAAGATTTTTTTCCAACTACTACATTTGATATTAGTGCTGGTGGTTGTTCAGCTATATTACCTAAAGACATGCATTTGAATCCTGGTGTTAAAGGCAATGTGTATATTATTATACCTTCGTCATCTGAACCGCACTATATGAAACTGTCCTGTCAAGTGATCAGAACCTTTACACACAATAAAATTAATCTAGTATCCTTGCAATTTTCCGATATTAGCAAGCATGATCAACAATTAATTATTCGCTATTGTTTTGAAAAGCAATTAGAATATCGAAAAAAGGGTGTACATTTAGAATAATAATTTGTGTAATTGCCGATGCTATGGAAAAAAGTGGAGTGTTTTAAATGAAGACAGTGGAGCGTATAATATTTAAAATTTTATTAATACAGCTACTCATACTAGTAATCGTGCAAACGTATATACATAGAACACCTGTAATTGATTATTTAAATAAAGTTTATTTGTATGAAGGTGTAATGGATTCTGAAGAACAACCTAAATTAGATGTATTTAATAATAAAGAATGAAGACAAAACTCGTCTTCATTTTTTTATGGAAAAATGCAAGAAGTTCATGTTTATATGGTAATATAGATTAGGAAGAAATGATCGTTAATCAGATAACTAAGCAGGTGAGAAAAAATGAAAAATAAAAAAATTAGCATTGCGATAGATGGCCCTGCAGCAGCAGGAAAGAGTACTGTAGCCAAAATAGTCGCAGGGAAATTAGGCTATGTCTATGTGGATACAGGAGCAATGTATCGAGCTATAACGTATAAAATACTAAAAATGAAAATAGACATAAAGGAAGAAAATTTATTAAGACAATTATTGTCTGAAACGAGTATTGAACTCAAGCCAGCTAACAATGGGCAAATTATTTTACTTGATGGTAAAGATGTTACAAATGAAATTCGTGAAGCTGAAGTTACGAATACTGTTTCTTCTATTGCTGCATTAGGAATAGTTCGCGAAGAAATGGTTTTACGTCAACAACAGATGGGACAAGATGGCGGAATTGTTATGGATGGTCGAGATATTGGAACACACGTTTTACCACATGCAGAGTTAAAAATATTCTTGTTGGCAAGTGTAGAAATTCGTGCACAACGTCGACATCTCGAGAACGTCCAGAAAGGATTTCCGTCCGATCTAGTAAAATTGAAGGAAGAAATTGCATTAAGGGACAAGCAAGATACAGAGCGTGAAATTTCTCCTCTTAGAAAGGCTGAAGATGCAGTGGAAATCGATACTTCAAACTTATCAATTGATGAAGTTGCGGATGAAATACTGGCATTAGCTATGGAAAGGATGGAAGAAGTTTGACCTTTTATAGTTTTGCGAAAATGGTAGTGAAATCAATTTTAAAACCATTATATAGAATTGAAATAAAAGGTGTGGAGAACTTTCCAATGGAAGGGTCTGTGCTTTTATGTGCTAACCATATTGACAATCTAGACCCTCCAACAGTAGGAGTAACTGCACCAAGGCCTATCCATTTTATGGCCAAAGCAGAATTGTTTAAATATAAATGGTCCAAAAAGCTAATGACAAATATAAATGCATTCCCGGTTAAACGAGGAATGAGTGATAGAGAAGCATTAAGAACTGGACTAAAATATTTAAAAGAAGGTAAGGTTGTTGGGTTGTTTCCAGAAGGTAAACGGAGTAAAAATGGTGAGGTTGGAAAAGGGTTAGCAGGAGCTGGTTTTTTTGCGTTACGATCAAATGCTCATATTGTACCATGTGCCATCATTGGACCATATAAACCATTTAAAAAATTAAAAGTTGTTTATGGAAAACCAATTGACTTTACGGAATTGCGAGAAAATAAAGTGTCAGCAGATATTGCAACAGATGTAATTATGGCAGAAATTAAAAAAATATATGATGAAAATCGGGTAAAATAAATTTGGATTTTTTGTATATGCTTTAGGCTCAATTGCTTGACAAAGTCACCATATTGTAAGAAGTTAGTAACAAGACAATTATTTTAATGATTGGATAAATATAACCATTCATATTGAATAATTATATCCTAATAGTTTTTAAAGTCGGATAGGAGGAATACATATGACTGAAGACATGAATAGTATTGAAGTGAAGGATTTTACTGAGGGAGATCGCGTAAAAGGAACTGTTTCTAAAATTGAAGAAAAGCAAGTACTAGTAGATGTTGAAGGCAGTAAACTAGATGGTATTATTCCTATCAGTGAACTCTCAAGTCTTCATGTTGAAAAGGCATCTGATGTCGTTAGTGAAGGGGATATCCTTGACTTAGTAGTAACTAAGGTAGAGGAAGAATTACTTGTACTTTCGAAAAGAAAAGTAGATGCGGAGAATGCATGGGAAACATTAGAAAAACGCTATCAGAATAATGAAGTGTTTGAAGCTGAAGTTAATGAGATTGTCAAAGGTGGACTTGTTGTCGATTTAGGTGTAAGAGGATTTGTGCCTGCATCTATGGTAGAGGATCATTATGTAGAAGACTTTTCTGATTATCAAGGAAAGACTCTTACTTTTAAAATTGTAGAATTAGATAAAGACAAAAATCGCCTAATTTTATCTCATCGCGCAGTATTAGAAGAAGAAAAAAATCGCGATAAACAAGCATTACTAGAAAAACTAGAGGTTGGAGCGGTATTGGATGGTACAATTCAACGTCTAACTGACTTTGGTGCTTTTGTAGACATTGGTGGTGTAGATGGACTAGTTCATATTTCGCAAATTTCATATGAACATATAGCAAAACCATCAGATGTTGTCTCAGAAGGCGATAAAGTAAAGGTAAAAGTCCTTTCTGTCGATCGTGATAATGAGAGAATTTCATTATCTATCAAGGATACTTTACCTGGACCTTGGGAAAGTGTAGCGGAAAAAGCTCCACGTGGGGCAGTACTAGAAGGTACTGTAAAACGTCTAGTTTCGTTCGGAGCATTTGTTGAAGTTCTACCTGGTGTTGAAGGTCTCGTTCATATTTCACAAATTTCCCACAAACATATTGGCACTCCACATGAAGTGTTAGAAGAAGGTCAAAAAGTAAAAGTAAAAGTTCTAGATGTGAATGAAAATGACCATCGTTTATCATTAAGTATTAAAGAATTAGAAGAGCAAGAATATCAGCAAGACGACTATGAATTACCTGAAGAGAATAAAGGTTTTTCTATAAGTGATGTTATTGGTGATAAATTAAAGAAATTTCAATAAAAATTCAAGGGTGTCGTTATGACATCCTTTTTTTATTGAGAAATCTTTGTATGTATGTAGAATTTTGTATGTTTTTTTGATTAGACTCATGCATCCTTTCCTATAATGTTAGGGGAGGTGTATATAATTGGAAGGCAGTTTATATCTATTATTTATTTGGGTACTATGGATTTATTCGACATTTATTATGGAGAAAAGTAAAGCTTTTCGTCTGCCAATAGCAGCTTTTGCACTAATAATGATAATATTTCATCCGGTACATTTTTCCGTCATGTCATTACAAATTAGTGGTTCTAGTATCATATTGCTATTGATTTGCTATTATTTAACAAGTAAATTTTCTTGGAGACAACAATTACATCTTTTATTTGCAGTATTTGCATTAATGGTTGGTTATGCAGGATTTTTATTACTAGAGTTATATGATCCAGTCATGATTTTTATTGATCGAAAAATACTGTTATCATTTCTTTTACTATTTATTTCTTTTGTGATTTATCCGTCCTCCATTATTAAAAGATGTATTTTTGTTTGTCTTGGTTCCTTACAAGGTGATATAGTATTTGCAGCAATACTATGGCGAATGGATTTCCCTTATATTGTTGGATCTCTTGAATATATGGATATTCTTGTAATTGTTTCAGCAGCATTCATTTGCATCGAGACTATTATGAAAATAAGTAAAGTACCAAAAATTAATAAGATGAGGAAAATTAGCCAATAAAATATCATATTGTAGCATAATATGGTATATTTTATGGATGTAATTGGCTAGTTCCAATATTTACTAACGTGACATAAAAGACATAAAAGTGAGTGATTAAATTGGCAAAACCGACAGTTGCAATTGTAGGAAGACCTAACGTTGGAAAATCAACAATTTTTAATAGAATAATCGGAGAAAGAGTATCGATTGTCGAAGATACTCCAGGTGTTACACGAGATAGAATCTACGGTGTAGGTGACTGGCTTACACATGATTTTCACATCATTGATACAGGTGGTATTGAAATAGGTGATGCTCCATTCTTAGAGGAAATCCGTTTACAGGCTGAGATTGCGATAGATGAAGCGGATGTAATTATATTTATCGTTAACAGCCGGGAAGGTGTTACTTCAGCTGATGAGGAAGTAGCGAAAATATTATTCCGCTCTAAAAAACCTGTTGTATTAGCCGTGAACAAAGTAGACAATCCAGAACAAAAAGCTGAAATATATGATTTCTATGCACTTGGGTTTGGTGATCCATTTCCGATTTCCGGTGCACATGGACTCGGCTTAGGTGATTTACTTGATGAAGTGGTAAAGCATTTTCCGACACAAACAACGGATGAAGTAGAGGATGATGTGATCAGATTTTGTCTAATAGGTAGACCGAATGTTGGGAAATCATCTCTTGTAAATGCAATTCTTGGGGAAGAAAGAGTAATTGTAAGTAATATTGCAGGAACAACTCGTGATGCTATTGATTCTACTTATGAATATGATGACCAAAAATATACAATCATTGATACTGCTGGTATGCGAAAAAAAGGAAAAGTATATGAAAACACTGAAAAATATAGTGTTTTAAGAGCATTAAAAGCAATTGATCGTTCAGATGTAGTGCTTGTTGTGATCGATGGAGAAGAAGGAATACTCGAACAAGATAAAAAAATTGCTGGTTATGCTCATGAAGCAGGAAGAGCAGTAGTTATTGTCGTTAATAAGTGGGATGCTGTAGAAAAAGATGAGAAAACAATGGTAAAATTTGAAGAGAAAATTAGAGCGCATTTTCTATTTTTGGATTATGCTCCTATTGTGTTTGTATCAGCCAAAACGCGCAAACGCTTAACGACATTAATCCCTGCGATACAAACAGCAAGCGAAAATCATTCTATGCGTGTACAATCAAGTATCTTAAATGAAGTGATTGTGGATGCAGTTGCGATGAATCCTACGCCATCTGATAAAGGTAGAAAACTAAAAATCTTTTACGCGACCCAAGTTGCTGTTAAACCACCAACTTTTGTTGTGTTCGTAAATGATCCAGAGATTATGCATTTTTCATATGAGAGATTTCTTGAAAACCGAATAAGAGATGCATTTGGATTTGAAGGTACTCCAATCCGAATAATTACTAGGCAACGATCTTAATTTTTTCAAAAGTAGGTGAGAAAATGAGCAAAGTAACAGAACATATTGCTGTCATAGGAGCAGGTAGCTGGGGAACAGCACTTGCTATGGTATTAGCTGACAATGGGCACCAAGTACGCTTATGGACAAGAAATGACAATCAGAAGCAAGAAATCAACCAGCAACATACGAATGAAAAATATTTGCCTAATATTGAATTACCACATTCCATTGTTGCCTATACATCACTCAAGGATGCAATAAAAGAAATTCAAACTGTCATCATTGCTGTCCCAACGAAAGCGATTAGAAGTATCATTCAAGATATTGCAGAATTTCAAGAAAATCCATTAACCTTTGTCCACGTAAGTAAAGGGATTGAACCAGATACGTTAATGCGTATTTCAGAGATGATAGAGGAAGAAGCACCGGAAAGAATTTTAAATGAGGTTGTAGTTTTATCTGGGCCAAGTCATGCGGAGGAGGTTAGTTTAAGACATCCTACGACCGTTACAGTCTCTTCAAAAAATATGGAAGTAGCAGAAAAGGTACAAGATTTATTTATGAACCAGCATTTTCGAGTCTACACAAACCCTGATCTAATTGGGGTGGAGATAGGTGGAGCATTAAAAAATATTATTGCTCTTGCTGCAGGTATCTCAGATGGGTTAGGTTTTGGTGATAATGCCAAAGCTGCTTTAATTACACGTGGTGTAGCAGAGATTTCTAGATTAGGGACCAAAATGGGTGCAAATCCATTAACATTTTCTGGCCTAACCGGCATAGGAGATTTAATTGTTACATGTACAAGTGTGCATTCACGTAATTGGAGAGCTGGTAATATGCTTGGTAAGGGACAAAAGCTGGAAGAAGTATTAGAAAATATGGGTATGGTTGTGGAAGGGGTAAGAACGACGAAGGCAGCATACCAACTTTCGAAAAAATACAATTGTACTATGCCTATTACAGAAGTATTATATAATGTTCTTTTTAATGGCGTTGATGCTAGAACTGGCGTTGAACGATTAATGGCCCGCCTAAAAACGAATGAAATGGAAGAACTTGTAGATATTTTTCATGAACAAATGGAACAACAATAGAAACACTAGGCAAAAGACGATGCGTTCTATTTTTAACTGCATATAATGCATTGTAGAATTGCTTAAACAGGTGGAATGGGTATGGATTTGTCACTGCATGAAGCGATGATTTATCATTGCTTCATGTTTTTTGTCTAGCTTCAGGCGGTAGGGGCTCGAGGGCAAATAACCTGAGCCAATTAAAGGTAAAGAACACCTTTCTTTGTCTCAGAACATTTGCTTGTTCGCGGGCCCGCAGGATGCGGGTCAGGAAGGCGTTGCAACAGGATGTTGCGTATTTAGCCTTCCTTCAGCAAACGACCGCCTTTCTCTTTTCTTGTTGTCTAGCTCCATCGCCTAGCGCCTAGCAAATTTACGATTTCTTCCTACGATAATGCCCTACAGGATGTAGGGTAGTTCGATGTTGCCACAGGAAGTGGCGCCTTTAATCGAACAACCTTTGTGGAAGCTCATCGTGTTTCCTTTATCTCGTCAGAAATCTTTGTACAAGTTTGAAGCGTCGACTAAAATCGGCACATCCTGTGCCAACGTCGACGTGACCAACCTCCTGTTGGCCCACGTCGCTAAACAGGCGATTCCTCTTTTCTTTTTGTCTAGCTACAGGCGGTAGGGGCTCGAGGTCAAATAACCTGAGCCAATGAAAGGTAAAGAACACCTTTCTTTGTCTCAGAACATTTGCTTGTCGCCCCTAAACGACCGCCTTCCGCTTTTCATAGTTACTTATCACTATTTTGTAATTATTTTGCGGACAAGTTATGATGTAAAGATGTTATAATATTTGTTATGTATTTAGTATATTCGGAGGAGAAATTATGTCACTTTCTATGCAAAAAATGTGGATCTCAATAATTGGGATGATTTTACTTGCTTTAGCTATGTTTGTAATCTATGTGAGTAGATATAAACTTGAAAATAAGATATTAAAAGTGTTAACGAGTATTATCGCTTGGATAATGATGATTACTGGTGGAATAATCGTTATGCTGATCGTTTTAACTGGACCTACTAATTAACAATATAGTATATGGAGAGGATGAACACCTATGAAAAGTAAAGCAGCATTGTTAGTAACGATAGTTGTCTCGTTCTTACTAACAGGGTGTATGTATCCAGAGGAAAGAAAAGCTGAGAATCAGGTTCCTTATGAAGACCAAATTATTTCAGTCCAAAATGCTGTAGAAAAATACCAAGAAGATGAAGGCGGACTGTTACCAATTAAAACTCGTGACGAGGACACGCCTATCTATATTAAATATCCGATTGATTTTAAAAAATTACAACCAAAATACATACCAGAGCCTCCAGGAAATGCTTATGAAAGTGGAGGAGTATTTCAATATGTGTTAGTGGATGTTGAAACAAATCCAACTGTAAAAGTATTTGATTTAAGAATTGCTGAAAAGATAAGAGAAATTAAAATAAGAATAAGATCACAAGGTTATCCACCTTTCAAAAATTCCATTACAAAAAGTATCTTTACACTAGACTATTCTAAATTAGGATATGATAGTGAACCATATGTAATATCACCGTTTACCCAAAACAATCTATCCTTTGTAATAACTGGTTCTGGCGAAATATATGTTGATTATATAAGTGATTTATACCACGCCCTACAAGAATCAGAGGAATCCTTCCAACCAGGAGAAAATATAATAAATCTATTAACTAAAGATTCTTATTTTGTTCCTGCTTACTCATTACCATATACTGTTGATAAAAACAATGAACCTATTTACTTGGAATAGGAATAATCCTTCTTTCACTAAATATAATGTGGAAGAAGGATTTTTCTTATATTCTTTTAAATATAGTCATATTAGAATCGGACAACATCATAAACATAAAATGAACCAACGTTTAACGGATGTTATGTCCCTTTAAGAGGTTGTTCAAAAAGAGTCCTCCTTTTTGAACACTTGCTTTAAATTAATGATGGGAGGGAACCTCTTGGAAAAGGTGGATATTTTCAAAGATATTGCAGAAAGAACAGGTGGAGACATTTATTTAGGAGTAGTTGGAGCTGTTCGAACGGGTAAATCCACATTTATCAAAAAGTTCATGGAGCTTGCAGTACTGCCAAACATCATGAGTGAAGCAGATAGAGCTAGAGCGCAAGATGAACTACCTCAAAGTGCAGCTGGTAGAACAATAATGACAACAGAACCAAAATTTGTTCCTAATCAAGCTGTATCCGTTCAAGTGGAAGAAGGATTGGAAGTAAATGTTAGACTTGTAGATTGTGTTGGTTACACAGTACCTGGAGCAAAAGGATACGAGGATGAAAATGGTCCTAGAATGATTCACACTCCTTGGTATGAAGAACCAATCTCATTCCATGAGGCAGCAGAGATTGGTACACGAAAGGTAATTCAAGAACACTCTGTCCTTGGTGTAGTCATTACGACAGATGGATCAATTGGCGAAATACCGCGATCCGACTACGTCGAGGCGGAGGAAAGAGTAATTAATGAGTTAAAAGAAGTTGGTAAACCATTTATTATGGTTATTAACTCAGCAAGACCACATCACTCAGAGACAGAAGCACTTCGCTCTCAATTACAGAAAAAATATGATATTCCAGTATTAGCAATGTCTGTAGAGGGAATGAGAGAAGCAGATGTAATGAATGTGTTACGTGAAGCGTTGTATGAGTTCCCAGTATTAGAAGTAAATGTAAACTTACCAAGCTGGGTTATGGTCTTAAAAGAAAATCATTGGTTACGAAATAACTATCAAGAAGCAGTAAAAGAAACTGTGAAAGATATTAAACGTCTTCGTGATGTAGACCGTGTTGTACAACAATTCTATGAGTATGATTTTATTGAAAATGCGGGATTAGCAGGTGTCGATATGGGGCAAGGAGTTGCGGAGATTGACTTGTTTGCTCCAGATGATTTATATGACAATGTATTGAAAGAAGTAGTGGGTGTAGAGGTAAGAGGGAAGGATCACTTATTAGAGTTAATGCAGAACTTTGCAGATGCAAAAAGAGAATATGATCAAATTTCAGACGCATTAGCAATGGTGAAACAGACGGGATATGGAATTGCTGCACCTTCGATTGCTGATATGAGTTTGGATGAGCCAGAAATAATTAGACAAGGTGCGCGTTTCGGTGTAAGACTTAAAGCAGTAGCACCGTCCATTCATATGATTAAGGTAGATGTTGAATCAGAATTTGCTCCAATTATTGGAACAGAAAAACAGAGTGAAGAACTAGTGAGATATTTAATGCAAGATTTTGAGGATGACCCATTATCCATTTGGAACTCTGATATATTTGGCAGAAGCCTAAGTTCATTAGTTAGAGAGGGTATCCAGGCGAAAATTGCAATGATGCCAGAAAATGCAAGATATAAGCTGAAAGAAACACTTGAACGGATAATTAATGAAGGTTCAGGTGGCTTAATTGCGATAATACTATAAGTAGTGTAATAGTGTCGCGAAATGGAAACGACAAATCAAATGAATAAAGAAGTAAGAAAAGGTGCCGAAAACGACTAAATTCGGCATCTTTTCTCTATTTATACACTCTTTATTCTTGCTAAGCTTATTAAGTTATGTTAATCTTTTAAAAGAATTGCTGTTAAAACGCACTTTTATCAGTAATTTTTCCGATTTCTAGCATTTGTATGTATAGAAATTCAAAAAAATGTTCACAAATGTACTAAAAGCTACAGAACAAGATCTCTCAATAACCGGGAGGAGGTGAATGGTATGAACAAAACAGAACTAATTAACTCTGTTGCTGAGTCAACTGAGCTTTCTAAAAAAGATGCAACTAAAGCTGTTGATGCTGTTTTCCAATCTATTCAAGATGCACTAGCAAACGGTGATAAAGTAGCCCTTATTGGTTTTGGTAACTTTGAAGTTCGTGAGCGTGCTGCTCGTAAAGGACGTAACCCACAAACTGGTGAAGAAATCGAAATCGCTGCAAGTAAGGTACCAGCATTCAAACCAGGAAAAGCGCTTAAAGATGCTGTTAAATAATTACATATACTTTTATGCGCAAAAATCTAGAACTGCCTTTTAGGCAGTTCTATTTTTATTTATCCGATAACATATGCTAATATGGACTATTATAAGTAATCATTTTCTACTCAGGAGGAAAAGTAATGGCAGAGGTTAATGTCGCACAGATAGAAGAAGCTGTGCGAATGATAATAGAAGCAATTGGAGAAGATCCATCACGAGAAGGATTAATTGATACTCCAAAAAGAGTTGCCAAAATGTATCAAGAGGTATTTGCTGGTCTAAGAAAAGACCCAGCTGATTACTTTGATACAATTTTTGGTGAAGAGCATGAAGAACTAGTTCTAGTAAAAGATATACCTTTCTTTTCAATGTGTGAGCATCATCTTGTTCCTTTTTTTGGGAAAGCACATGTTGCATACATACCGCAAAATGGGAGAGTTGCAGGCTTAAGTAAATTAGCAAGAGCAGTGGAAGCAGTTGCTAGTAGACCACAGTTACAAGAAAGAATCACATCAACTGTTGCTGATGTTATGATGAAGAAGCTGGAACCACAAGGGGTAATGGTTGTAATAGAAGCTGAACATATGTGCATGACAATGCGAGGCGTTAAGAAGCCTGGATCAAAAACAATTACTTCAGCAGTTCGCGGGGTATTTGCATCAGATCGTCAAACTCGTTCAGAAGTTCTTTCGTTGATTCATCGATAAAGTAGAAGGAATAAAAAATGATGGTATTTGCTTCTTTTATAACGATTCAGAATCAACATGAAGTATATCATTATGGTATACTACTTCTAGAGCAATTATTTGATCTGTGATTTTCCGTGATAGAAACGAGGCTTACAAATATGGTGGTTAATACCCTTAATCAACAAGTTGAATCAATAATTGTAAATATAAATAATATAAGAAACAATCACTATTTAAATAAACATATTGAACCGTTGGATTTAGATATGGATAGAATTCTTTTTCTATCTTGGTCTCTTCATGATTCATCTCTTTCGAAGGAAGAAATTGTTGATTATGTTACAGCAACAGTGCTTGCCCATCTTGCAATGGAAACCCATGAGCAAGTTGCAAATCCTAATGTTCCCATGAAGAAACGACAACTTGCCATCCTTGCAGGAGATTATTATAGTGGTTTGTATTACAGTATATTAGCAGATTACTCTAATATACAATTGATTAGATTACTGGCTACAGCTATTAAAATTATTAATGAGCACAAAATCTCTATATATCAATTCCAAAATGGTAAAGTAGAGTCATTAATTGAAAATATGAAGAACATCGAGTCTACATTAGTAAATCAATTTAGCGAAAACTTTCATGTGGATGATACGAAGAAAGAATTAATGATGGAATTTTTGTTTTTTAGAAAAATGGTTTCTGAATTGGAATCTATCCATTTTCAAAATGAAACAATCTTTATCAAGAAACTTAAGCTAGCATGTTTACAATTAGATGATAATTTTCCTATAGAAAATCTTAGTAATGATGAAAAAAATATTATTATTAACGAATGTACTCATTATATTTATGAATCAAAGGCAAAGCTAGAAGAGATGTCAAAAATCATTCCTAACATTCCTATTACAATCCAAACAAGATTGAATGAAGTAATTAAACAGTTTACTTTATTGTCAAGTCAATAAGTGGAGGAACTCTACAACCATGCAAACAAAAGAAGAACGTGTACATAAAGTGTTTGAAAATATTCATGAAAAATATGATAAAATGAACTCAATCATTAGCTTTCAACAACACAAAAAATGGCGTAAGGAAACAATGAAAAAAATGGACGTCCAGCCAGGACAAAAAGCATTAGACATTTGTTGTGGGACTGGTGATTGGACTATTGCTTTAGCGAAGGCAGTTGGAAGTAGTGGATCCGTTATTGGACTAGATTTCAGTAATAATATGTTGAAAATTGCGCAAGAAAAAGTATCACATGAAAAATTAGAACAAATAGAGTTAATACAAGGTAATGCAATGGAACTTCCTTTTGATGATAATTCTTTTGATTATGTAACAATTGGCTTCGGACTAAGGAATGTTCCTGATTATATGCAAGTATTAAGAGAGATGCAGCGTGTCTTAAAACCAGGCGGGATGGCTGTTTGTTTGGAAACTTCGCAACCTACTCTCCCAGTGTTCCGTCAAGCTTACTACGCTTATTTCCGCTATATCATGCCTCTATTTGGTAAAGTCTTTGCAAAAAGTTATGAAGAATATTCATGGTTACAAGAATCAGCACGGGATTTCCCTGGAATGGAAGAACTAGCTCAAATGTTTTGGAGAGCTGGATTAGTAAACGTAATTTACAAATCATTCAGTGGTGGAGTTGCTGCTGCCCATATTGGAACGAAAGAGAAATGAACCCTAGGTGGAAGAAAAATGAAACTAACTTTACTTAATTCGAGCTTGAAAGCGGATTTTGAGATAATTGAAAAAGGAATGGAAGTAGCTGTCAAATCGGATGTAGAACTTTTAGAAAAAGCTTCTATTCAGCTATTAAAGGCAGGGGGAAAGAGAATACGACCTGTCTTTGTCCTTCTTTCAGCTAAGTTTGGGTCCTATGATATCGAAAAAATTAAAAATGCTGCAATCGCGTTGGAATTGATACATATGGCATCACTCGTACATGATGATGTCATAGATAATGCCAATTTACGAAGAGGTAAGCCGACGATAAATTATACGTGGAATGATCGAATTGCATTACATACCGGAGATTATATTTTAGCTAGATCTCTAGAGTATATGACAAGCATTGAGAATTCTATTGCACATAAAATTTTATCAAATGCGATTATCGAGGTATGCTTAGGTGAAATTGAACAAATAAAGGATAAATATCGATTCAATCAATCAGTAAGAGATTATTTGCGAAGAATTAAAAGAAAAACAGCCTTGTTAATAGCAGTTAGCTGTGAGTTAGGTGCAGTAGCTGCAGGTACAAGTGAGAAAATACATAAGCAACTTTTTAAATTTGGTTATTATATCGGCATGTCATACCAGATTACCGATGATATTTTAGATTTCATTGGTACAGAGAAAGAGTTAGGAAAACCTGCAGGTGAGGATTTACACCAAGGTAATATAACACTACCTGTTTTTTATGCAATGCGCGATGATTATATTAAGTCAAAAATTATCAAAGTTAATGAGTATACATCTAGAGAAGAAATGGATTCCATCATTGCATTAATTAAATCTTCAGGAGCAATTGAATACTCCAAAGCAATAAGTCGTCGTTATTTAGAAAAAGCAAAAAATGTTTTAGAACAACTTCCAAATAATAAGGCAAAGAAACCACTTGAAGAGATAATAAATTATATTGGTAATAGAAAGTATTAATAAATTTTGCTATTGTTAGAAAATAATGATATTATTTTTATAAGATTTTTTGGGCTTATTCGATATTATTTCTGAGGTGACGGATGAATGGAAAAAACTTTTCTAATGGTGAAACCAGATGCGGTACAAAGAGGTTTAATAGGAGAAATCGTTGCACGGTTTGAAAAAAAAGGCTTCCAACTAATTGGGGCGAAATTAATGCGAATCTCGCAAGAACAAGCGGAACAGCATTATATAGAGCATAAAGACAAACCGTTTTATAGAGAATTAGTCGACTTCATTACATCGGGTCCAGTATTTGCGATGGTTTGGCAGGGCGAAAATGTCATCCAAATTTCTCGACAAATGATGGGCGTGACAAGACCTCATGAAGCAGCTCCAGGAACTATCCGTGGTGATTTTGGCTTAATTGTTCGAAAAAACATTATCCACGGTTCAGATTCGGTTGACAGTGCAGATAGAGAAATTAAGTTGTTTTTCAAGGAAAATGAACTACTTGAATACTCTAAGTTAATTGATAACTGGATATATTAATGTACATCATCCAATCAATTAGGAACAGAAAATAATTACATAAGCTTTTAACCACCTGTTAAAGCAGGTGGTTTTTCCTTTAACATGTTGAAAAATGCAAGATGATAGGGGTATTTTAGGTTGGAAAATGATTATGTGCAATTTATTGAGAATATCAAAGCAAAAACAGGGATTGACTTATCTTTGTATAAGGAAGCGCAAATGAAACGAAGACTTACATCCTTATACCAAAAAAGGGGTTTTTCCTCTTTTGCAGAATTCTATAAAGGGATGTTACATAATTCAGCTTTACTTGATGAATTCCTTGATAGAATGACAATTAATGTAACAGAATTTTATAGAAACCGCAGTAGATGGGATGTATTACAAAATAAAATATTCCCAAAATTGTTAGCTAAGAAAAATAAGTTGAAAATATGGAGTGCTGCATCTTCTACAGGAGAAGAACCATATACCATAGCAATGGTGTTATCACATTACTTACCTTTGAAGGATATTTCCATTCTTGCTACTGATATAGATATAGGAGCGATCAATAAAGCTAAGCAAGGTATATATTATGAACGTTCCATTGCTGAAGTGCCAGAGGATATGCTGAAAAAGCATTTTCAGAAAGATGGTTCTCTTTATAAAATATCAGACGAAGTAAAAAAAACAGTTCAATATCAGCAGTTAAATTTATTATCAGACCAATTCCAATCAAATTTTGATTTAATCGTTTGTCGGAACGTATCTATTTACTTTACAGAGCCTGCAAAAGATGACTTATATAGGAAATTCTCAAAAGCATTAGCTCCAGGAGGAATTCTCTTTGTAGGAAGTACAGAGCAAATATTCACACCTAGTCAATATGGATTTGAAATAGAAGACACTTTCTTCTACCGTAAAGTGGCAGAAATAACATAAAGGGAAATAAGGGGGAACAATAGTGGAAATAACAGTCGAAACTCCATCAAAAAAATATCCAGTGTTTATTGGGAACAGTGCCTTAACAGAGCTTTCTAATCACCTCCAACAACGAAATTATACAAAACTGTTAGTCATTACTGATGAAAAAGTAGGAGAATTACATTTAAATACACTGAAAGATGTGCTCCCTAAAAACGATGATGTTTTTTTCTTTCAAGTTCCAACTGGTGAAAAAGCAAAGCAATTTTCTGTATATGAGCAATGTTTAACTTTTGCTCTCGAAAATGGCTTAGATCGTAAATCTTGTATTATTGCATTTGGTGGTGGAGCTGTAGGGGACTTAGCTGGTTTTACAGCTGCTACTTATATGAGAGGTATTCCGTTTATTCAAGTACCTACAACGATACTAGCTCATGATAGTGCAGTAGGAGGTAAAACAGGAATTAATCATCCACTCGGAAAGAATATGATTGGTTCTTTTCATCAGCCAGAAGCTGTATTTTATTATACGACATTCTTAAAGACATTACCTGCTCACGAAATACGTTCAGGCTTTGCGGAAGCTGTTAAACATGCTCTTATTGCTGATCGTAATTTCTATTACTATTTACTAGAGAATATCCAAGATTTACAACAAGTGGACGAAGAGAAACTAAATTATATATTAAAAAAGGGAATTGAAATAAAAGCAGCAGTTGTAGCGGAAGATGAACGTGAGTCAGGTCTTAGAGCAATATTGAATTTCGGCCATACATTGGGTCATGTTATTGAGGCAACTGCAGGATATGGAAAAGTTACACATGGAGAAGCAGTTATGACCGGTATGGTTTATGCTTTATATTTAAGTGAAGAGGTATTAGGATTACAATTTGATATAGAAACATTTAAAAAATGGATTGAGAAGCTTGGTTATCAATCGCAGTTACCGAAGGATTTTAACTTTGAACTAGGCTTGGCAGGAATGAAACGTGATAAAAAGTCTTATGCTAATAAACCTCGTTTTGTTTTATTAGAGGATATTGGCAAACCGGTAATCCAAGAAATAAGTGAAGATGTGTTAAGAAGTGTTTTTTCAAGCTTCTCTATTAATTAATTTATACGATTCACTAGTTTAATGAGCATGATTCCTTTCTTTCATTCATAGCTATGTATAGGAGCATTATTTCGTAGTAGAATGAAAGGAAGGGATATGTAGATATGCAATATGTGATAGAGAACGCAGCATACATTGAAAATGGACAAAAAGAAAAATTGTCCTTTATGATTAAAGATAACGAGTTTCGGTATATTGGACCTAATATAAGTTACCACAATGTAATGAAAATGGAAGCTAGCACTTTTCTCATTACTCCCTCTTATATTTTCTTTGCTCCTGACCTTCCAGAATTTCCTTTTGAGCAGTTTAAAGCAAAATTTTTAAATGAATATGTCTTAAAAGGATGCGGCACAATTATTACTAATTTTACAATTAATCGAATAAGTGAATTTGATCAAGCATTACGTAGAAAAAGAATGTCACTTCTCAATAGTCCTGTTGATTTTTTGTTGGGAATCCAAATAAATGCTAAATTAATAACAACAGATTTAATTCGAAAATGTAAACGAGAAAAAATACCAATCATATTTGTTGAAATCACAAAAATGAAAGAATTGTACTCTATTCCGTGGGGATGGATACGAGATATTTCTTTTCCTCTTAATCCAATATTTATTCCAATATTTACATCTGAATTAAAACTATTTAGTGAAAAAATGTTATTGCAAAAGTGGACAACCCTTTTAGAAGATGAAAAAATTGTCCATCTCCCTAGTCCATTACAAAAGAATAAGCCACTATCAATCGACATTATTAAAAAAATTGGTTTGTATCCGAAAAAAGGAATTTTAAAAGTAGGTGGCGAATTAAGTTATAATCTCTTTTTTATGAAAAAGGACGATGAACAGCGGCGTGGGTATCCGTATGGTGTTGATTTATACCCAGATGTATCCGTTCATAAAGGAAAATATGTCTCGATAAATCAAGTACCAATATTTCGTTCAGGAACGGGTGAGGAACTAATTATTCATAAAACAGCTATATTTGTTTAACGAAGGAAGGATTATTTATATGAAAGCCGTAGAAAGTATGTTGAAGTATTTAGAAGAACAAAATTTACAAAAAGCCAAAGCGCAATTTGAAATAATAAAATCAGCTGGATCAGATGAGGATAAATACAATGCCGCACTTGAATTAGCACGATTTGGATACTTGGAGGAAGCAAAAGAACTTTATGAACACATACTGAAAAACTATAACGATGACGGTGAAATAATTGTTAGTATTGCTGAACTACTTGTTGAATTAGATAGAGAAGATGAAGCATATCAGTATTTATCAATGGTAAAAACAGATGATCCTAATTATCCAGCGGCATTGCTATTAGAAGCAGACTTATATGAAATGCAGGGATTATATGAGGTAAGTGAAAATAAACTAAAACAAGCAAAACAAATGCTCCCACATGAACCTGTAATTGATTATGCTTTAGCAGAATTGTTTTTAACCCAAGGTCGTTTTCTAGAAGCATCGCGCATATTTAAAGAATTATTAGATGCGAAGGAATTCACCGTTGCAGATGTAGATATCAATAGTAGAATGGCTGAAGCACTTAGTGCTGGAGGTGCATTTGAAGAGGCACTTGTTTATTATGAAAATGCCTTAAAGAATAAAAAAGAAATCAATGTGTTATTTGGTTATGGATTAACATCTTATCAGTCAGGTAATTACAAAAAAGCTATTGATGCTTTTACTGAACTGAGAGAAATTGATCCAGAATATCACTCTTTATACTTATATTTAGCACATAGCTTTGAACATGAGGAAAGATTAGAAGAGGCATTAGATACAGTAGTAGCTGGGATGAAAGTGGATGAATTTAATAAAGAGTTGTATCATTATGCCGGAAAACTAGCATTGAAACTTGGAAATGAAGAAGATGCAGAAAATTATTTAAGGCAAGCAATTGTACTTGATCCAGAATTTACAGAGGCCGGTTTAACATTAAATAAATTACTTCTTCATCAAGAAAGATATGAAGATGTGTTGGAAATTTCGAAAATGTTCTCAGATGGAGTTGGGGATGACGCTCAATTTCATTGGGATGCTGCATTAAGTTACCAAAACTTAGAACAATATTCACTGGCATTAAATGAATATGAAGTTGCATATAATGAAGTTAACAATAACAATGAGTTCTTAAAGGATTATGGTTATTTCTTACTTGAAGAAGGCAGAAGAAGTGAAGCAACTATCATTTTTAAAAAGCTGAAGGAAAATGATCCGACTAATGAAGAGTGGATTTCAATCTTAGAGCGGCTTGAGGAATAAGAAAATCTTACGCAGAGGAGGGAAAATAATGGAAACCCCTGTATCTGTCAACGAGAAAAAGGATTTCATTCGCTGGTTTCTAAATCGATATCAATTGAAGAGGAGAGAATCTGTATGGATTCTCAACTATTTAATGAGTCATGATCAACTAATGGAGAAAGTGCATTTTGTAGAAGATGCTCAATGTTGCCCACGTGGATTAATAATGTCAACACATTGTTCACGAGAAGTACCTTTCCGATTTTATAAGGAGAATATCATGACAACGGATGCGGAAAAGTCTTTTCATGATATTAGACTAAATCGTGATGAGGATATTTTTATTCAAATAAACTTTCGAGGTTCGAATGCATCACATCAATATGCTGCAGTACTAGAGGAAAATCCATATGTAGAGAAGAAAGTCCATTTAGATGAAAAGGACCGCAAGTACGCAGAAAGATTCTTACAACATAGCATAAAATCATTTAAGGAAAATCGCCTCTTACAAGCAATTGACGAAGCTTTAGATAATGAAGATAGAGAAACATTTATACGTTTATCTAAGCAATTAAATGAATTAAGGAAATCATAATAAACTAATACAAAAAAGTGCGATCAAATTAGAAGCCAACTATTACTTGAATTCTTTCAAGAATAGTTAGGCTTTTTTATTTTCCACGCTCAGTATACTTTTTTAATGAACATTCAGATGATGAATGATAATATAGCATATAGAACATAATAGATAGAGAGG
Organism: Paenibacillus bovis; assembly: GCA_007679095.1. GTDB lineage: Bacteria > Bacillota > Bacilli > Bacillales > Bacillaceae_C > Lederbergia > Lederbergia graminis. The sequence goes on from VEFU01000002.1 coordinate 109,161, forward strand.
TGTAATACGTGAATTGGACAGCTAAAGATGTGGAAGTTTTTCTAAAGGAACGTGAATATATTGATACTGCCATTATCCCATTAGTACCTATTAGCTTTACAGAGTCAATGAGACGTGTAGTAGAGCAAGGTGAATTTATTGATTTGTTATCGTTGCACTTAGAGAGGCAGTTTAAAGGAAGAATGCTAGTTATTCCTCCATTTACATATATGGGTGAACCTGATCTTAAAAAAGTCGAGCTTCAACAATGGGCACAACAGGCAATTACGAGTGGGTTCTCACATGTATTCTTTTTAACTTCCGATAAGAAATGGAAGCAACACGAAGAAGAGTTGACTGGTAAAGTTATTTATGTACCTTCTATACCTATAAAGGATATGGATGAGCATTATAAACATTCCATGATGGACAAGCAATTGAATAACATTATGGATGATATTATTGAAGGATGGCAGTTATCTGAATAGTTAACAACTTTGCCACATTGTTGACAATCTTTAGTTCTGTATATGATTGACCTCACTCAAATATTGATATATCATGATAATGTCCTAGTTTGTAATGTGCATAAAAAATGTCCGATGGACTTTACCTTACTGATAGAGGGGGGAAAAGGATGAGCAAGAATCCTGTAACAAGAAGACAATTTCTCAGCTACACACTCACAGGAGTTGGTGGTTTCATGGCTGCGGGAATGTTAATGCCAATGCTTCGTTTTGCAATTGATCCTGTATTAAGTGCAAAAGCAAGCGGTGATTTCAAAATGACAGATAAGAAAATTGCTGATATTACATCAGAACCAGTTCGTGTCGATTTCACCTATGAACAAAAGGATGCTTGGTATACTGCAGAAACAACTAGTTCTGCTTGGGTTTACAAAAATGATAATGGAGAAATTGTAGCTCTATCACCAATTTGTAAACACCTCGGTTGTAACGTTAACTGGAACGGTAGTGAAAAACATCCTGATATGTTCTTTTGTCCATGCCATGCTGGATTGTACACGAAAGATGGTAAGAACGTGCCAGGAACACCACCAAGAGGACCATTGGATGCTTATCCAACTAGAGAGCAAGATGGCTTTTTAATGCTTGGAACACCAGAACAAAATCCATTCGTAAAGTAAAGGAGGCGTAATCATTGCTTAATAAAGTATATGACTGGATTGACGAGCGGATGGATATTACGCCGATATGGAGAGACATTGCAGATCATGAAGTACCTGAACACGTTAACCCGGCACATCATTTTTCTGCATTTGTTTACTGCTTTGGCGGCTTGACATTTTTCATTACCGTCATCCAAATTCTATCAGGTATGTTCCTAACAATGTATTATGTACCTGATATTAAAAATGCTTGGGAATCTGTTTACTATTTACAAAATCAAGTTGCTTTTGGACAAATTGTCCGCGGCATGCATCACTGGGGAGCTAGCCTTGTAATTGTAATGATGTTCTTACATACGCTACGCGTTTTCTTCCAAGGTGCTTATAAGAAACCACGTGAGTTAAACTGGATAGTCGGAGTACTTATCTTTTTTGTTATGTTAGCGTTAGGACTTACTGGTTACTTATTACCATGGGATATGAAAGCGTTGTTCGCAACAAAGGTTACATTAGATATTGTTGAATCCGTTCCATTAGTTGGACCTTGGATGAAAACATTGATTGCGGGAGATCCAACAATCGTAGGTGCTCAAACATTAACACGTTTCTTTGCGATTCACGTATTCTTCCTACCTGCGGCATTAATTGGTTTAATGGCTGCTCACTTTATCATGATTCGGAGACAAGGTATTTCCGGACCATTGTAAAATTAAGTTAACCAACTACTAAAATCGTTAAAAAGGGAGGGAACGTAATGCATCGTGGAAAAGGTATGAAATTTGTTGGTGATTCACGTGTAAAAGCAGAAAGAACACCAAATATACCTAAGGATTATTCCGAATATCCGGGTAAAACAGAAGCTTTCTGGCCTGACTTTCTACTTAAAGAATGGTTGGTAGGGGCTGTTTTCCTAATTGGATTTTTATGTTTAACAGTTGCGCATCCAAGTCCCCTAGAAAGGATTGCAGATCCAACTGATACAGGATATATTCCAATGCCAGACTGGTACTTCTTATTCTTATATCAATTAATTAAATACACATATGCATCAGGTCCATATAATATTATTGGTATTGCGGTAATTCCTGGACTAGCATTCGGTGGATTAATGCTTGCTCCATTTATCGATCGTGGGCCAGAACGCAGACCTACAAAGCGTCCATTTGCTACTGGCTTTATGTTACTAGCGATCGCTGCTGTCTTCTATTTAACTTGGGAAGCAGCAGACATGCATGACTGGGCTGCTGCGAAAGAACAAGGGAAGATTGTTCATGGAGTAGAAGTTGATAAAGAAGCAGAAGGTTATAAAGTATATGCTGCACAAAGCTGCATTAACTGTCATGGTGATAATCTCCAAGGAGTTAGTGGAGTCGGACCAGCTTTGACAAACCTTGACAAATCTGCTGAAGAAATTATCGATATTGCTCATAATGGTATTGGAAAAATGCCAGCAGGGCAATACGAAGGTTCTGAGGAAGATTTAGAAAAACTGGCAGAATTTATCGTAAGCTTACAAGAAGAATAGGGATAAAAAAGAGTCGGCATTGCCGGCTCTTTTTTTGAAAAATAGAGGAGGATCCCGTTTCACGTATGAATGTAATATATACAATTTTAGCTGATAAAAGGTTTCTGTGGCTTTTATTTCTTATTAATGCATCCGGCTCCATTTATGGATATATTTGGTATGAAGACCAACTAGCAACTACCCCATCGATTTTTATCCCATTCGTACCGGACAGTCCTACAGCTAGTTTATTTTTCACTTTCGTTTTACTCGCTTTTATCCTCGGCAAAAACTGGCCAATCATAGAGGCACTAGCATTAATCACATTAGTGAAATATGGAATATGGGCTGTTGTAATGAATATATTATCCCTTATCGTTTTAGGTGATTTGTCTTGGCGAGGGTATATGTTAATTGCATCTCACGGTGCGATGGCGCTTCAAGCTATATTATATGGTCGTTTTTATAAACTTAAATTGTGGCATGTTCTTTTGGCAGCTGTATGGACTTTACATAATGATGTAATTGATTATGTTTACATGCAATACCCACAGTATCCTGGATTAGAATTGTATGTAAAAGAAATTGGCTATTTTACATTCTGGCTCAGTATTTTTTGTATTGGGATCGCATTATACTATGTAAGAATAATGAAACAAGGAAAAAACTTTCATATTCCTTCGTAACATAGTTGATTATAAGGTCTATTCTTGTCCATTTACTCATACAGTTTAACAGTAGTATGGGGAGGGACAAGTATGAAATGGAAATCCGTATTCCTGTTAATTATTAGCTTATTGTGTATAAGCTTTCCAGTCCATGCAAAATCATCGCTTGCTGAACTTGATGAACTTGCGGATGAAGCATTAAAGTTAACAAAGTTTTCGAAATTAGAAGAGGCGAAATTGTCTTTAGAAAGATTTGGGGAGCTTTTTTCAGAACAAGGTATTATGGAATACCAATTTACGATGGATGAACTAAGAATTTTAACAGCAGCACATCATAATGCACTAAATGCAGTTACAAGTGTCAGTCTCAACCAGGATGAGCGGATTAGACAAGTAACTTCCTTTAGACTTGCTACAGATGCAGTTATGTCTAAATATCAACCATTATGGGTCGGTATGGAAGGTTCTGTTTTAAATTCTTTTCGTGCTGTAAAAAATGCTGCGTTACAAGGTGATGCGGTATTATACAATCAGCAATTAAATGATTTCCTTGCTGTATATTCTGTTATTCAACCTAGTATTAAGATCGATGTATCAGTAGAGAAAGTGCAAATGCTTGATTCTAAAGTAGCTTTTATTGATAATTCTAGAACTGCATTTTCGGAAGAAGCTTGGTTACAAGAGTTAGATAGCTTTGAAGTTGATTTACAAAGGTTATTTACTGATTTTGATGAAGATGATACAGATCCATCTATATGGTGGGTAATTATAATGACTGGTAGTATTATAGTTTCTACTCTATCTTATGTTAGTTGGCGGAAATATCGTGGTCAAAAGGTGCAGAAAAAAAGGAGAGACCTTGATGATTGACCAGATAGTAATAATCCAATAAAATAAAGATATAGTATTTGTATTTTATGGAGGGAAGAAATGGGCTTAGGTAATTACTTGATATATTTAGCGATAATCATTATAGTTCCAATATGGGCACAGATGAAAGTAAAAAGTACTTACAAGAAGTACTCTAAAATTCGGACCACAGCTGGGATGAGCGGTGCAGAAGTTGCTAGAAGAATACTAGATGCTAATGGATTACACAATGTCACTATTCATGAATCAAGAGGTTTTTTAAGTGACCACTATAATCCTATTACAAAAACGGTACATCTTTCTTCAGCGAATTACCACAATCATTCCGTTGCAGGTGCAGCAGTAGCAGCTCATGAAGTAGGACATGCTATTCAAGATGCAGAAGGATATGCGGCATTACGTTTTCGTCATTCATTAGTCCCTGTTGCTAACATTAGTTCAAATGCTGCTTGGATATTTATCATAGCAGGTATGTTTTTTACTGCATTTTCTCAACTAATGTTAATCGGTATTATTTTAATGGCAGCAGGAGTATTATTCCAAATTGTTACACTGCCAGTTGAATTTAATGCATCAACAAGAGCGATGGATCAAGTGGTTTCACTTGGTATCATCAATAATAGCGAAGAACGTGATGCAAGAAAAGTTCTAAACGCAGCAGCAATGACATATGTTGCAGCAGCTGCAGTTGCAGTCTTAGAACTAGTTCGTTTAATACTAATTTATACAAATATTACAAGTGATGATTAATAGAAGCTGAACCACTCAGCTTCTTTCTTTTTTTTGTTTATTTTATGTAATTGATAGTCGATTTGTATCTTATCAATTACCTTTTGCATTATTCTAATAAAAGCCGTACAATATCTATTAAAAAAGTAAAGAGGTATTTTAGATGGGGAATCATGTTAGTGAGAAGAATAAGTTATTTCGAAAAGAAAATGAGGATCGAGCAAGACTATTAATTAAATGTCCTGACCAACCTGGAATTGTTGCTGCAGTTTCCAGTTTTTTACGTGATAATGGCGCAAATATTATTGAATCAAGTCAGTATTCTGCTAACCCAGAGGGTGGAAATTTCTTTATTAGAATGGAATTTGAATGTCCAGGATTAAGAGAAAAACGAACTTTATTAGAAACAGCTTTTTCAGACATAGCTCAACAGTTTAATATGGAATACGATTTTCTTTACGTTACTGATATTAAGAAAACTGCGATATTTGTCTCGAAAGAACCGCATTGTTTAATGGAGTTACTATGGGAGTGGCAAAATGGTGAGTTAATCATGGACATTGAATGTATCATTAGTAACTATGAAGATTCTAGAGAAGCTGCAGAATCACTAGGAATTCCGTTTTATTATATTCCTGCCAATAAAGATATCCGTAAACAAGTTGAAGCACAACAACTTGAAATTTTGAAAAAACATAATATAGAACTAATTATATTAGCGAGATATATGCAAATCTTAACTCCTGAATTTGTGTCTCATTACCCGAATCAGATAATTAATATTCATCATTCATTTTTACCAGCATTTATTGGTGCAAGACCATATGAACGAGCGTATGAACGTGGAGTAAAACTAATTGGTGCTACTTCACACTATGTGACAAATGATTTAGATGAAGGTCCGATTATTGAACAAGGCGTAGAACGAGTTAATCATCGTGATAAAGTGTTAGATTTAAAAAGGATTGGTAGACAAATTGAAAGAAGTGTTCTAGCAAGAGCTGTAAAATGGCATTTACAGGACAGAGTCATCGTCGATGGAAATAAAACGATTGTTTTTTAATTTTGTTAAGAATGATAAGGTTAGAACAAAAGACTGTTGATAGAATTAATAGCCAAACTACCTTGAATTTTCAAGATAGTTTGGCTTTTATTCAAAATAATTGGAAAAATCCTAGCGGAGGAAATACATTTTGCAATATGGAGCTAAAAATTCCTTTGAACTATATGTTAATTAATATAGTTGATTTCCGCACCTTTTTTAACATTGTCTAAATGCTTTTGCTTTTAACATTATTTTTATCTTTCTATTGGCCGTTTATTTTCATCAAGTGTGAAGCCTTCTCCTAACACATCATGCACGACTGTAACGGAAACGAAGGCATGAGGATCAATGGCGTTTATTAATTTCTTTAGATGAACTATTTCATTTCGTGCTACTACGCAATACAATACTTCTTTTTCTTTTTTCGTAAATGAGCCATAACCTCTTAATACTGTTACTCCTCTATCCATTTGTTTTAATATTTCACTCGCAATTTCTTCATGCTTTTCCTCTGAGATAATCATTACGCCACGTGCAGCATAGGCACCTTCCTGCATAAAATCAATTACTCGAGCCCCTAGAAAAACAGCAACAAGTGTATACATTGCCTCCTTATAACTCAAATATGTAATTAAAGAGACGGTAATCACGATGGCATCAAAAATGAACATGGTACGCCCCATACTATAACCTTTATATTTTAAGAGAAGGCGTGCAATAATATCGACTCCTCCTGTGGTCCCACCGTAGCGAAAAGTAATACCAAGCCCAATACCAATAAAAATTCCTGCAAACAAAGCTGCTAAGAATAAGTCTCCTTCAAGGGGAATATCAAATTGAAAGCGTTGAAAAATAAATAAAAAGATAGAAACGGACACTGTACCTATCATAGTGTAAATAAAAGATTTACTACCTAATAACTTCCAACCAATTAAGAAGAGGGGAATATTTAAAACTAGATTTGATATAGAAGGGTCTAAATTAAATAAAAAATAAAGGAGGAGGGTGATTCCTGTAAATCCACCTTCAGCTAAATTATTTTGCATATTAAAATGAACAATGCCAAATGAAAAGATGGCTGCCCCTAATAAAATAAAAATTACATTTTTAATTCTAATTCCAAAAACCATTTTATCCTCTCCAATAGTCTATAATGAAAATATCTATTTACAATATTCCACATTTGTTATAAAACTACTACAATAAAGCATTATTATTTGTATATAAAAAAATAATTAGCTAACATAAAGTTGGAAGGTGGCTGCATATGAACAAAGAAAAAACGATTCAGCAAATGCAAGCAGAGGTGGACGCATACATAAGTCAGTTTAAAGAAGGATATTTTAGTCCACTTGCTTTAATAGCTCGTCTTACAGAAGAATTAGGTGAGCTTGCAAGAGAAGTAAATCATTATTATGGGGAAAAACCAAAAAAAGAATCTGAGGAAGAAAAAACAATTGAAGAAGAGCTTGGAGACTTACAGTTTGTTATAATGTGTTTGGCGAATTCATTACAAATTGATTTGCAAACTGCACATGATCATGTAATGAACAAATTTAATACACGTGACAAGGATAGATGGACTAGAATAGGAGAAGGTGAAACAAATGAATAATAACGTAAGAATAGTTATAGCAGGTCCAAGAGGACGTATGGGGAAAGAAGCAGTAAAGCTTGTTCAAGAAGTAGAAAATTTTGAGTTAGTAGCTGTCATAGATCGTAAAAATAACGGTATGATGCTTTCAGATGTCGAAGGTTTACCAAACGTAGCGGTCCCTATATATTCTGATATAGCAGAGTGTCTAGGCAACGTTCCTGCGGATGTTTTAATTGATTTAACTATCCCAGAGACAGGTTATGTACATACGAAAACTGCTTTACAACATGGAGTTCGACCTGTAGTAGGTACAACAGGGTTTACGAAAGAACAACTAACTGAACTGAAGTCACTTGCGGAAGAAAAAGAAATTGGTTGCATCATAGCACCGAACTTTGCAATTGGGGCTATTTTAATGATGAAATTTTCGCAAATGGCCGCTAAATATTTTCCTAATGTGGAGATTCTCGAGCTTCATCATGATAATAAGCTTGATGCACCATCTGGCACTGCCATTAAAACAGCAGAAATGATTGCTGAAAATAGACCAGAACAAAAACAAGGTCATCCAGATGAAAAGGAAACGATCCAAGGAGCAAGGGGCGCAGATTTTGAGGGCATGCGAATTCATAGTGTTCGGTTACCAGGCCTAGTAGCTCATCAACAAGTTCAATTCGGTGCAGAAGGAGAATCATTAACAATCCGTCATGACTCTTACAACCGTGCTTCTTTCATGTCAGGAGTAAAGATGTCTGTGGATACAGTCATGAACCTAAATACATTAGTTTATGGTCTAGACAATATAATAAATTAATGAAATTGATACGAAGGTAAAAAAGGGGAATTGGAATGAATGATCAACAGGTCGATGTTTTAGCATTTGGCGCCCATGCTGATGACGTAGAAATTGGCATGGCCGGTACCATTGCTAAATGGACAGCTCGAAATAAGCAAGTGGTCATCTGTGACTTGACAGAAGCAGAGTTGTCATCTAATGGAACAGTGGAGAGTAGAAAAGTAGAAGCAAAAAATGCAGCAGAAATTTTAGGCGTTGCAGAGCGTATAAATGTAAGATTACCTGACCGAGGTCTTTACGTAACAGATGATAATATTAGAAAAATCACTCAGATTATTCGTACATATAAGCCAAAACTTATTTTTGCACCGTATTTTCAAGATCGACATCCAGATCATGGGAATTGTGCCAATCTTGTAAAAGAAGCATTTTTTTCAGCTGGAATAAAGAAATATACTGTTGAAGGTGAGTTAGAGCCTCATAAAGCTCAGAATTTATATTTTTATATGATTAATGGTTTTTCAAGACCAGATTTCGTCGTTGATATTTCTGATTTTATAACGGAAAAAATTAATGCTCTTGAAGCATATTCATCGCAGTTTTTCATTAGTGATGATGGGGTTTCTACTCCTTTGACAGATGGATATATTGATAGTGTAACTGCACGAGAGAGACTTTTCGGGAAAGAAGTAGGTGTAAGCTTTGCGGAAGGATTCTTGTCTAGTAAGCCACTGTTAATAAATAATGACCTGTTAGGTGATAATGTATGAGTTTACGAATTGGTATAACATGTTACCCGACAGTGGGTGGCTCAGGTGTCATTGCGACAGAACTAGGAAAATTATTAGCTGAGAAAGGGCATAAGATACATTTTATAACATCCAATATGCCGTTCAGATTAGATGTATTACATCCGAATATTCATTTTCATCAAGTAAGTGTGAATCAATATTCTGTTTTTCAATATGCTCCATATGATATCGCTTTGGCAAGTAAAATGGCAGAAGTCATTAAGAGAGAGAATCTCGATATATTACATGTTCACTATGCGATACCACATGCCGTTTGTGCTATTCTAGCCAAGCAAATGGCAGGAACGAATGTAAAGATTGTAACAACTTTGCATGGTACAGACATTACAGTATTAGGATATGACTCTACATTAGTGGAGGCAATTAGATTTGGAATTGAGAAATCAGATGCGGTTACTGCTGTATCATATGCATTAAAAGAACAAACAGCAGAAGTAATTGCCGCTGATAAAGAAATCCATGTAATCCATAACTTTATAGACGAAAGAGTGTATCGAAAAGTAAATTCTCATCATTTAAAAGCGGAATTGGGTATTGAAGCGGATGAAAAAGTAATTATCCACGTTTCCAATTTTCGCAAAGTGAAGAGAGTAGAAGATGTAGTTAAAAGCTTTCACAAGATTTCGCATAAATTACGTGCGAAGCTATTACTTGTCGGGGATGGTCCTGAGAAAAATCGAATCTGTCAATTAATCAAAAAATTAAATTTAGATGATAAGATATTATTTCTCGGTAGACAAGATCAACTTGAAAAAATCTACTCTATAAGTGATTTAATGCTTCTCCTTTCAGAAAAGGAAAGTTTTGGTCTAGTTGCTTTGGAAGCGATGGCTTGTGGTGTTCCTTGTATTGGTACAAATATTGGTGGAATTCCTGAAGTGATTATGGATGGTCATAATGGTTATATTTGTGAATTAGGCAATACGGAGGAAATTAGTAATCGAGCAATAAAATTATTAGAGAATAATGAACTTTGGGAACAACTTTCTGCGAATGCAACAGCAACACCAAAGCAATATTTTCACTCGCAAAATATCGTCACAAAATATGAAGAAATCTATCAATCATTTATGTAAGGTGGGTCGCGAATGATAAAGTTAAATCAATTATTTATAGAAGCTTTACCTGTCATTCGCAAATTAGAAGCAGCAGGATATGAGGCATATTTCGTTGGTGGAGCTGTCAGGGATTTATTGCTGAATAGAGAAATCCATGATGTGGACATAGCGACATCTGCTACACCACTGGAAATAAAGGAAATTTTCTCTTCTACGGTTGATGTTGGAATTGAGCATGGAACAATACTTGTACTATATAAAGGACAAAGTTTTGAGGTTACTACATTTCGTTCTGAGTCTAATTATGTGGACTATCGAAGACCAGGAACTGTAACATTTATCCGTTCCTTAGAAGAAGATTTAAAACGGCGTGATTTTACCATTAACGCTATTGCACTTTCAGGCGACGGACAACTAATTGATCCTTTTAAGGGGCAGGAAGCGTTGGAATCTAAATTGATTCAAACTGTTGGTAACCCTGCTGATAGGTTTGAGGAGGATGCATTACGACTGATGCGTGCGATTCGTTTTGTGAGCCAGTTAGGGTTTAAAGTGGAGGATAATACAATGCAGGAGCTTTTTCATAAAGCTCCTTTATTACAACACATTGCGATAGAAAGAATAACAGCAGAAATGGTAAAACTCCTAAGTGGGGCCTATAACCACCAAGCTTTGGCTATAGCGCTAAAAACAAACATATACAAATATTGGCCATCACTCTATCATAATCAAGCTACCATTCAGACTGCTTTAACACTACCTATTCAGCAATTAAATGAGGTGGAATTATGGGTGTTAGCAGTATACTTACATAAGTCTAAGGATATAAAAAAAGACCTTAGTAAATGGAAATTACCAAGTAAAAAGATAAAGTTAATAACGACAATGTATCATTTTTTATTATGGAGATTAGAAAATGATTGGACAAGTTATAGCTTATACAGTGCTGGATTTAAAATTGCATGTTCAGTCGAAAAAATCTTTACTACTATTCACAAACTAAATGATACCGATCGTCGTTTAAAAAAACTAAAACTAGAGTATGAGGAATTAATAATTCATGAACGTTCTGAAATGCAGGTGAATGGAACAGAGTTAGCTCAATGGTTAAATCGTGAACCAGGACCATGGATTAAAAACATGTTAGAAGAGATAGAACAAATGATATTGGACAGTCGTTTGCAAAATGAGAAAATGGAGATAAGAAAGTGGGTACAGTCTTGTCAAATTCCATCAGAAAAAAATTAGTGAATGCATTACTTTCAGCAAGTGATGATGAATATCTATCTGGTCAGAATCTTGCCGATGTACTTGGTTGTTCCAGAACAGCTGTATGGAAACATATCGAGGATCTCCGTAAGCTCGGGTATGAAGTGGAAGCTGTAAAGAAAAAAGGGTATCGGATTATTAGGAAACCAAATCAACTTAGCGAGGAAGAAATATTATTTGGTCTTCGTACGAGCTTCATTGGGCGTAATATTATCCATTACGAAACAGTCGATTCTACACAAATTGAGGCTAAAAAGTTTGCGCGTAATCAAGCGCCAGAAGGAACTTTAGTTATTGCAGAGGAACAAACTCAAGGAAGAGGACGTATGGCAAGGGAATGGCATTCAAGTAAGAAGAAAGGAATTTGGATGAGTTTAATTATTCGACCAAAACTCCCCCTTGAAAAAGCACCACAATTTACATTGTTGACAGCCATTGCTGTTGCTAAAGCAATAGAAGAAGTTACGCAACTACGTCCAGAAATAAAATGGCCCAATGATATATTATTAGATGGGAAAAAAGTAACTGGAATCTTAACGGAAGTACAAGGTGAGCCTGATCATATTAATTATCTTGTCATTGGTATCGGTATTAATGTAAATCATACACAAGATGATTTTCCTGAAGATGTTCGCGATATTGCGACTTCACTTTCTATACAAGCCAACAATTCTGTATCAAGAGTTGCGCTAATTCAATCGATTATGCACTATTTTGAAGAATATTATCAATTATATGTGAAACAAGGTTTTGTACCATTAAAGCCAATTTGGGAAAAATATGCAATTAGTATCGGAAAAGAAATAATAGCAAGAACCGTTTCCGGTAATATTTATGGAAAAGCAATTGGGATAACGGATGAAGGTGTATTAAAGCTAGCAGATGATCAAGGAAATATTCAACTTATTTATTCTGCAGACATTGATATCTGTACATAGTCAAAATTATATTTTTTTGTTATAATTTCTTTGGGCAGTATCAGATGAACTGCACCATGAAATACCCTTACCATCATATTTTCTGCCTTGATCCATTGTGGACTAGGACAGAGGGCCGAAACGAGTAATGGAATAAAGGAGTCCTTCTGCCTATTTGGAGAGGACTATTTTTTTTGACATTATTGCTCCTTCGCCACCTCTGAATATTTTTAGGAGGTTGACGAGAAAATGAAGACTACACATGATTTTATGAAGATGAAGCAGGCAAGTGAGAAAATAACAATGCTTACTGCCTACGATTATCCACAAGCAAAACTAGCGGAAGAAGCTGGAATTGACATGTTGCTTGTAGGTGATTCATTAGGAATGGTTGTACTCGGTTATGATTCAACTATTCCAGTAACAATACAAGACATGGTACATCATACAAAAGCAGTAAAAAGAGGTGCAAAATCAACATTCATCGTTGCTGATCTTCCTTTTATGTCATACCACATAAGTAAAGAATCTGCATTAACTGCTGCTGCAAGTCTTATGCAAGATGGTGGTGCCCATGCTGTTAAAGTGGAAGGCGGCGGTGAGGTTATTAATACCATTAAAGCCTTGACTACTGCAGGTGTTCCAGTAGTAGCACATTTAGGTCTTACACCACAGACAGTTGGTGTGTTAGGTGGATATAAGGTACAAGGTAAGACAGCTGAATCTGCCCAAGCATTATTGCAGGAATCAATTAAATGTCAGGAAGCTGGGGCATTTGCATTAGTGCTAGAATGCATCCCATGGCAACTAGGTAAGCTTATAAGCGAAAAACTAGATATTCCAGTAATTGGGATAGGTGCGGGAAAGCATACGGATGGTCAAGTTCTTGTCTTGCATGATATCGTCACTTTTGGTGTTGATCGCTTACCAAAGTTTGTGAAGCAATATGGTGATGTGAACCATGTAATGAAGGAAAGTTTTCAACAATATATTAGTGAAGTAAAATCAGGAACATTCCCAGCAGAAGAGCACACATTTACAATGAATGAAGAAGATGTTCAATCATTGTATGGAGGAAAATAATATGGATATTATTACAACAAAAGCTGCCATGCAAGAAAAAGCAAAAAGCTTAGTGAAAACAGGTGCATCTATAGGATTTGTCCCTACAATGGGTTTTCTACATGATGGCCACTTAAGACTGGTGAAAGAATCAGTTGCAAATAATGACATTACTATTATGAGTATTTTTGTTAATCCTTTACAATTTGGTCCAGGTGAAGACTTTGAAGCATATCCACGGGATGTAGAACGAGATAAAAAACTAGCAATGGAAGCTGGAGTAGATATACTTTTTTTACCTGAAAGAGATGATATGTATCCACGTGACTTATCCATTGATGTAAAAGCTGTTAGTAGAACGGATGTTTTGTGTGGGAAAACTAGACCTGGACATTTTGATGGTGTTGCGACCGTATTAATTAAACTTTTTAATATAACAATGCCGGATAATGTTTACTTCGGACAAAAAGATGCCCAACAGGTTGCAGTAGTAGAAGCACTAATTCAAGATTTAGACATACCAGTGGAATTAGTTCCTGTTCCTACTGTTCGTGAACAAGATGGTCTAGCAAGAAGTTCGCGTAATGTTTACTTGAATGAGGAAGAGAGAGCACAAGCGCCACATCTCTACAAAAGTTTACAATTGGCTGAGACAGCAATGATGAATGGAGAATATAATACGACTAAACTCGTAGAAATTATTAAAAATCATATTTATGAAAATACTAATGGAATAATTGACTATGTTGAGATTCTGAAGTATCCCGAATTACAATCGATAAATCAAATTGAAGGCAAAATAATTATTGCGATTGCCGTGAAGTTTTCTAGAGCACGATTAATAGATAATATGATTATCAACTTAGAGGAAATGGGGGGCTCTTGAATATGTTTCGTACAATGATGAATGGCAAAATCCATAGAGCAACCGTAACAGAAGCAAATTTAAATTATGTAGGTAGTATTACGATAGACAAAGATATATTAGATGCAGTAGGTATTGTTGCTAATGAGAAAGTTCAAATTGTTAATAATAATAATGGTGCACGATTAGAGACATACGTTATTGAAGGTGAGAGAGGCTCAGGAGTTGTATGTTTAAATGGTGCGGCCGCTAGACTTGTTCAACCTGGAGATATTGTAATTATTATTTCATATGCATTAGTTCCAGAAGACAAAGTCGCAACACATCGTCCAAGAGTTGCTCTAATGAATGCAGAAAACAAGATAGTTGAAATGATTGACTATGAACCAGAATCAACAATTTTTAATTAATAAGCTCTGTTAAACTCTGTTGTTGATTTTCGCTTCTGTACACTCGCTTTCTGCGGGCACGGCCTAAGCTAACTTGGCAAGGAAAAACCGCTTTGCCAAGTGGATCTTTGTCTCGTGCTGTTCCCGCAGGAGTCTCGTGTACATTCGCTACAATCAACTAAGTTGTTAACAACTATGAACTTTAACATAGCCAATTAATATAATTATGAAACCAGCCAGTATTTATATTATGGCTGGTTTTATTTCTGCTTATCTGTAAGTATGGTATAATTTTCTAAGATTATTTGAATTTGATGTTAGGTGTGGTCATAATGGCAAAAAAATTTGTTGTAGTCGATTTAGAGACAACAGGAAATACGCATGGACGTGGAGATAGAATCATTCAAATTTCTGCTGTTGTCATTGAAAATTATAAGATTATTCATCAATATACATCTTTTATTAATCCTGGAGTAGAGATTCCTCCATTTATTGAAGAACTAACCGGAATTAATGATGAAATGGTCGCAGATGCACCTGATTTTTCAGAAATTGCACCTAAAATATATAAATTATTATTAGATTCTGTTTTTGTAGCACATAATGTGCCATTTGATTTAGGTTTTTTGAAGAATGAATTGTCAGAAGTTGGCTTGCCATTAGCTAATATCGAAACAGTGGATACAGTTGAACTTGCAAAAATCATGCTTCCGGAAGCACAAAGTTATAAGTTATCTGATCTCTCAGAATTAGTTGGTGTCCAACATGAAAATCCACACCAAGCTGATAGTGATGCGCTGGTTACGGCAGAATTATTATTATTACTCATTAACAAAGCAAGAAAATTACCATTAGTTACTTTAGAAAAATTATCTGCATTAGCTTATTATTTGAAAAGCGATATCGATTCCTTATTTACAATGATTGTAATGGATAAAAGAAGAACAATTGATGATTTACAAGAGGAATTAGAAGTTTTTAGAGGAATTGCCATTAGGAAAAAACAAGTTCCAGAAACACCTATACTTTCTCAAAAGGTATCTTTTCCAAAAACTAAAAAAGAAAAACAATTACTTTTCGATAATAGTAATAATCGCCTTTTACTAAGAGATGGCCAAATTTCGATGATGGATACAGTAAACGAAGCGTTTACGACGAATAAACATGCAATTATTGAAGCTGGAACCGGGATTGGGAAGTCATTGGCATACTTAATCCCAGCACTTTATTTTGCAGTTGAAAATAAGCAGCCAGTTATCATTAGTACATATACGATTCAGATGCAAGATCAGCTTTTATATAAAGAACTTGAACGAATAAAAAACATTGTTCCTTTTTCATTCCGAGCTACAGTTTTCAAAGGAAGAAGGAATTATATTAACATGTTGAAGTTTGAGCATTCTTTAAGTGAAGTTGATCACCATTACGATACAGTTCTAACAAAAATGCAGATTCTTGTTTGGCTAGTCCAAACCGAAACTGGTGATTTAGATGAGTTGAATTTTTCAAGTGGTGGACAAATATATCGTTTAAGAGTAGAACATGATGGTTGGTTTTATTCACAAGAAAAAGATCCATGGAAGTCTAGGGATTTTTATTTGCATGCTCGAAACCAAGCAACTAATGCAGATATCGTAATTACGAATCATGCAATGTTACTGGCTGATGCAGAAAAAGATGGGGATATTCTTCCTCATTACCAGTACATGATTATTGATGAAGCACATAATTTTGAAAAAGCAGCGAGAAAATGTTTTGGTAAGAAGCTCGAATACAATTCGGTTAAATTTTGGTTGGGAAGGTTAGGGTCATTAGAGAAAAAACAACTTTTATATAAATTTGAAGAGTTGATTGTACAAAGGAAATTAAAACCAAAAATTCCTTCTGAGAAAATAGAAAATGCACTTTCACAATTGGAAGTGGAATTAGATGACTTTTTTCTTATTTTAGGTAAGTTATTATATAACTCGGTCCACAATGGAAAACTGACGACAAAGCATCAACTTCGAATTACAAAAAAGCTACTAGAAAGTAGAAGTTGGCAGGCTCTTCAAATGTGTGCTGAAAGAGTGTATGATTTTCATCGCTGTATATTAAGAGGCCTGGATAACCGTTTACAATTACTAAAGGAACAATATAAAGAACTATCCGAGAGCGAACGTGCATTTTTAGAGGAAGTAAACAGTTTCATGAAAAAATGGCAGTTATTTGGAGATACATTGAAAACATTGATTATAAGGCCTGAAGAGAAAGAGGTTGTTTGGGTAGAAGGTGATATTCGTGCCTTGCCAAATAGCATAAGTATGTTTGGGCAACCACTTAATCTCGCTACTGTATTATCTGACGGCTTTTTTACGAAGAAGAATAGTGTAGTAATGACATCCGCTACTTTAACAGTAAATAGTTCATTCCATTTCTTCGTGAATGAAATTGGTTTAAATAACGATTCAGCAATTAAAAAAATTATTCAATCACCATTTGATTATAAAAATATCGCCAAATTAATGATTCCTACAGATTTACCAGAAGTTAGAGGCACTGTGGATGATCAGTATATAGAAGAAATCTCGAATCATTTAATTGCGATTGCTGATGCTACTGAGGGACGGATGCTTGTTCTATTTACATCATATGACATGTTGCGTAAAACGTATAACTTAGTGAAGGAATCAGAGGCATTAGAAGATTTTGTTTTATTAGGTCAAGGGATTACTGCAGGAAGTAGGACAAGATTAACGAGGAGTTTTCAACAATTTAATAAAGCAATCCTGTTTGGAACAAGTAGTTTTTGGGAAGGCATTGATATTCCTGGTAAAGATTTATCATGTTTGGTAATTGTTCGACTTCCTTTTTCACCTCCTGATGACCCTGTTATTTCAGCTAAATATGAAGAGATCAAAGAGGCTGGTAAAAATCCTTTTTCTACTCATTCGTTACCAGAAGCTGTTATTCGTTTTAAACAAGGGTTTGGCAGATTAATACGCGGGGATACGGATCGGGGAATTGCAATAGTGTTTGATCGTAGGATTGATACTACTACATATGGAAAAGCATTCTTGCGATCGATTCCTCCTGTCCAAGTGGAAAGAGGCGAAATTAGGGATATTATTAAGGCAATCAACGAGTGGTTATAAACTGGGGTTAACACTTAGTTAACCCCAGACTATGTGGGCTAAAATTTGTTATTTTGTACGCAAATTACATCATATATCAACAATTCCTGATATAATGATAATATGCTTTGCTTACATGTATTATTGCCTTAGTAGTATACGTTATGAATGACAAATATTGTTTAGTAAGGGGGACAATTTCTTTTGAAAAAATGGATACTTATAATTGCGGTTCTCCTACTATTAGCAGCAGGTGGAATTTACTGGCTATATACGAGTACTCGTGCACCTTTAGAAGCTGCTAAAGAGTATGCAGAGGAAATAGCCTCTTCAGAAGCTGGTATTGTCTCTATCGAGGAATTTTACATGTATAATGGGTCAGAAACGTATTATGTCATTATTGGAAAACAAGAAGATGAACAGGAAATGGTTGTTTGGATTCCTGAAGATGAAGAAAAAAAGCTGATTAAGAAGAAATTAGCAGATGGAGTTTCAAAGCAAGAAGTAGTGAATAAATTACTCGCTGAAGAAAATCCTCAGGAAATTCTAAATGTAACATTAGGAATGGAAAATGACTTACCCATTTGGGAAGTTTCTTATATCAATAATGACTCCAAGCTAAATTATTATTATATACATTTTGACTCAGGAAAATGGTGGCGTAAGATTGAAAATTTATAAAAGAAGGCAGGAAATGTTATGTGGACATTAGCAAAAAGAGTAGATGCACTCACTCCATCGACTACATTAGCAATTACAGCAAAAGCGAAAGAATTAAAAGCTCAAGGACTAGATGTTATCGGATTAGGAGCTGGTGAGCCTGATTTTAATACTCCAGATAATATCATACAGGCAGCATATGATTCAATGAATGATGGAATGACAAAGTATACACCAGCAGGTGGTTTACCACAATTAAAGCAAGCGATTATTAACAAACTACAACAAGATCAAAAACTTACATATTCAAACTCAGAAATAATGGTAGGTAGTGGAGCAAAACATGTATTATATACACTTTTTCAAGTTTTGTTAAATGACGGTGATGAAGTAATCATTCCAACACCATATTGGGTTAGTTATCCAGAACAAGTGAAACTTGCAGGTGGAGTACCTATTTATGTAGAAGGTAAAGAAGATAATGATTATAAGATCACTCCAGATCAGCTAGAAACAGTAATTTCTAACAAAACGAAGGCAGTAGTGATTAATTCTCCAAGTAACCCAACAGGGATGCTATATACACAAGCTGAACTGAAGGCATTAGGCGATGTATGTGTAAAGCATAATATTTTAATCATTTCAGATGAAATATATGAAAAATTAATTTATGGTGATAATAAGCATGTTTCAATTGCTGAAATTTCACCTGAATTAAAGGCACTTACTGTTATTATTAACGGTGTTTCGAAATCACATTCTATGACGGGATGGAGAATTGGTTATGCGGCTGCAGATGCTAAGATTATCGCAGCAATGACTAACTTAGCGAGTCACTCTACATCTAATCCAACCACTACTTCTCAGTTTGGTGCAATTGAGGCATACAACGGCTCTCAAGAAGCAGTGGAAAAGATGAGAAATGCCTTTGAAGAGAGACTTAATATAATCTATGATAAATTAATCGCTATTCCAGGATTCACATGTAAAAAACCACAAGGAGCATTTTATTTGTTTCCAAACGTAAAGGAAGCAGCATCTAATTGTGGGTACGAAAATGTAGATGATTTTGTAGCTGCATTATTAGAAGATGCATTAGTTGCGGTAGTACCTGGTTCTGGTTTTGGATCACCTGATAATATTCGTTTATCCTACGCAACATCATTAGAAGCGTTAGAAGCAGCAGTTAGCCGTATACACAACTTTGTAGATAACAAAATGATGAAGTAACAATCCTTTTAAGATAAGGGAATTTTCCATCAATTGTTTTGCTTCTAAGACCCCTGTATAATATCTTTGATAAGTGTTTGGAAAGGATTGTATATAAATGAAAACTACGATTGCAGAAGTTCATCAATATGTTGGCCAAGAGGTTACGATAGGAGCTTGGTTAGCAAATAAAAGATCGAGTGGTAAAATTGCATTTTTGCAACTTCGAGATGGGACAGGTTTTATTCAAGGAGTCGTTGTCAAAAACGATGTAGGAGATGAACAGTTCCAAGTTGCAAAATCGTTAACTCAGGAATCATCCATGTATGTTACAGGAGTTATCCAAGAAGATAGCCGTTCACCATTTGGATATGAAATGCTCGTATCTAAAGTAGAATTAATAAATCAAGCAATTGATTATCCGATAACCCCTAAAAATCATGGTACGGAGTTTTTAATGGACCACCGTCATTTATGGTTGCGTTCTAGACGTCAACACGCGATTATGAAGGTGAGAAATGAGATAATCAGAGCTTCATATGAGTTCTTTAACAATAATAATTTCGTTAAAGTAGATCCACCAATTTTAACAGGAAGCTCACCTGAGGGAACAACGGAGCTTTTCCATACAAAGTACTTCGATGAAGATGCGTATTTATCACAAAGTGGTCAACTTTATATGGAAGCTGCTGCAATGGCATTAGGGAAAGTATTCTCATTTGGACCTACATTCAGAGCGGAAAAGTCAAAAACTCGACGCCATTTAATTGAATTTTGGATGATTGAGCCAGAAATGGCGTTTTATCAATTTGAAGATAGCTTAAAAGTCCAAGAAGAATATGTATCTTTCATTATTCAATCTGTTCTCAAAAACTGCTCGTTAGAACTAGAACGACTTGAGCGTGATACTTCGAAGCTTGAAATTATAAAGGCTCCGTTCCCACGTATTATGTATGATGATGCGATTAAGTTTTTACATGAGCAAGGTTTTAATGATATTGAGTGGGGAGATGATTTTGGTGCTCCACATGAGACAGCGATAGCGGATCATTTTGATAAACCTGTTTTTATCACGCATTATCCTACAAAGATTAAGCCATTCTATATGCAACCTGCACCTGATCGTGATGATGTAGTGCTTTGTGCAGATATGATCGCTCCAGAAGGCTATGGTGAAATTATTGGAGGTTCTGAACGTATTCATGACCCAGAGCTTTTAAAACAGCGCATGGATGAGCATAATCTCCCACTCGAAGCTTATGAATGGTATTTAGATATTTCAAAATATGGTGCAGTTCCTCACTCAGGATTTGGATTAGGATTAGAAAGAACTGTAGCATGGCTTACAGGTGTAGAACACGTAAGAGAAACTATTCCATTCCCAAGATTATTAAATCGCTTATATCCATAATTCTAACAACTAATCGCACTTTAAAAAACTTAAGTGCAGAAGCTTTAGATAAGAAATTGACACTGGCCACGTACAACTTGTGCGTGGCTTTAACATCGAATACGGAAACCATGTTATAGTGAGATAGAGGTGTGTTGCATGGATAATAAAATGATTGTTGCCTGGATGGAATCGGGAATGATGCAAATTCCCATTTTACTTATGGAAAAATACCGCCAAATCGGTCTCGATGAAAAAGAGCTCATTGTCCTCTTACAAGTAATTTCATTTATTGAGAAAGGAAATCACTTTCCGACTCCAGAAGAGCTATCAGAAAGAATGACGATAACGAGTAAAGAGTGCTCGCTTATATTAAGAAGGTTAATTCAATTACAATTATTAAAGATTGAAAAAGACAATTCCGAAGAAGTAAGATCGGAGAAATATTCCGTTGCTCCATTATGGACAAAGCTTGCGGATGAACTGATGTCAGAACAAAAGCAAAAAGATTTACAAACTGTTTTGGATGAAGGTCAGGATATTTATACAATGTTTGAACAAGAATTCGGAAGACCACTTTCACCTATGGAATGTGAATCACTAGCTATGTGGTTAGATGAAGATAAGCAAGATCCTGTTATCATTAAGGCTGCACTTCGGGAATCAGTATTGTCTGGAAAAGTGAATTTCCGTTATATTGATCGTATTTTATTTGAATGGAAAAAGAATGGAATAAGAACTTTGGAACAAGTAAAAATCCATTCAGCAAAATTTAGACAAAAGCCAAAAACAACTGCAGAGCAGCAGTTAAATAACAAGAAGTCAGGTACTGTGCCTTTATATAATTGGTTAGAGCAATAGTTCTTAAAATTAGGTGATAAGATGTTAAATAAAAAACAAATACGTTTTTGCTTGGATACGATGGGGGAAATGTTTCCGGATGCTCACTGCGAATTAATTCATTCAAATCCATTTGAACTTGTAATTGCAGTATCATTATCTGCTCAGTGTACAGATGCATTAGTTAATAAAGTGACGAAGGATTTATTTCAGAAATATAAAACTCCAGAAGATTATTTGGCGGTTCCACTTTCGGAATTAGAGAATGATATCCGATCGATTGGTTTATTTCGAAATAAGGCTAAAAATATTCAAAAGTTGTGTGAAATGCTCATAACGGAATTTGATGGAGTTATTCCTGACAATATCGAGGATTTAGTAAAGTTACCAGGAGTAGGTAGGAAAACTGCTAATGTTGTTGTATCCGTTGCATTTGGTGTACCTGCTATCGCTGTTGATACTCATGTGGAGCGGGTAAGTAAGCGTCTTGCAATTTGTCGGTGGAAAGATAGTGTGTTAGAAGTTGAGAAGACATTAATGAAAAAAGTACCAAAAGATGAATGGTCCGTGACACATCACCGTATGATTTTCTTTGGTCGTTATCATTGCAAAGCGCAAAATCCGCAATGTCTATCATGTCCATTGTTAGACTTATGTAGAGAAGGGCAGAAACGAATAAAAAAAATGAAATAAGAGAAGGGCAAGATCCAGTAAAAGAGGATCTTGCCCTTTCTTTAGTTTTGGTTATTTCTGTTATTTTCGTTATTTCCATTTTCGTTTCCATTTTCAGGTGGTGTGTCTGTAGGAACGTCTTCTTCATTCTCGTCAGGATTTTCTGTATTCTCATCTTTATTATCTTCCCCTGGGTTAGGGGTGTTGTTTCCATCTGTGTTCCCATCTTGGTTGCCTTCATTACCGTTACCATTACCGTTACCATTACCGTTACCATTACTGTTATCATTACCATTTCCGTTACCGTTCGGATTTTCACTATTATCTGGTATATCATCTGGTACTTCTTCTTCCATTTCAGGTACCGTTACTGTTGCGGTACCAGATGAACTTGTTTGTGTTTTAGAAATGGCTTTTACATCAAGTGTATAAGAAATACCTGGTTCTGCGTGTTCAATCGTTAGAGTCGTATCAGTAGTAGTTCCGAGAGATTGTTCACCACCATCAGAAGTCTTCAAGGTTACTTCAAATTGAAGTTCTTTTTCTTCTTGTTCTGGATGATTCCATGTAAAGCTCACTTGATAATTAGATTCATTATATTCTCCCGATACACTTGGAGCTTCTAATTTATCAAAGATAGTTGATTCCTCTGTTGGTTGTGTACCATTCACAAATAATTCATATACAATATTACTCTTAGGTGTGTATTTGCTTGGTTTTTTTGCTGGGTTGGTGCCTTTTTCAACAGCAACTTCTACAACACTTTTTGGCATTTTGAAATCTGGTGTTTCAATATCTTTGGAAATATAGCTCATGAGATTTTTATATAGATCCATTGCGATACGTTGATCCTTATAAGGAATTGGTGTACTGCGTTTATCATATCCAGTCCAAACCGCAATTGTATAATTAGTTGTATAGCCTGCGAACCATGCGTCCGGAACTGGACTTTCATTTCGATTTAAGTCGTATTTTTCGTATTCTTCATCACTATAGTTGGTGGTACCCGTTTTTCCTGCTGCAGGTAAGCCAGGAATGATCGCTCTTTT
Organism: Paenibacillus bovis; assembly: GCA_007679095.1. Lineage (GTDB taxonomy): Bacteria > Bacillota > Bacilli > Bacillales > Bacillaceae_C > Lederbergia > Lederbergia graminis. The sequence goes on from VEFU01000002.1 coordinate 132,783, forward strand.
ACCAGTGGAACCAGCTTTATTGGATAGTACATCTTTCAGCATATCTGTAACCATATATGCGGTTGAATCTTTAATGGCAACTTTAGACGTAACCTTATTTACTACCTCTGTTTCCCCATCCTGAAGGACAATTTTTTTAACCGTATGTGGTTGATTATACATTCCATTATTTCCAAAAGTAGCATAAGCTCCTGCTAGCTTCATTGGGGACACATTTTCAATACCCCCAATAGATGCTGATTCAAATACTTCATCAAATGGTAAACCTAAATTTGCAGCAAATTCTTTTGCTTTTTCGCTGCCAACTGCTTGAAATGCTTTAAGTGCAGGGATATTTCTAGACTGATACAAAGCTTGGCGAATTGTCATTTGCCCATAATGCTTGTTATCCCAGTTATTAATCTTAGTACCATCAGAATATTTATATGGTTCATCCACAATTTGTTCGTAAGTAGACCAGTTTAAATATTCGATTGCTGGACCGTAATCTAGAATTGGTTTAATTGTAGACCCTGGTTGGCGATCAGAAAGCTGAGTAGCATAATTTCTGCCTCGTTTTATATCTTTAAATCGATTTCCACCGATCGCTCTAATTTCACCAGTTTTCGTATCAAGAAGGACAAGACCAGCTTGCATTTCATCATTAGGAAATTGAACAATTTCATCAGTTAGTAACATTTTTTCCGTATATTCCTGTGCTTTAGGATCTAAAGTAGTATGAATCTTTAATCCGTCCGCATAAACATTATAGTCACCAAGTGCTTCTACTTCTTTAATTACTTGACCAACAAATGAGTCATACTTATATGGTTTTCCCACATTATCTTCTTCAGGTATTAATGTTTCTGTTACATGAATATCTTGTGCGGCCTTCATTTCTTCTTCAGAAATTTTTCCATGCATCTCCATTAGGGTTAACACTAAGTCTTTTCTTTTTTCAGCGTTCTCTGGATAAACATACGGGTCATATCCATTTGGACGTTGTGGTACTCCCGCTAAAAATGCACGCTCATGTAATTCTAGTTCATTTAGTTCTTTCCCGAAATAAAATTGAGCTGCTGTTTCAATTCCATAAATACCATTACCGTAGTAAATTTTATTTACATATATTTCAAAGATTTGTTCTTTCGTATAATTTTGTTCTAATTTTAAGGCGAGCCAGGCTTCTTGCGCTTTTCTTTTTAATGTTTTTTCCTCAGATAAGAAAGAAAGTTTTACAATTTGTTGAGTAATCGTAGATGCACCTTCTGCACCAAATCCACGAGTTACATTAGCAAGGACTGCGCCTGCAAGTCTTCGTAAATCTATACCACTGTGTTCGTAGAATCGGACATCCTCAATTGCTAAGACAGCATCCTCAACTTCTTTAGGGATGTCATCATACGAAACATAATCACGATTTTCTGCACCTAGTACTGCAAAAACATCACCGTTAATATCAAGTACCTCTGAAGCAACAGGGTCCGTTAATAACACTTCATCTATCGGTGGTGCATCACTAGCATAGATAGCAAACATCGTCCCTCCAACTACAAGTCCGAGTATTCCTATGAAAAATACAATTAAAAAAGCTTTTTTAATTATTTGGCCTTTACCACTTTTTGCTTTTGTTTTCGTTTTTTTATTAGGTTTTGATTGCTTTCGGCGTTCTTCTCGAGTTTTATAATCTCCAGCCATTTGCATCATTCCTCACTTTCTTATATACGTTCATCCATGGTGTATTATAAAGAATATACATGGCGTACAATTTCCAAATAATCAATTCTAGGATGTAGAGAGTATTTTAACGAATAACCAGATTTGATTATTTCATCTTTTGTTATAGATTTTCGCCCTCCATTGATCATTCGCTCCCAATAAAAAAATAAATCTTCCGCTTTTAATAAAAATAGTTCATCCGTTTTAACAAAACGCAGTATAACAAATGCAATACCTTTATGTTCAACTACAGACTTCATATGTTTAATTTGATGGTCATGAAAGTTATTTAAAGGAAAAGAGGTAGTATTCTTTGTTTCCTTTGCTTCAAAGTCTATATATCGTCCACCCCAAACTCCATTATAATCAGTAGTAGAGGCTTGTCTAAAATATGCTTCTTTTATTACTGCAGTACTTCGGGATTGGTAATCCACATGAACAATTTGTATTGGTGTTGGTTTCTTATGAATAACTGCTATGTTATTTGCTAAATAATAAGCATTCGTAGTATTCAAATCATCCTCTAGTGTCATACCCCTATTGCTGTACGTGATTTCCTTTTTTGATTTATTTTTATTAGGAGTAGGGTTACCTTTATATTTCCTTCCGTTTGGGTAATGAAACTCCATCTTGCTACACCTCGCTTGCTAAATTATAACATAACTTAAAAAAATGAGAGCGAGAAGGGTCGATATCACTATTTGACGATTATACCTCCATTTTTGTTTCAAAAATGTGCAAAAAAGTGAATTGTAAAATCATGAATCAAATTAAGCTAATTCCAAATGATATAGATATACCGGTGTTTTACACAGGTAAGTATATGTAAGGAGGAAATATATTTATGAAAAAGAAAAATAAAAATAAAAATGAACAAAGAAGAATGAATGATCGAAATAAAAAAGCTGGTGAAGGGAATCCGAAGCTTTCTGGTCCAAATAGACCTTCTACGTGATGAGAAGGATTGTCGAAAGTGTTATTTTCCTATGTTAGAACTACACTTTCTTTGACGAATTGCTTCTAGTTTTGTCAAGCGTGCAGGAAGCTCAGAACAAACGCCGAATTTAAGTAACAAAACGGGTGAGGACGGAGGCGCGAAACAATGACTAGAAATGATTTATTAAACAAATTGGAATCCATTAGCTCTCAAATCGATAATTTAGAGAAGATGGTCGCAGAAAAAATCAGTTTAGAAGAAAATTGGATGAAAAGCCGTATGGAACATACTGATAAACAAATGAATCAAAAAATTGTGGAGCTGGAGTCCCTATACAATTCTCAAAAACGACTGAATCAAGAAACTCAGCCTATTGCTCTTGCAAGATAAAGTTAATCTTTCTTGAAAAATTTAGATATAAAAAGTACAATGAAGAAAAATTGACAGCAGCTTTTTTGGAAGCTGCTTTTTCGTTTGAATAAAGGAGTTTAAGAAAGAATGAATATAGATGAGTTAAAATTATATACATCGGAATTATATCAACTTAATGAACAGGCGAATGAAATATTTATCAAGAGTAAAAAAACAGGGGAGAAAGGAGACTTCTATACTCAAGTCAAACCGTTTGCGGATAAGATAAAAGAAATTTGTGATGTTTGGGAACCAGCTGCTACTAATTGGATCATGATACATAAACCTAAAAACTTATATCCAATGCAAATTAAAAATACTGCAGAAAACATACAAATGGTTTCTATCCGTGCATTTTTTCCCGATACGAGTTTAAAACGATTTAATGATCATATCCAATCTAACCAATATATATTAAAAAGATTCCTAGATATATTAAATGATTATTTGAAGACGGGCGATTGACACAATTTCCATAAAATAGGCATAGTGTATAGCAGTAAGCAAAAGATCAGGGGGAAATTATCATGCAGCATCAATTTCGTCAACATGTGCCTATGCCTACATGGATGCTGTACCAACAGCACTATCAAAATCCTTATCCTCCAAATCATTATCCACCATCGTTTCCAAATATATATGGGCATCAGGCAATGCAAAGTCCGTATGGCTATTCCACACAAACAGGGAGATGGAATAAAACAAGTCAATTATTTCAAAATCCATTACAACCAGAAGAAAGCTACTTATATGAGCAATATGGAAACCAGCCAGGGAATCAGCACTACTATCCAAAACCAAACCCATTTATAAAACCAAAGAATAATCAATTTAACAGTATTTTACAATCCTTTAAAACCCAGGACGGTAGCTTTGATTATAACAAGGTGGTTAATACTGCCGGTCAATTGATGAACATATTTAATCAAGTATCTGGCATGGCAAAAGGATTAGGGGGATTATTTAAATTTTAACAAAGAAGGAATCGAATCTAAGCAGCGATTCCTTTTTTAATTTTTATAACTATTTGTGTAAGTAGATAAATATTTGTATGTAACCCTTTGAAAACGAACGTTTATTCGTTAAAATGACATTAGAGGTGATGAGTGTTGAAATGGAAGCAAGACTTTCATGATTTAATACAACAATTACAGTCCAACCCGGTAATGAAAGAACAAATTGTACATTGGCATACTTTACCTGAGCAAGAAGCAAAAACTGTTCCTTTTCCTGAAAATTTGCATCCGAAAATTATAAATGCTTTAACTTCACGTGGAATTACGGAACTTTATACGCACCAGGAAGAGGCTTATCAATATACAATTAGTGGTCAAAGTATCACAGCAGTTACTCCTACAGCATCTGGGAAAACATTATGTTACAACTTACCTGTATTACAAACGATATTATCTAATCCTTCCGCACGAGCGTTATATATTTTTCCAACGAAAGCATTGGCACAGGATCAGAAAAGCGAAATAAATGAATTGATAGATATCGGAGAGTTACCGATAAATAGTTATACATATGATGGCGATACGCCAGCTAATATACGCCAAAGAGTAAGAAAAGCAGGAAATATTGTGATTACAAATCCGGACATGCTTCATTCAGCAATATTACCACATCATACGAAATGGGTATCGCTATTTGAAAACTTACAATACATTGTGTTAGACGAACTTCATATATATCGTGGTGTGTTTGGAAGTCATGTGGCAAATGTAATCCGTAGATTGAAACGAATATGTAATTTTTATGGTTCAAATCCAATATTTATTTGTACATCAGCCACAATTGCTAACCCAAAAGAACTAGGTGAAATGCTTTGTGGTGTGGATATGAAGTTAATTGATAGAAATGGTGCTCCCAGTGGGAAGAAGCATTTTGTTTTTTATAATCCACCTATTGTTCATAAACAATTGAACATAAGGAGGAGCGCTACTTTAGAAGTTAGTAAGTTAGCTGGGGAGTTTTTAAAAAATAATATCCAAACAATTGTCTTTGCACGTAGCCGTGTAAGAGTAGAAATCATATTAAAATACTTACAGGAATTAATTCAGCATAAACTCGGACCTAAAGCAATAAGAGGTTATCGAGGTGGCTACTTACCTACTCAAAGAAGAGAGATAGAAAAGGGGTTACGTAATGGAGATATTTACGGTGTTGTCAGCACGAATGCACTTGAACTAGGTGTTGATATTGGACAACTTCAAGTCTGCTTTATGACAGGCTACCCAGGAACAATTGCAAGTGCATGGCAGCAAGCTGGTAGGGCAGGGAGGAGACTTGGTGAATCATTAGTAATTATGGTTGCAAGCTCGTCTCCACTTGATCAATATATACTTGAACATCCTGATTACTTTTTTAAACAATCACCAGAAACAGCAAGAATCAATCCTAATAATTTAATTATTTTAGTCGATCACATAAAATGTGCTGCTTATGAATTACCATTTCAAGCTGGGGAAAGTTTTGGGGACTTAGAAATTGAAGATATTCTAGACTTTCTAACGGAAGAAAGAGTGTTACATCGCAATGGAAATAAATGGTTTTGGATGAATGATTCTTTTCCAGCTCATAACATAAGTTTACGATCTGCATCACAAGAAAATGTGGTAATTATTGATCAAACAGAAACAGCAAACGTAAAGGTTATCGGCGAAATGGATACATTTAGTGCAATGACCTTATTGCATGATGAGGCAATCTATCTCCACCAAGGGATCCAATATCAGGTTGAAAAGCTAGATTGGGAAGAGAAAAAAGCATTTGTTAAAGAGGTGGAAGTTGATTACTTTACAGATGCAAATTTAGCTGTTCAATTAAAAGTTTTAGAAGTAGATAAAGAGAAAAACTCTGAGGATATCCAAATTGCATTTGGTGATGTAACTGTAAATGCAATGGCAACGATATTTAAAAAAATAAAATTTGAAACTCATGAGAATATTGGCTCAGGTCCAATCCACTTACCTGAGATGGAGTTGCATACAAATGCATCATGGATTTCACTGAAACAAACATGGGGTGATTTTAACTTAGAGGACTTAGAGTATGGATTAATTGGGGCGGCACATGCGATAAATTCGATTATACCTTTATTTGCAATGTGTGATCCAGGAGATATTTATGTAGTCCCACAAGTAAAGGCTGCTCATAATGACACGCCAACCATCTTTATTTATGATCGCTATCCAGGTGGAATAGGAATAAGTGAGAAAGTATACGAAGTGATGGGGGATATCATAAACGAGGCGTTTACAATGGTGAAAAATTGTGCGTGTGATTCAGGTTGTCCATCTTGTATTGGCACTGAATTACGAACAACTACAACAAAAATGACAACGATTAAGTTGCTTAACAGGATCCGAAATCTCGTTAGTACGTAAGGATGTGAAAGGAATTGTCTCTGAAAAGCAAGCTGAATCTGATGAAGGCGAATATTATACGTGGTACAGATAAACCCTCTGATTTTCCGGAAGCAAATGTAGAACAAAAAAAAGTAGATATACGGTTTTCAGAAAAATGGGAGGCAGCTGGTGCAAAACCCTATATATTAGAGGATGATTATTGTTTCATAAGGGAGAAGCGTTTTCCAATTGATTATCGTCATGGACATTATTCCTTTTTAGATTTATATACAGCTATCAATGCTTGGGAGGAATCTACTAGTAATCACCCATTATCAGCAAAAGGCCTAAAAGCTAGCAATTTGTTTTTCTTCGATACGGAAACAACAGGATTGTCTGGTGGTGCAGGGAATTCCATCTTCCTCCTTGGTCATGCTCAAGTAAGAAAAAATGAGGTTATACTGAAACAACACTTTCTCCCAGAACCAGGTTTTGAAGTACCTTTTTATAAAAGTTTTTTGGAAAGTGTCGATTATACAACCTTGGTTACTTATAATGGCAAAGCATTTGATTGGCCACAAGTAAAAACGCAGCATCGACTGGTGCGTGATCATGTTCCGAAGTTACCTGCTTATGGACATTTTGACTTATATCATGCGGCTCGTAGGTTATGGAAGGATAGAATGGACTCGGTCAAGCTAGTTAATGTGGAAAGGGAAATATTAGGGGTTCATCGAACAGATGACATCCCTGGTTATTTAGCACCGATGATTTATTTTGATTATGTGGATAGAAAAGATCCCGAAGCAGTGCTCCAAGTGCTGAAACATAATGAGCTGGATATATTATCGCTAATTACGTTATATATTCATTTAACCTTTCAAATTCATGGCCTTGATCCTCATCAAACAGCTAAAGATAAAGTCATTATTGGAAAGTGGTTTGACTACATTGGAGAAAGGGATGCTGCATCCACCATTTTTGAGACAGCAGCAGGAGAAGGAGACATTGTAGCCCGCCACGAGCTTGCTTTTTCTCTAAAACGTAAAAAGCAATATAAAGAGGCGTACGAAGAATGGGCCCAAGTGGCTGATATTGGTGATTCGATCATACAAAGAGATGCAAATATTGAATTAGCTAAGTTAATGGAGCACCAATTTAAAGATTATTACGCAGCTATACAACGCAGCCAAAAGGCTAAAGAAATTCATTTACAACTGGATGATATTGATAGTAAAAATCGTGATTCATTTATTATGGAAGTAAATAAAAGATTACAACGCTTGTATGGGAAAAATGATAAAAACAGTTAATTAGTAAACATTTCCCGGGTAAGCGCAACATTCGACTATTTTACAATAAAATAACAAAAAGTGACATCGAAATAATGTTTTTTATATTTTTTGCTGTCGGAATATTGAAGATGAGATGTTTTCATGATGGGAAATCAACATGGATATTAGCCCCTTATTGGAAATATAGGTGTTTGGATTAGTACATGTACCTCTATTCCTACATAGGCTGTAAGTGTAAACTTATTACTGATGAGAAAGGAGTTAATGCCATGAATAGACATTGTGGAGGTCCGGTGAAAAATTGTGGAACTCAGGTGCTACCAGCTGTAGTTCATCCGACAAAATGTTGTGTAAAACATACTCAATCAAATATTATTCAACCAGAAATTCATCCATCACACACAACAAATGTTCACCATCAAAATATCGTGCATCAACACTATTTTCCACATACAGAATCAAATGTAACTCAAGTAACAAATCAAAACGTAGTAATGCCAGGCCCTGGCCCAGGATTCGGTCCAGGAATGATGCCAGGCCCAGGATTTGGTCCAGGAATGCCAGGTCCAGGAATGGGAGGCCAAGGATTCTGCCAAGGAATGCAGGGTCCAGGAATGCCAGGCTCAGGATTTGGTCCAAGGCCTAATTTCCCATTTTAATATAGAAATGTAACGGGGATGATATATTTCATTCCCGTTTTTGTTGATTCAAACCATTGTCATGTATACATTTGCCGTCTGTAAATCTATTTTTTGTCAATTTTTTTAATATATAATTGCTTCTTTTTACATAATCAATAAATTGACAAAATCGGTTTGTTTTGAAAGAATATAGTTATGGAATTGTGAATGATTAAGGTGGTGTCTCGGATGTTAGATAAACTTAAATTAACTTCAAAAGAAATTTTAGAACAAGAATTTAAAACTGGATTTCGTGGTTATAAACAAGAGCAAGTTGATAAATTTTTAGATGTTATTATTAAAGATTATGAAAGTATGCATGAAATAGTAGATGAGCTACAGCAAGAGAATATACGTCTTAAAAAACAGTTAGAAGAACAAAGTCGTAAGCAATCTATTCAACCAGCTGGAACAACTAACTTTGATATATTAAAGCGTCTATCTAATTTAGAAAAGCATGTTTTCGGTGCAAAATTAGATGAACAATAAATAGTACTTCCATAAATTACACTTGCATTCAATACGAAAAAGAGATAATATTAGAAGTCGCTAAGACACATAACATTCGGGTAATCGCTGCCGCATTCATTGCGGTAGAGGAAAGTCCATGCTCGCACGGAGCTGAGATGCACGTAGTGATCGTGCCTGGCGAAACAATAAGCCAGGGCAATCCGGTTTAACTGGATTGACGGCAGGGAAAGTACCTAAGTCTTTTAAAAGATATGGTGCAACTACCTTTAAAGTGCCACAGTGACGAAGCTTTGTTGGAAACAACAGAGGTGGAACGAGGTAAACCCCACGAGCGAGAAACTCAAATTTTGGTAGGGGCACTTTTCCTGAGGAAATGAACAAGGGAAAAGGCAAGTTTTATACTTGCAGACAGATGGTTACCGCCGGAGTACGAGGTCCGCCTATGACCGCTTGTAGTACAAAGGTACAGAACATGGCTTACATGAATGTTATGATAGGTTCCAATATGAAAACTAACAGAGACTGTTCCTATAATATAGTTGATTCTATCGAGTCAATTGTATTTGCAAGGTACAGTCTTTTTACATAATTTTTATGAAACGTAGGGTGAAAGACTATGGGAAACTATAAATTAATGGCTACGACGGCAATGGGAATTGAAGCAATTGCAGCTTCAGAGGTAAAAGATTTAGGCTATTCATGTAAAGTAGAAAATGGGAAAGTATTGTTCGATGGGGATGAACTCGCGATTGCACGATCTAATATGTGGTTACGTACAGCAGATCGTGTGAAGATTATTGTTGGTGAATTTCGTGCTACAACATTTGATGAATTATTTGAGCAAACAAAAGCGTTGCCGTGGGAAGATTATTTGCCAGAGGACGCTAATTTTCCTGTGCAAGGAAAATCCGTAAAATCAACCTTATTCAGTGTTTCTGATTGCCAAGCTATTGTAAAAAAAGCGATAGTGGAAAGAATGAAACGAGTGTATAAAAAATCATCATGGTTGGAAGAAACAGGTGCATTATTTAAGATAGAGGTATCTCTACTAAAAGATAAAGCAACTTTAACAATTGATACTAGTGGTGCAGGTTTACATCGACGTGGCTATAGAGTAGGACAAGGGGAAGCGCCGATTAAAGAAACATTGGCAGCTGCACTCGTAAAACTTGCTAATTGGCAACCATCGACATTACTTCATGATCCATTCTGTGGATCTGGAACAATACCAATCGAAGCGGGACTTATCGGCCAGAATATTGCACCAGGTTTTAATCGTGAATTTATAAGCGAATCATGGCCATTAATTAATTCAAAGATTTGGGAAAAGGTTCGTGAGGAAGCGGAAGACGTGGCAAACTATGATCAAGAACTTGAAATTATCGGTACTGACATAGATCATAGGATGGTTGATATTGCAAAAAATAATGCCATTGAAGCAGGTTTTGGTGATATGATTTCTTTTAAACAAATGCAAGCAAAAGACTTAACATCAAGACATGAATATGGTGCCATTATCGGGAATCCCCCATATGGTGAACGTATTGGTGAAAAAAAACAAGTAGAACAATTGTATGTTGATATCGGAAAAGTATTCCAACAATTGGATACATGGTCACTTTATATCCTTACATCACATCCAGATTTTGAAAAGCTCTTTGGGAAAGATGCAACAAAAAAACGGAAATTGTTTAATGGATTTATAAGAACTGACTTTTATCAATATTGGGGACCTAGACCTCCTAGACAATAATAAAGGAATAAAGTTCTCCCTTTGTGAATATACTATATGTATATTTTGTGGAGGTGAGGAGAAACGATGCCTAGGAGTATACAAGAATTTAATATAATTTCTAAAGCAATACATTCTACTTATGAATTGTTACAATCAGATCAGACATCATCTCAATCAGCACTAGATCAATTAAAAGATGCAGAGTTGAGTCTTAGTAAAGCACTAAATTATCAGTTAACACACAATGGAAATAACCCTTATTCCTAAGACGCAAGTGTATATTTTGTACACTTGCGTTTTTATATTTACCTTTTTTTGATAAAAACCGATATACTATAATGGCAACAATAATTATTACAAGGGGAGATTATATAATGTCCAAAGAAGTTAATGTTCTCGAAAAGGAATTTTTAGATTACATAAAGAAGATGCAGGCATATGAAGAAGCACTTGCTCTTATATATTGGGATTTGCGTACTGGTGCACCGAAAAATGGTGTAGAACAACGATCTAAAGTCATTGGTGTTCTATCATCAGAAGCATTTCAAATGTCAACATCTGAAGAAATGGCTAAATTTATTAATGAACTATCAGAACGAATAGAAGAACTATCGGAAGTTGCTAAACTTTCGCTAGAAGAATGTAAAAAGAACTATGAGAAAAATAAGAAAATACCAGCAAAAGAATATGAAGAATATGTTATTTTACAAGCTAATGCTGAAAGCGTGTGGGAAGAAGCTCGAGCAAAAGCAGACTTTAATATGTTCCAACCATATTTAGAAAAACTAGTTGCTTTTAACAAAAAGTTTATCAGCTATTGGGGCTATAAAGAAAATAAATATAATACATTACTAGACATGTATGAACCTGGTGTGACAGTTGATATAATTGACAAAGTATTTGGTGAATTGAAAGATGTAATAGTACCACTCGTGAAAAAGATATCTGAAGCAGAACAACCTCAAACAGATTTCCTATTCCAACCATTTCCTGTTGAACAGCAGAAAGCATTTAGTCATGAAATCTTAAAACAAATGGGATATGATTTTAATTCTGGTAGATTAGATACAACCGTACACCCATTTGCAATTGGTATTAATCCAGGAGATGTAAGAATTACAACAAGATATGATGAGAATGATTGGAGAACTAGTGTGTTTGGTACTATACATGAAGGTGGACATGCTTTATATGAACAAAATATTTCTAAGGATTTAGTAGGAACACCACTGTGTACAGGCACATCGATGGGGATTCATGAATCACAGTCACTATTTTATGAAAATATTCTAGCCCGTGATCTAGCATTTTGGGAGAAAAATTATGATGTATTAAAAAAATATGCAAGTGGTCAGTTTGATCATGTTTCTTTGGAAGATTTTTATCGTTCAATAAACGAAGCGAAGCCTTCTTTAATAAGAATTGAAGCGGATGATCTAACATATGCACTTCATATTATTATTCGTTATGAGATTGAAAAAGCACTATTTAATGACGAAGTAGAAGTAAGTGAGTTACCTGAAGTTTGGAATCGTAAATATGAAGAATATTTAGGAATACGCCCAGAGAATGATGGGGAAGGTGTGTTACAGGATGTTCATTGGGCAGGTGGTAGTTTCGGTTATTTCCCATCCTATGCTCTAGGTTATATGTATGCAGCACAATTGAAAAATGCGATGTTAAAAGATTTGCCAAATTATGAGGAGTTACTAAGGAACGGAGAATTATTACCTATTAAAGAGTGGTTAACTACTCATGTCCATCAATATGGTAAAACGAAAAAACCATTGGAAATATTAGAAAGTGCAACAGGAGAAGGGTTAAATGCAAAATATTTAGGGAACTATTTAACAGAGAAGTTCTCAAAAGTATATAATTTGTAACTTGTGTGTTTTACAAGTTGAATAAACAAAATTTATACTTTTTGAAAAAGCTCTGTTAAACTCTGTTGTTGATTTTCGCTCCTGTACACTCGCTTTCCGGGGGCACGGCCTCAGCTAACTTGGCAAAGAAAACCGCATTGCCAAGTGGATCTTCGGCTCGTGCTGTTCCCGCAGGAGTCTCGTGTACATCCGCTACAATCAACTAAGTTGTTAACAACAATGAACTTTAACAGACCCTTTGAAAAAATATTCATAATAAAAAGCCAAACCTGCCTCAAAGCATGTTTGGCTTTTTATACTATTATATTAGTTGTTTACTGTAGCACTTTGGACAACGTTAGCGAAAGCTTTTGCTTCTGCCATGAATTCATTAAACTCATTAATATCCATTTGCTGTGCAGAGTCAGACAATGCTACTGCTGGATCAGGGTGTACTTCCGCCATAATAGCATCTGCGCCAATTGCTAATGCAGCTTTTGCACACGGAAGAAGTAGATCCTTACGACCAGTAGAGTGTGTTACGTCAACAACAACTGGTAAATGCGTTTCTTTTTTCAAAATAGGTACTGCAGAAATATCTAATGTATTTCTTGTAGCTTTCTCATATGTTCTAATTCCACGTTCACAAAGAATAATTTGGTTATTTCCTTGAGAAGCAATATATTCTGCTGCATACATAAATTCTTCTATTGTAGCAGAAAGGCCACGCTTAAGTAGAATTGGTTTATTAACTTTACCTGCTTCTTTAAGCAGTTCAAAGTTTTGCATATTACGTGCTCCAATTTGAATCACGTCAACATAATCTAGTGCTGTTTCCACATCATTTGGATTTAGAATTTCACTAATAATTGCCATGCCTTCTTCTTCTCCGACTTGTTTAAGAATCTTCAATCCTTCTAAGCCGAGACCTTGGAAGTCATATGGTGAACTTCTTGGTTTGTATGCTCCACCACGCATTAATGTTAAGCCTTGTTTCTTCATAGCTTGTGCCACAGTTTTTACTTGATCATAGCTTTCAACTGCACATGGTCCCATAATAAAGTGTTGAGAACCATCCCCAAAGTTTTGTCCCAAAACGGATACAACAGTATTTTCTGGCTTTTTCTTTCTGGAGACAAGTAATGCCTTGCGATTATCATCTTCTTGTAATTCTAAGCTTGCTTTGAAGATTTGTTTGAAAATATGCTGTACAGTAGATGTTTCAAATGGGCCTTTGTTATTAGCAGCAATTAGATCAAGTAATTTTCTTTCTTGTACTGGATCAAACCGTTTTACACCTTGCATTTCTTTTTGCTTACCAATTTCTTGTGCAATTTCTCCACGTTCATTTAGTAATTCTAAGATTTCTAAAGTTGTTTTTTCAATTTTTGAACGTAACATTTCTAGTTCTGACACGAATATGCCCTCCTTATTACATCTATAATTCTTCATCGCTTCAACGCTGTAAAGCGTGTACGAATTTATTATGTTGATAGCTCAATACATTAGACCTAAACGGAATAAATGTCAACACAAAAAAATAAATTATTGGACTTTTATTTCTTTTTCGATTTATGTCCATTATTATATCACAAAATTTCTTAATAGTATGTAATTATTGAGTGTAAAGTGTGTGAAAAACAGATGAACATATGAAAAAGTTTTTTAAATAATGAAATATTACTTTACAATATCTCGTTCATGTGCTAAAAATTAAATTTAAATAATAATTAAAAAAGCGAAGACAGGACATAGTAGCATTCTTTAACATGTAGTATCAGAGAGCTGATGGTTGGTGAGAATCAGCACAGTATTGATTGCGAATTACTTCCTTGAGCTGCTTTTTCGAACATTGCAATATTAGATCAGTAGAAAAAGTCGGTAAAAGCCGTTAACTTGTTAAGTGGTGAGATGTTTATTTCACAATGAGGGTGGTACCGCGATATTTAATCGTCCCTGCAATTTGCAGGGGCGATTTTTGTATTTTACATTAAACAAATAACTGGAGGAATGAGAAATGAGATATTTAACAGCAGGGGAATCACATGGCCCACAACTAACAACAATTTTAGAAGGGGTTCCAGCAGGATTAGAATTAACAGCTGAGCAAATAAATTACGAATTAGCAAGAAGACAAAAAGGGTACGGTCGTGGTCGTAGAATGCAAATCGAAAAAGACCAAGTTCTTATTACTAGTGGAGTTCGTCATGGTGTTACATTAGGAGCACCAATTGCGCTTGTCGTTGAGAACAATGACTTTAAGCATTGGAGAAAAATTATGGGGGCAGATCCAATTAGCCCCGAAGAACAAGAAGATGTGAAAAGAAAAATTACGAGACCACGTCCTGGTCATGCTGACTTGAATGGTGCAATTAAATATGGTCATCGCGATATGCGTAATGTATTAGAAAGATCTTCTGCACGTGAAACAACTGTTCGAGTTGCAGCTGGAGCAGTAGCTAAAACCATTCTTGCTGAATTAGGAATTAAAGTTGGTGGCCATGTACTGGAGATTGGTGGAGTTAAAGCACAAAAAACTCAATATAACACGATGGATGAGCTTCAAAAAGTAACAGAAGAATCACCTGTTCGTTGCTTAGATCCGGAAGCAGCGGAAAAAATGATGCAAGCAATAGATGACGCAAAAAAAGCAGGGGATTCAATTGGAGGCATTGTGGAAGTAATCGTAGAAGGGATGCCAATAGGTGTTGGTAGCTATGTTCAATACGATAGAAAGCTGGAGGCTAAACTAGGTGCTGCTATTATGAGTATCAATGCTTTTAAAGGAGTAGAAATCGGTATCGGTTTTGAATCAGCACATTTACCTGGTAGCCAAGTTCATGATGAAATTCAATGGGATGAAGTAAATGGTTATACAAGAAGAACAAATAATGCAGGTGGTTTTGAAGGCGGCATGACTACAGGAATGCCAATAGTAGTAAGAGGTGTTATGAAACCAATCCCAACATTGTATAAACCATTAGAATCTGTAGATATAGATACAAAAGAGCCGTTCAAAGCAAGTATTGAAAGATCAGATAGTTGTGCAGTGCCTGCAGCAAGTGTAGTAGCAGAAGCAGTAGTCGCTTGGGAATTAGCACAAGCAATCTTAGAACAATTTGGTCATGATCGCATGGATGCAATTAAAGAAAATATTCAAAGGCATAACGAATACGCTAAAGACTTCTAATAATATAAAAGTAATTAAAACAAAGTGATTGTTGAATGCGGAAAGAATGAAACTCTTGAAGTGGTTGACAACAATATAAATGTTAAATAGAAAAGGGTGGGGTAGTCATGGATGTAAAAAAACAAATCCTTACATTAAAAGCTTATACACCAGGAAAGTCAACAGATGAAGTAAAACGGGAATATAACTTAGATAAAATTGTAAAACTTGCTTCAAATGAGAACCCGCATGGCTGTTCACCAACAATCGTTGAAGCAATTTCTACTAAGATTCCGAGCTTTGCTGTTTATCCTGATGGTGCTGCTATGGAACTGAGAGAACAAGTGGCTAATTACTTACATGTGAAAGAAGAGCAATTATTATTCTCCAGCGGATTAGATGAGATGATTCAAATTCTTAGTAGAGCACTACTATCTGAAGAAACAAATACTGTGATGGCAGCTGAAACATTCTCTCAATATAAACACCATGCAGTTATTGAGAATGCGGAGATTCGTGAAGTCCCTTTAAAAGATGGGGTTCACGATTTAGATGAAATGGCGAATCAAATAGATGAAGCAACTAAGATAGTCTGGATTTGTAATCCAAACAATCCTACAGGTACTTATGTAAATAAGGAAGAATTAGAAAGTTTCTTACAAAAAGTACCAAAACATGTATTAGTTGTTGTAGATGAAGCTTACTATGAGTATGCTACCGCCCAAGATTATCCACAAACACTTCAAATATTGGATGATTATGAAAATTTATTTGTATTACGGACCTTTTCAAAAGCATTTGGGCTTGCCGCTTTTCGAATCGGTTATGGTATCGGTGCACCATCTTTAATACAACAGCTTGACATTTCAAGATTACCATTTAATACTTCAGCTCTTGCACAAACAGCAGCGATTGCAGCATTGAATGACCTACAGTTTGTGGAGGAATCAGTAATTTTAAATACACATGAACGTGATAGATACTATGATTTTTTTGAAAAGCAACAAATTTTCTACTATCCATCAGAAGGGAATTTCATCTTTATAAAGATTCCAGGTATGTCTAGTCAAGATGTATTCCAATATTTAATTGAAAAAGGATGGATTGTAAGAGCATTTCCGAATGGAATTAGAATTACTATTGGAAAAGAAGAGGATAATGACGAATTAATGAGATTATTAAAAGAATTGTCCCCAGTAAAACTTTAGACAGAATAGGCGTGAGATAGTTGAGTGAAAAGGGACGTGTATTATTAATTGGCGTAGGGTTAATTGGTGGCTCTGTCGCCCTCGCCATTAAAAAGGAACATAAAGAAGCTACTATTATTGGTTTTGATGTGAATCATGATAATTGTATGCTTGCGCAAAAATTAAATATTATCGATGTTTGTACGGGGAACTTTCAAGAGGAAGCTTCCCTAGCAGACTTAATTATTTTAGCTTGCCCAGTAGAAAAAGCGGAACAATGTTTAGAAGTCCTTTCTACATTACCATTAAAGGAAGATGTCATTATTACAGATGTTTGTAGCACAAAAAGTAAAATGATGGAGAAGGCGGAACAGTATTTTACAGGTAATGTAACGTTTATTGGAGGACATCCAATGGCAGGGTCCCATAAAGTAGGGCCAGGGAGCGCAAGGGCTCATCTATTTGAAAATGCTTATTATATTATTACACCATCCTCCACAACACCACAGACAAAGATAAATAAATTAAAGAGTTGGTTAATAGGTACAAATGCGAATTTTATTATTATGGATCCGGATGAACATGACTTAGTTACTGGAGTTGTAAGTCATTTCCCACATATTATTGCTGCTAGTCTAGTTAGACATGTTCAACAACATGCTGCAAGCAATGATCATGTGAATTTTCTAGCAGCAGGTGGATTTCGAGATATTACGAGAATTGCCTCCAGTAGTCCAGAAATGTGGAGAGATATAGTACGTCATAATCAACCAAAACTATTAACCTTGTTAGATGAGTGGATGGCTGAAATGCAGGATGTTCGGAATTTGTTAATGGAGGGAGATAGTGAATTAATATTTGACTATTTCCATGGTGCCAAAAAATATCGAGATTCGTTACCAGTCCGTGCAAAAGGTGCAATCACCTCCTTCTATGATCTATTTGTCGATGTAGAGGATACGCCGGGTGTTATTTCCGATATTACTACTTTGTTAGCAAAAGAACATATAAGTATTACAAACATTAGAATTATTGAAGCGCGCGAAGATGTTTACGGAGTTCTTAGACTTAGTTTCCAAACAGAACAAGATTTAAATAGAGCGAAAGTTAGTCTAGAAAATAAAGGATATGAAACATATATCAGTATGTAAAGGAGTGTTCATGATTGGATAAGACGATCGAAGCGACAAAACCGGTTCAGCTGAATGGAACGATGAAAGTGCCTGGTGATAAGTCCATCTCTCACCGCTCCGTTATGTTTGGAGCGCTTGCTCATGGAAAGACGACAGTTACTGGTCTTTTAACAGGTGATGATTGTTTAAGTACGATCGAATGTTTTCAAAAGCTAGGAGTGGAAATTAAGAGAGACGGAGAATATGTTGAAATTTATGGTAAAGGGTTAGAGGGCTTAAAAGAACCAACTGAAGTGCTGAATGTTGGAAACTCCGGAACAACTATCAGACTATTACTCGGAATTTTAGCAAATCTTCCTTTTCATACAACTGTAATCGGTGATGAATCTATTGCAAAGCGTCCGATGGGAAGAGTGACGCTTCCATTAAAAGAAATGGGGGCAAAAATAGATGGGCGTGAAGATGGTAAGTTTACACCGATTTCAATCCGTGGTGGTAACTTAAGAGGGATTAATTATCAATCTCCTGTCGCTAGTGCACAAGTTAAATCTGCCATTTTACTAGCTGGATTAAATGCTAGTGGTATAACATCCGTAACGGAACCAGAAGATTCAAGGGATCATACAGAGCGAATGCTTCAAGCATTCGGTTGTAATGTAAAAGTGGATGGTTTAACAAAGTCGATTGAAGGTGGACAGAAATTACAGGCAACAGCAATTGATGTCCCTGGAGACATTTCTTCTGCAGCATTTTTCCTAGTGGCGGGTGCAATTGTAAATAACAGTAGCATTAAGATAAAAAATGTTGGGATTAATCCTACTAGAACTGGAATTTTGGATATACTAGAAAAAATGGATGCCAACATTACAATCGAAAATGCCAATCATGAAGCTAGTGAACCTTATGCTGATATAGCTGTAGAAACATCAAATTTACAAGCAGTCGAAATTAGTGGTGATATTATCCCTAGGCTAATAGATGAGATACCAATATTAGCTTTAGCTGCAACACAAGCAGAGGGTACAACTATCATTAAAGATGCTGCTGAATTGAAAGTAAAAGAAACAAATAGAATTGATACTGTCGTTGCTGAACTTAAGAAGATGGGTGCAAATATTGAAGCGACAGAGGATGGTATGAAAATTACTGGACCAACTAAACTTCATGGAGCAAGAGTAAGTAGTCACGGTGACCATCGAATTGGGATGATGTTAGCAGTGGCTAGCTGTATTGCTTCAGGTGTAACAGAAATTGAAAATACGAGTGCAATTACAATTTCATATCCTGGCTTTTTTGAACAATTACAAGCATTACAATCATGATTCTTTATAACTACCTTAAGGAGATGTCAATGTGCCACGAATTATTTCTGTGGGTACAACAGTACCGGAAAACATCATTGATCAAGAGCAAACAATGCAATTCGTTCGGCAGCTATACACAGGTAAGGTAGAAAATCTTCCATCACTACTTCAAGTTTTTGTAAATGGAGAAATTAATAAACGACATTTTGCAAAAACAATTGATTGGTATCAAGAGAAACATTCATTTTCGGAACAAAACAATGCATTTATTGAAGCAGCGGTTGATCTAAGTGTGCAGGCGATTCAAAACTGTCTACATGCAAATAGTTTGGAGAGAAATATTGCATTTAGTGAAATTGATGCAATATTTATGATTAGTACTACAGGTCTCTCCACTCCAAGTCTAGATGCTCACATTATGAATCGCTTGCCATTTCATCGTCATACAAAAAGAATCCCAATTTGGGGTTTAGGTTGTGCAGGCGGTGCTGCAGGTTTATCACGTGCATATGAATATTGCCGTGCTTTTCCACATGCGAAAGTAGTTGTAGTGGCAGTCGAATTATGTAGTTTGACTTTTCAGCTGGACGACATTAGCAAACGAAATATTGTAGGTACATCGTTATTTGCTGATGGTGCTGCATCTGTTTTGGTTGCAGGGGATGAGATCAATTATACTGACATTACTTCAAGACCATTACCTAACATCATTGATACACAATCAACTTTATTAGAAAATTCCATAGATGTGATGGGATGGGATGTAAAAGACAGTGGCTTACATGTCATTTTTTCAAAAAGTATTCCAGAAATCGTAGGAAATTGGTTAGAACCTGAAGTAGTTCATTTGCTTGATAAAAATCATTTGTCAAAAGCTAATATTGCACATTTTATTGCTCATCCAGGTGGAAGAAAAGTAATAACCGCGTATGAAGAAGCTCTAAACCTTCCGCATGAAAAAATGGACCATTCTCTTCATATTTTAAAAGAATACGGAAATATGTCCTCACCAACCGTGCTATTTGTATTAGAGCGTTTCATGAATGACGTTATTAGGCAAGGAGAGCATGGAATCATTGCTGCCTTAGGTCCAGGTTTTAGTTCGGAATTATTACTTGTGAGGTGGGAGTAATGATCTTTACACTATTTATTAGTGTTGTTATCATTCAACGACTTTTTGAAGTAATAATAGCGCGCAGAAATGAAATATGGATGAAACAGCAAGGAGCACTGGAGTATGGACAAAACCATTATAAATACATGGTTCTAATGCATATTAGTTTTTTTGTTGTATTAATAGTTGAAGTAGTGGCATTGGAACGTGAATTAAGTATATGGTGGCCACTATACATAACAATCTTTTTATTGCTACAAATTGTACGCATATGGGTTATCTCCGTATTAGGAAAGTATTGGAATACGAAAATAATCGTATTACCTGGAATTGAAGTAGTTCATAATGGTCCGTTTAAATGGCTCAAGCATCCGAACTATTTAATCGTCACTTTAGAACTACTGGTAATTCCATTATTATTTCAAGCATATATATGTGCTGTTATATTCTTTCTCTTAAACCAACTAATGTTAGCGATAAGAATACCTGTAGAAGAACGTGCTTTAAAACAACACACTAATTATTCATAGAATTGGACTTGGCGAGCGGAAAATACTCGGCTATCGTCCAATCTTTTTTTATATTGGCTCTGTTAAAGTTCATTGTTGTTAACAACTTAGTTGATTGTAGCGAGTGTACAGGAGCGAAAATCAACAACAGAGTTTAACAGAGCTTTTATATTAAATAATTGAATTTTCATGTAAAATAGTTTTAACTACAAATGAGGAGTTTTATTGACATGGAAACCGTATTACAATCTTCTGTGAGTAACTCTCCGCTTCAAAAGACATTAACTTTAATGGAGCGGTTCAAGCAACAAGGTGACACAACAAGAGTAGAAAAGGTAGAAAAATTATTAAAAAAGATCCATCAAAATGAATTTATCGTCGCATTTACCGGTCATTTTTCAGCAGGAAAATCTACAATGATTAATGCTTTAATCGGAGAGCAAGTTTTACCTTCCAGTCCAATACCTACAAGTGCAAATATTGTCAGGATTTTTCAATCAGATTCGGAATATGCGAAGGTTTATTATCAACAAGAGCTACCAGTACTATTTCAAGCACCATATAGTTTTGAAACTGTTAAAGAGTATTGTAAGAATGAACAAGTTCTAGAGATCGAAATCAGTAGAAAGGAATCGCTACTTCCAGAAGGGATTTCGATTATGGATACGCCAGGTGTCGATTCAACAGATGATGCACATCGAATTTCAACAGAGTCATCCTTACACCTAGCTGATATTGTGTTCTATGTAATGGATTATAATCATGTTCAATCTGAATTAAATTTTATTTACACAAAAAAATTATTAGAATATGGTACAAATCTTTATTTAATTATTAATCAAATAGATAAACATAATGAAACTGAATTAACATTTAAACAGTTTAAACAATCTGTAATAAAATCTTTTGATGATTGGGATGTACAGCCAACTGGCATTTTTTTCACTTCATTAAAACAATCTTCCAATGTAGAAAATGAATTTAATGCTGTTAAGTTGATTTTGAATGATGCTATAGTTCATCGGGACGAATGGATAGATAAAACAATTACGATTGCAATGAATCGACTATTGGATGAGCATAATCAGTGGTTAAAAGAACAGGTCCAACATCAGATCGAACCTTATGAGAAGATTATTTCGAATTACGACGAATCAGATTTTGCCAATATCCTAGAGAAAGAACAAGCACTCATTCAAACGAAGAATAAGTTGGAATCACAAGTGGAGCATTGGAGAAAAGAAGCAATAAACGAGCAACATAATTTATTGAAAAATGCATATTTAATGCCATTTGAAACTAGAGAATTAGCAGAACAATTTCTGGAAGCTAATCAACCGAATTTTAAAGTGGGCTTATTATTTAGTAAAAAGAAAACAGATATCGAGAGAGAGAACAGACTAGAGACATTCGCATTAAATGTTAAAAAGCAAGTCGAGAGTCAAATTGATTGGCACTTACGTCAATGGGCAGCTACAGCGTTAAAAGATTTAGAAATATTTGATGAGAAATTACAATTCTCTGCAAATAAACTAGAAGTTGTATTTGATAACCGCCTCTTTATTGAAGCCATTAATAAAGGTGCAGGAGTTACAGGAGAATATATTCTTCATTATTGTGAAGAAGTTGGTAACCGCTTAAAAAAGATTGCCAAAAAAGTAATGGACAATTTTATTGATCAAATAACAGACGCATTACAAATAAAAGTTCAACACCAAACTGCTGATTTAGAAACAGAGCTACAGCCCATTACAAGATGTGCTGATGCATACCGAAAAATTGCCGAAATTGAGAAAGAATATGAGAAAAGTGTAGAATTATTAACTATTTCTACTGGTGAGGAAGAAAAAGTTTACAGAGATTTATTAGATAAATGGGATAATGAACAAGATGATGTTCGAGTGTATGAAGAAACTGACGTCAAATTGGAAACAAAGGAATACTCAGAGGTACAAGAAAGAGTAAATACTCCCCCTCCAATGAAAGTTACAGAAGTGGAAGACGTTCTTTCAACAATAGAGCAGGCAATTCCAATTTTAAGGAATACAAAAGGTCTACAAAAAAGTAGTGAACAATTGGAAAGCAAAATAGCTCGCTTAAAAGATCGATCTTTTACGATAGCCTTATTTGGAGCTTTTAGTGCCGGGAAATCATCATTTGCAAATGCGTTGATGGGGGATGGTGTACTGCCTGTATCACCGAATCCAACAACCGCAGCAATTAATCGAATTTGTCCTGTAACGGAAGAAAACCCGCATGCTACAGCGAAAATCTATTTTAAAAGTAAACAGCAAATGTTAGATGATATTGTACATTCATTGTCAATGTTCGAAGTTACTTGTAATTCATTAGAGCAAGCTTATGAACTAATTCCACAAGTGATTTCGAAAGCGGATGCAGATGGAAAAGAGAAAATTCATCTTTCCTTTTTACAAGCTTTTTATAATGGATATGAAACCTTTGAACAATATCTAGGAAATACATTAACGACTAGTTTAGATGAATTTAAACAATATGTTGGGAATGAAGTACAGGCATGTTTTGTAGAAGCAATAGACTTATTCTTTGATTGTGAGATTACTCGACAAGGCATTACGTTAGTTGATACACCAGGTGCAGATTCCATTAATGCCAGACACACTGGTGTAGCTTTTGAATATATAAAAAATGCCGATGCCATTCTGTTTGTAACATATTATAATCATGCATTTTCAAAAGCAGATCGTGAGTTTATTATCCAATTAGGTCGAGTCAAGGACGCTTTTGAACTAGATAAGATGTTTTTTATCGTTAATGCAATTGATTTAGCCAAAGATGAGGAAGAGGTACAGGAAGTACTAGATTATGTGCAGTCCGAACTAGCTGAAAATGGTGTGCGTAATCCGAAAATTTTTGGTATCTCTAGTAAATTAGCCCTGAATGAACAAACGAAATTAGAATCAAATATCAATATATTCAAAGAGAAATTCCATCACTTTCTAAAGGCAGATTTAACACAAATAGCAGTTCAATCAGCGGTAACAGAGTATAATCGGGTTATTACGATATTAGATCAACTTATTAGTAGCGCAAGTATGAATGAAGAAGAGAAGCTAAAGCGAGTTACATCACTAAAAGAAACACAAAAAACAATTCAAAAGTGGTTAAAGAGTCAAGAAATTAGTGTAGTGTCAGAACGGCTAGCACAAGAAATGAAGGAATTGTTATTTTATGTTAAACAAAGAGTGTTTTATCGTTTTAGTGATTTCTTTAAAGAAGCATTTAATCCAGCAGTTCTCCAAAGTCCTAATAAAGAACAACTTAAGAAATGTTTAGATGAATTATTGGGATCTACAAGTTATGATTTATTGCAAGAATTACGAGCAACTTCTTTAAGAGCTGAACGCTTTTATAACAAAATGCTAAAAGAACGCTTGAAAAGTATGGAAAAAGAACTACAACAAATCAATCGTGATTTATCTATTCCAGTTTTTGAAGTCTCGGATGCTGCTATTCCTGAATTCATGCAAGCATTTAAGGATATAGATAGGAAGCAATTAGAAAATCACCTGAAATACTTTAAAAATGCACGGTCTTTCTTTGAGCAAAATGAGAAGAAAAAGATGGAAGAGGCAATGAAGGATACTATATCTCCATTAGCAGATGAGTATTTGCATACAGAATTGGAAAAGATGAATCAATTCTATCAAGCTATATTAAATACAGAATTTAATCTGTTACTAGATCATATTGCCATTAATGTGGAGGAGCAATATGAACTAATGTTTTCTGCATTATCCAATAGCGATGACTTAGAGACTTGGATAAACATACGTAACCAACTTCAAATTCTTTAGAAGTCACAGTTGTCATTTCTTTGAGATATGTAGAATACTACTGATAGATTTTACAGGTAAATAAACCATAATATGTATTTTGGAAGAACGGAAGAGGGCTAATTCATAAGTGATAAGCCCTTTTCTTTGTGCGTATCTATAATATATTGCTGTTGGCATTCTCTTTCATGGTTATTTTTATATGGTATAATACTCATAGTCAAAAAATCAGGAGTGGATAATGTGAAACAACATTTATTGTTAATTGATGGAATGGCATTATTGTTCCGTTCTTTTTTCGCTACAGCTGTACGTAAGAATTTTATGATTAATAGTGCTGGAATACCTACAAATGCAGTACAAGGGTATATTAAACATGTATTAACTGCGATTGAACATATAAACCCTACACACACAGCTGTTTGTTGGGATATGGGAAGTGTGACATTCCGGAATGATTTGTATGATGGATATAAAGCAAATCGCCCCGAAGCACCTGTGGAAATGCGACCACAATTTGATTTAGCTAAGGAAGTAACGACGGCATTTGGAATCCTAAATATTGGGATTGTCGGGTATGAAGCAGACGATTGTATCGGGACGATTTGTGAACAGCAAAAGTCAGAATACGAAGTTACTGTTTTAACTGGTGATCGCGATTTATTACAACTTGTCGATGATCAAGTGAATGTTTTTATCCTCCAAAAAGGCTATGGGAATTATGAAAAACATACAAAGGCTAGTTTTTTAGAAGAATACCAATTACATCCGAGACAATTTATAGATGTGAAAGCTCTAATGGGCGATACAAGTGACGGTTATCCAGGAGTTAAAGGAATTGGTGAAAAAACAGCATATAAATTAATAAGAGAACATAAAGATATCGAGAGTCTATTAGCAAATATTGAGAAGTTAGCTCCTTCCGTACAAAAGAAAATTCAAGCGGATTTAGAGATGCTTCACTTATCGAGAACTCTTGCCGAAATAAAATGTGATGTTCCACTGGAGTTTGATATTCTTTCTGCACAATGGAGAGATTTACTTCCATCTTCATTGGATATTGTAAACGAACTAGAATTAAAAACAGTTCGGAATTATATATTGCAATCTACTTGGGGAGCTAAATTCGAGTTATTAGAAAGCAATGTGTAAAAAGGGGAACTATGATTGGATACGAATAGTAACGAATTAGAGCAGTACTTAATGAAATTGGATAGTAAAGGATTTAAATTCAAAGATGATGCTATTTCCTTTATTTATTTCGGAAAGCAATTAACAGGTGCGAATGATTTTTTAGTATCTACTGCCATTGAATGGACGTTAAAGACGCAGAAGAGCTTTGATGGTAGCTTCTACTTATCTTTATTAGAAACCTTAAATGCAAATAAAATTTCGAAAAAAACAGAGGCAGTTCGCTTAATTGAAGAAATAGGTCTTATAAAAAACAATGATCAATTCAGTTTATAATGTAGATTACTTGTGAGAGCTTGAGTCGAAAAGAATATTGATGGAATGTATAGCCAAACTATTACTTGAAGATATACAAGATAGTTTGGCTTTTTTAAAGGTGGTGTAACTATATTTGCTACGGAAATACACTCCGCTTTCCACGGGCGTCTGATGTGTACCTTCGTTCTCTTCACACTTTTCTTTATTTCTCATTCATTTGAATAGCTTGTCTTGCGAGTTGGTCTGCTTGTTTATTTTCTTTGGAAGGTATCCATTTTATAAAAAATAAATCAATTTCAGCTGCTAAAGAAAGGACTTGGTCTAACAAATTTCTATACTTTTCATTTCGGGCAAATTCCTTTTCAATTGCACCTACTACTGCACTTGAATCAGATCTAACGGATACAATGTTATATTTATTGTTTATACAAATTTTCAACGCATGTATAAGTGCTTGAAACTCAGCTTCATGGTTATTCATTACACCAAGTGGAATTGAAAATGATTCAACTTTTCCATTATCTTTTATAAAAATTCCTGCTCCACTTAACCCAGGATCACCTGCACTTGCACCATCAATATATACCTCTACCATTAACAAAACACCTCACAAATTGATTAATATAAAAGAGATTGGATATAGATAAATTATAAGGAATTTATATAGGATGTGTACATCATGAATGTAAAACTTAAATTAACATATAAAGGTCCAAAGACTACTAGTATAAATTTCGAATCGGAATGGATCGATGAAGAACATTTCGATGTACTATTACAGGATATCATGAAAACAGGCAGATTTAATGATATTACCATTCTTGATGAAATGGAGAGAGAATGGAGTATGAAGGAATATGGTAAGCTCAAAAAGAAACAAGAAGTAGAACCTACTAATGCACACATTTATTTCGATGGAGGGTATCATTTAGATTCCGGAATTGCTGGTATTGGCATAGTAATATACTATAACAAAGGAAAAGATAACTACAGATATAGACTAAATGCACAGCTAGAACAATTGGAAAATAACAATGAAGCTGAGTATGCAGCGTTGTATTACGCAATTCAAAATCTAGAAGAAATAGGGATAAAAAGTCAGCTAATTAAAGTCACTGGGGATTCTCAAGGGGTTATAAAACAACTAGAAGGAGAATGGCCGTGTTATGAAGACGTCTTAAATAGATGGTTAGACAGGATTGAAGAACAAATAAAAAACCTAGGGCTAAAAGTTAATTATGAAATTGTATCTAGAAAACAAAATAAAGAAGCAGATAAATTAGCTAGTCAAGCAATCTTAGGAGAAATTATTCAGAGTCACATGAAAATAAATTGAATTGTTGAAGAAAGGTTGAAGGAATGAAACGTACTGACATTTATAGAGAAATTGATGAATTAATTACTTCCTATTGTAATGGTTGTTTTTTACAATCACATTTTAGAAAACAATACGGAAAGACATATTCACACCAATTTTGTATTAAGCAATGTACAATTGGTCAATCTCTCCAAGAGAAGGGGAACTATTTACTTTCATTAAAAAATAAATAAAAGGCTGACCGTAGTGGCCAGCCTTGTCATGTATAATTAAAGTTTGTTTACATTAGCTGCTTGTGGTCCACGGTTTCCTTCAACGATTTCGAAAGAAACTTCTGCGCCTTCATCCAATGTTTTGAAGCCTTCGCCTTGGATAGCTGTGAAATGTACGAAGATATCTTCTCCGCCTTCTACTTCAATAAATCCGTAACCCTTTTCATTGTTAAACCATTTAACTTTACCGTTTTGCATGTTTCTTTTTCCTCCTAAACATCAGCACATTAGTGCTACATAAAGATTATCATGAAAAAATGTCAAAATAGGCAATTCTTCAATGATAATTAAAATATACACTACAAATTTTATCCAGTCAAGGAAACATTCATGAAAATTTCATATTAATTGTTAAATTCAATGTATTCAGTTTTTTGGGTTTGCTCGTTCACTTGTTAAACAACTTGCTTTATAGTAAACTTTTATATGCTACTGATTGGATAGGGGGGATTTTTTTGCCAACTCCAAGTATGGAAGATTATATTGAACAAATATTTATTTTAATTCAGAATAAAGGATATGCCCGTGTATCAGATATTGCGGAAGCATTATCTGTACATCCCTCCTCTGTAACAAAGATGGTGCAAAAGCTAGATAAAGATAATTATCTTGTTTATGAGAAATATCGCGGTCTCATCTTGACGACAAAGGGGAAAAAAGTTGGTAAGAGGTTAGTAGAACGTCATGATTTACTGGAAAACTTCTTAAAACTTATTGGAGTAAAAGAAGAAAATATTTATGATGATGTGGAAGGTATAGAGCACCATTTAAGCTGGAATTCTATAGACCGCATAGGTGATCTCGTCCAATATTTTGAAGAAAATCCGAAAGTGTTGGATGAATTGAGATTAATTCAAGTAGAAAATGAAGAATCATCTGATAAGGAACCGATTTAATCTGGTTCTTTTTTTAATCTCAGTTGAATTTTGGTACAATTACAATAGTTAATGTAAACTTTTGCGAGAATGGAATGGGGATAATTGAACATTTTTTCAGTTGAACAAATTACGAAAACGTACGGAGAAAAGACACTGTTTCAAAATATAACTTTTCATATTAATGAAAGAGAGAAGATAGGAATAATCGGTGTAAATGGTACTGGTAAATCAAGTCTTCTCAAGCTAATCGCAGGGATAGAAGAACCAGATTCAGGTTCCTTTAGTCATCCAAAAGATTTTAAAATTGGTTATCTAGCACAGTCACCTGAATTAAACGATGAATATACGATACTTGATCAAGTGTTTCAGAGTGACGCAGCAATCATTAAGTTAATGAAAGCATATGAAGAGATCCTCGTTCAACTAGAAGCCAATCCCAGCAATACGAAGATACAAGAAAAATTATTCGCTTTACAGAAACGAATGGATGCTGAAAATGCATGGGAAGCAAGTACAAATGCTAAAGTAATTTTGTCAAAGCTTGGTTTAAATGATGTATCGAGGAAAATTGAACATTTGTCAGGTGGACAAAAGAAACGGGTTGCGTTAGCGCAAGTGCTAATCGAAACTCCTGACTTATTACTTTTAGATGAACCGACAAACCATCTGGATTATGAAACAATTAAATGGCTTGAAGGATACATAAGTAAATATCCAAAATCCGTTCTTTTTATTACACATGATCGTTATTTCCTAGATCAAACTGCAACTCGTATCTTGGAGTTGGATAATGGTAATATTTATTCGAACCCGGGAAATTACGAAGACTTTATTGCAGCGAAAGCGTTAAGGGAAGAACAAGAGCAACAAGCGGAAGATAAGCGAAGAAATCTATATCGTAGAGAACTTGCTTGGATGAAACGTGGAGCAAAAGCAAGATCGACGAAACAGAAAGCGCGTAAAGATCGATTTGAACAGTTAGAAAATGAATTAGGTAAAGTTTCTACTAATGCAGATGTAGACATAGCGATACAAGGTAGTCGACTTGGAAAACAGGTATTTGAGTTTAAACATGCCTATAAAGCTTTTCCAAATCAAAAAATTTTAGAAGACTTTAACCTACTAGTGAAGCCAGGCGATCGATATGGAATTGTCGGAAAAAATGGTAGTGGGAAATCTACTTTATTAAATATCATTGCAGGAAATATAGAATTGGATGCTGGAGAGCTTTCCATTGGACAAACTGTAAAGATTGCTTATTACACGCAAGAAAATGAACAGCTAGATGAAAATAAGCGGATTATATCCTATATTCGTGAAGCAGGGGAAGTTATTGAAACAAAGCACGGGGAAAAGATATCGGCTACACAGATGCTAGAGCGGTTTTTATTTCCAATGCATACTCATGGCACATTAATTCAAAAGCTCTCAGGTGGCGAGAAGAGACGGCTCTACTTATTAAAATTATTGATGACAAAACCAAATGTCCTTCTAATGGATGAGCCTACAAATGATTTAGATACTGCAACATTAACTGTATTAGAAAACTATATTGATGAGTTTTCAGGTGTAGTTATTTCCGTCTCCCATGATCGTTACTATTTGGACAAAACTGCAACTCAATTACTAGTATTTAAAGGCGAAGGTGTAATTGAGAAATATTACGGTACCTATTCTGAATACTTACAAGAACAGAATGAATATGAGAAAACATTCACAAACAATAAACCAAAAATAGAAGAAATCACGAAGAAAAAAGAAGAGAAACCTAAAAAGAAAAAGTTATCATTTCATGAACAGAGAGAATGGGAAACGATAGAAGATGACATTTCTAGCATAGAAAATAAGTTAGAAATATTAACGAATGAGCTCGAGAATGTTGGTACTGATTTTGAACGAGCACAAGAGTTAACAAATGAAATTGATAAAATGAATAGTGATTTAGAAGCATTAATTTCAAGATGGACATACTTATCAGAGATTGTCGAAGGCTCATAAATGCCCAATGTTCGAGAGCTAGTTATCTATATGGTACAATCAAGTTAAGTAATGTGAAGTTGATTGTTGGAAGGGGAGGTAAATATGAAAATAGTAACGATAGAACCGACTCCTAGTCCTAACACAATGAAGGTAATTTTAGACGAGGAGTTGGCTGCTGGTAGAAGCAATAATTATAAAGCTGATAATGTAAATGGTGCACCTGAAACCATACGAAAGATCCTACAAATTGACGGTGTAAAAGGTGTATATCATGTCGCAGACTTCTTAGCGGTGGAAAGAAATGGAAAGTATAGTTGGGAAGAAATCCTTCCAAAAGTTAGAGAAGCATTTGGAGAGGATGGGCAAACAGCTAAAACTACTTCTGAACAAGTGGATGAGCACTTTGGAGAGGTGAATGTTCAAGTCCAAATGTTTAAGGACATTCCACTTCAAGTAAAGTTAACGACAGATACAGAAGAAAAACGCTTTGGACTACCTGAGCGCTTTCAACAAGCAATGTCAGATGCTCAACTAGAAACAGACAATTATATATTACTTCGGAAATGGAAAGACTTTGGTGTTCGCTATGGTGAATTATTGGAATTAGGTAATCAGATTGTTGAAGAACTAGATGCTACCTATCCGCCTGAACGATTACAAGTGCTTGTCAACAGAGCTAAACAACCAACATCTACACTAACAAAGAAACAATTAATTAAATTAACACCAGAAATGCTTGATTACCCAGACTGGAAAAAACGATTTCAGTTATTAGAACAAATGGACACACCGACCGTAAAGGATATTCCAGTATTAGAAAAAGCATTAAATGATGAGAAAGCATCGATTCGTAGACTCGCAGTCGTTTATTTAGGAATGATTGAGGATCGTGCAGTTTTACCCCTTTTATATAAAGGACTTAAGGATAACAATGTACCAGTTAGAAGAACTGCAGGTGACTGTTTATCGGATCTAGGATTTCCAGAAGCAATGGAAGAAATGAGCAATGCTTTACGCGATAAAAGTAAAATTGTCCGTTGGCGTGCAGCCATGTTTCTTTATGAAGTAGGGGATCAAAGTGTTTTACCAGCATTAAAAGAAGCAGAAAATGATCCTGAATTTGAAGTAAAGCTACAAATAAAAATGGCAATTGAGCGTATTGAAGGTGGAGAAGAAGCAAAAGGTTCGATATGGAAACAAATGACGGAGGCAAGACAAAAGAATAACTAAAGAAGGGAAGAGTGAAACATGTCAATGGCATATGAAGAATATATGAGACAAATTGTACAGCCAATGCGTCAAGAATTAACAGCAGCTAATTTTAAAGAATTATTAACAGAAGAAGATGTAGAGCGTTATATGGAATCTGTTACTGGAACAACTCTAGTAGTTGTGAATTCTGTATGTGGATGTGCAGCAGGTCTAGCCCGACCAGCCGCGATTGAAGCTGTAACAAATAGTAGTAAAAAGCCTGAAAATTTAGTTACTGTTTTTGCTGGTCAAGATAAAGAAGCCACTGCAAAAATGCGGGAGTATTTTACTGGATATGAACCATCATCACCTTCTATGGCTTTACTGAAAGGGAAAGAAGTTATCCACTTCATTCCTAGAGAAGAAATTGAAGACGAAGATGTAGAGACTATCGTAGCAAATCTTGCGAACGCATTTGAAAAACACATATAAAAAATAAAGCATTGGGTAAATCCCAATGCTTTATTTTTTCATTAATCTGCAATTGTTAAATATACAAAATATCCAATCATTACGAATGCGCCAATCGTTAGAATTATATCCTCCAAAAAAGAAAGCCCCTTTCATCATTCATTATTCCTATTATAACCAAACCTTACTATAATTCCATTAAAAACGAAACTTTTTGTTTATTCCTCCGTACATAATTAGTATAATAATATTAAGGAATAAACGGAAGGGGATTTGTTACGATGAAATTATGGTTACGTAAATCGTTAATCGTAGTAGTTTCTATTTTAACATTTGGTGTTGTAACCCCTTCACATGCACTTTGGTCAAACAACCAAGACTTACATAAATCTCCTCACCGAGATGAATCGTCCAATGTAAATAGCACTGCAAATGTTACGGTCCATGCTGATTTTGTAGAAGAATCTATAAAAACTAGCAAAGAACAATTTATTGCGATGATGACTTCAGAGGCAGAGAGACAATCTATTTTGAAGTTTGGACCAAAGATTACAAGAGTAATAGAAGATGAGTTTCGAGATATAATTTTACCGAAAATTGAACAAGCAATTGAAATGACAGTAGAGCAATTTCCAGAGGCATCTTTAGAAAGACTCGCCATCACGGAAAAGCCAGCTGGTGGTATTAGCGAAAAGATATTTCATATCTACGAAACAGAAACAAACAAGGATATTATTCGTTTTCATGTTCGCAGAGATAAACCACCATTAGAAGGCTATACATTTAATTTTCACTATCATACGTACCATGATCAATTTCAAACTCATTATGCATTAGGCGATATATATTGGGATAAAAATACACCACCAAAATGGCAAACAGTGTAAAGCAAGCACCATAATAAGTGCTTGCTTTTTACAATTTTTGGACTTTATAAAATTCACTCTATAACTCTATGATTGATGGTATAATAAAGTATCAATTACTAGAATAGGAGTCGACGAGATGAGGAAAATTCTGATAATTCTATTTTTAATCTTTACACCATTTTTCCTCTTCTCTAATAAATCCGATGCAAAATATAGTGGTATTCCTTTAGCAGAATATGATAGTTACCCATTACTTATTCTACAATCGGGAGAAATTCTAGCTGAAATAATTATTCTCCCTGAGAATTTTCAAGATGAAATTGCTGTAAAGGAAATAATTGGGCGCCTAGATCGACTACCTATAGATATTTTAGAGAAGGTGCACGAGCATAATATTAAAATTGTGCTTTTTCAAGGGAAACTTACGGATAACGAGAGTTTAGCTCATCTAAGAGGAATTACTCCCCGTGGTTATCCGAAAAGTATTGTATGGGATGATGTACCCGGAATTGGTGGGACTGATCTAGTTTATGTTAAGATTGGTAGTAGTAATAAAGGAGAAGGACATGGTTCAGTTAATCTAGAGTATCATGAATTAGCACATAGCCTATACAATATTGTGTATAATGACCCTAGTGAAAATGGTCAATTTAAACAAATATGGCAGACGGAAGCAAAGCTTTTATATCCTGATCATTTATATTTACAACAGTATATAGAAGAATACTTTGCGGAAAGCTTTGCGCATTATTTTTTATCACCAGAAACGCAAACATTATTGAAGGCAACTGCACCGCAAACCTTTCAATTTATCAGTGAATTATATTGACGTAAGGAAGTGTACTAGTTGGAACAATATTTAAACTTATGTAGAGAAGTATTGAACAATGGAACGAAAAAAGAAGACCGTACTGGAACAGGAACAATCAGTGTATTTGGGCATCAAATGCGCTTTGACTTACAAAAGGGCTTTCCGTTACTAACAACAAAAAAACTCCATACGAAATCAATTATCCATGAATTATTATGGTTCTTAGCTGGAGATACGAATATTCGTTATTTGCAAGAAAATGGTGTACGAATTTGGAATGAATGGGCAGATGAAGATGGTAATTTAGGTCCAGTTTATGGCAAGCAGTGGAGATCATGGGAAACTGCGGATGGAACGACAATCGACCAAATAAAGATGGTTCTTGATCAAATTAAACATAATCCAGATTCTCGTAGAATGATAGTAAATGCATGGAATGTGGGGGATGTTGACAAAATGGCATTGCCACCATGTCATTGTTTATTCCAGTTCTATGTTGCAGATGGAAAATTATCATGTCAACTATACCAACGATCTGCAGATATTTTCTTAGGTGTGCCATTTAATATTGCTTCCTATGCTCTATTAACGATGATGATAGCTCACGTAACGAACTTAGAACCAGGTGAATTTGTTCATACTTTAGGGGATGCTCATATTTATTCTAATCATCTAGAACAAATTGAACTTCAACTATCAAGGGAACCGAGAGCATTGCCGAAAATGAACATTAATCCAGAGGTAACAGATTTATTCGAATTTAAGTATGAGGATTTTTCCATTGAAGGCTATGATCCACACCCAGCAATTAAAGGAGTAGTAAGTGTATGATTTCATTTTTGTGGGCAGAAGATGAAAATCATTTAATTGGTCGAAATAATGATCTACCTTGGCGTATACCAGCTGATTTAAAATACTTTAAAGAAA
Organism: Paenibacillus bovis; assembly: GCA_007679095.1. Classification (GTDB taxonomy): domain Bacteria; phylum Bacillota; class Bacilli; order Bacillales; family Bacillaceae_C; genus Lederbergia; species Lederbergia graminis. The sequence goes on from VEFU01000002.1 coordinate 167,619, forward strand.
CAACTTTAGGACATCCAATCGTGATGGGTAGAAAAACGTATGAATCAATTGGAAAAGCTTTACCTGGCCGCACGAATGTAATTCTTACACGTGACGAAAATTTTGAGGCAGATGGTTGTATCATATTTCATACAAAAGATGAACTTTTGAAATGGAGCAAAGAACAACAAAAAGAAATTTTTATTACTGGTGGAGCAGAAATCTATCGATTATTTATGGATGTAGTTGACCGCTTATATGTAACAAAAATTCTTCATACTTTTGAAGGTGACACATACTTTCCAGAAGTTAATTGGGATAATTGGTCCTTGATTTCAAGCAAACCAGGTGTAAAAGATGAAAAAAACCCTTATGATTATGAATTTCGCATATATGAAAGAAAATAAAAAAGCGAGCCAACATGGCTTCGCTTTTTTTCATTCTATTAGACGTAAAATAATACACAGAAATACATAAATGCACTACCGGCAATTACGAATAAATGCCAAATTGCATGTGAATATGGAAGGTTACGCCATATATAAAAAATGGCACCAACTGAATAGAGTATTCCTCCAGTTAAAAGTAGTGCAAATCCTTCCGCACTTAAACTTGTATATAGTGGCTTTATAGCAATGATTACTAGCCAGCCCATAATTAGATAAAATACAGTTGAAAGTATTCTAAATTTATTTATGAGAAAACATTTTAATGTTATTCCAGCAATTGCAAGCCCCCACACAATACCGAATAATGTCCAACCAAGAGCTCCATTTAAAGTAACTAACACTAAAGGTGTATAGGTTCCAGCAATTAATAAGTAAATTGCAGAATGATCTAATATCGCAAAAACATTTTTCGCTTTTGAAGGTTTAAAGCTATGAAGTAGTGTGGAAAACAAATAGAGAATTAACATGGATGCACCGAAAATTGTAAAACTAACTATTTCTAATGCACTTCCATTTTGAGCAGCGGCAACAATGAGAATGACTAATGCAGGAATGCTCAATAAAAATCCAATTCCATGGGTAATCGCGTTAGCCAATTCTTCTTTCCAGTTATATGATTGCCCGTCTGTATAAAATGTTGTTGACAATGAAATTCCTCCTTTCTCTATTATTCAATCATAGTTCTATTTGCAAATAATAGCAAATAAATATATATGGGAAATAGTGCTCAAAATAGTTATATCCATGTCCAACTAAAACCTGTATAATAGGAATGAAACATTAAAGGATGTGTAGATGTGAGAAATATAAAAATTGTAACTGATTCAACTTGTGACCTTTCTCCAGAGGAAATTAAGTCTTTAAATATACATGTGATTCCATTATCGATATCTATTGAAGGTGAAACATACTTAGATCGAGTCGATATTACTCCATCGCAATTTATTGAAAAAATGAACCAATCAACACAATTACCAAAAACCTCACAACCAGCTGTCGGTGAATTTTTAAAATTATATGATGAATTAGGGGAGGACGATAGTGAAATTTTGTCCATCCATTTGGCTGGTAAACTAAGTGGGACGGTAGAGTCTGCTAGAAGCGCAGCAGAAATGTCAAAAACCAAGGTTACAGTCATAGATTCGGAATATATTGCAAAAGCACTTTCGTTTCAAGTAAAAGAAGCTGTTAAAATGGTAAATGAAAAGTTAACGATATCAGAAATTATAAATAAATTAAAAGACGTTAGAGCCAATACGAAGCTTTATGTCGTTCTTGATACTTTAGATAATCTTGTTAAAGGTGGTCGCATCGGCAGAGGGAAAGCTTTTATCGGTTCTTTGCTTAATATAAAACCAATCGCAATGCTTAATGAAGGAGAATATACTCCAGTTGGTAAAGTTCGCAGTCAAACACAAGCCATTAACTTTATTATGAAGCAACTTAAGAATGATGTTCAAAACATGAGGCTCAAAGGGATTGGAATATCACATGCTAATGCGTATAGTTTAGCAACGGAAATAAAATCAAAAATTGAAGAACTTATTGGGTTTCATGATGTTGAGATAGCAGAAACAACCCCAGTAATAAGTACGCACACTGGTTCAGGAGCAATTGGCTTTTGCTATTATTTAGAGTAACTGCTTATGTGAAATGCAGAAAACGATCTATTTCTTAGATCGTTTTTTTATGAGATTAGGGTTAATTATTTTTTCTATAAACAATAGCATGTTATAATATTATATCTTTACTTTTAGGGTGAACGAATAAATGAAAAGAATCTTCCTCCTGATTTTCAGTCTTATCTTGATTTTGAGTGGCTGTTCTTTCTCCAATTCAGTCTTTAGTGGTAAGCTGTTAAACGAACAAGTTAAACCATTTCCTCCTGAATCTTTTTTTCCTAAAGATTTATCAATCGTTGCATTTGGAGATTCCCTTACAAAAGGTGTGGGTGATACAACGAATCAAGGTGGTTATATTTCATATTTGAAAACACTATTAGAATCTCAAGAGGAGATAAGATCAGCAGAGTTTCAAAATTTTGGTGTTTCCGGAAATACAACTAAGGATTTATTGAATAGATTAAACAATGAGGAGCTTCAATCAGCAATCCAATCGTCAGATGCAGTTATTATTACGGTTGGAGGGAATGATGTAATGGAAGTCTTTAAAAGTAATATTTTAAATTTAAAATTAAGTATGTTTGTGTCTGCCCAGGAAGGGTATAGCCAAAGATTAAGAGAAATAATTGAAAAGATTAGGTCTTATAATCAAAATACACAGATTCTTTTAGTAGGAATATATAATCCTTTCTTAGGTTGGTTTTCAGATATTCATGAGATGCAGGAGATTGTAACGAGATGGAATAAGACGAGTCTTGATATAATTTCAACATTCGATCATGCTAGTTTAGTACCAATTGAAGATATCTTCCTTAATCAAGAAGAAAGTTTATTCCATACAGACTATTTTCATCCGAATAATTTAGGATACGAATTAATAGCAGAAAGAATCATATCTCATCTTACTGAAAATGAAATCCTTGATGAGATAATAGAATAAGGACTACAGGGGATTAAATCATGATGAAAATGAAGAACAAGTGGAAATGGCTATTTTTGATGCTACTCACACTTAATATTGCAGTAATTTTGTTAATCTCAATTTTGATTTTTGATACTCCGGAAGATGTGCAAGATCCAGAAATAAATATAAAAACAGAAAATATGTCAGAGTTTACGATTAGTACCGATAAACACGATTTAAATCGCTTAATAAATCATTATATCGAAAAAGAAGGTTTAAATGGTCCGATTAACTATTATATTAAATTAACGGACGAAGTGGAACTCTTTGGGGAAATTAAGGTTTTTTCGAAGACACTTCAATTAAGAATGACATTTGAACCTCAAGCTTTAGAGAATGGTGACTTGTTGCTAGTACAAAAATCACTTTCTCTTGGTGGTATTAAACTACCAGTAGAGCGTATCTTAAAATTTATACAAGATGGTTATAAGTTACCTGAATGGGTTATTATCCAACCTAATGATAAGAAAATATATGTAGCACTACAGGAAATGCGTTTAAATGGAGGAATACAAGTAAGGGCAGAAGAATTTGATGTTGCAAAGAATAATATTTCGATGAGAATGTTAGTTCCAGTAAGTCAATAATTATGAATGAAAGGTGGATACAGATGGACAACCCAAGCCGTTTGGAAAAAGCAACATTTGCAGGAGGATGCTTTTGGTGCATGGTAAAACCATTTGATGAACAACCTGGAATTGAAAAGATTATTTCTGGTTATACCGGAGGCTCTACAGAAAATCCAACGTATGAAGAAGTTTGCTCAGGTGGAACAGGTCATACAGAAGCAGTTCAAATTACGTTTAATCCAAATGTATTTTCGTATGAACGATTACTAGAATTATATTGGATGCAAATTGACCCTACAGATGCTGACGGTCAATTTTATGATCGTGGGGATTCTTATCGACCAGTAATATTTTATCATACTGATAAACAAAAAGACTTAGCGGAAAAATCCAAACAACAATTACAAGATAGTGGTCGCTTTAAGAGTCCAATTGTAGTGCCGATTGAACCTGCAAAACCATTTTATCCAGCAGAGGACCACCACCAAGATTTCTACAAAAAAAATCCTGAACATTACTACTCATACCAAACAGGTTCTGGGAGAGCAAGTTTTATTTCGAGACATTGGGGGAATAAAAATGAGTAAAGATGAACTGAAACAAAAACTTACACCTATTCAATATTATGTAACACAAGAAAATGGGACAGAACCACCATTTCAAAATGAATATTGGAATAACTTTCAAGAAGGCATATATGTTGATGTTGTAACTGGAAAGCCTTTATTTAGTTCAAGAGATCAGTATGATGCAGGCTGTGGCTGGCCAAGTTTTACTAAGCCGATTGATGAAGAAGAGATTATTGAAAAAGAAGATCTTAGTCATGGTATGATTCGAACAGAGGTAAGGAGTAAGAATGCAGATTCTCATTTAGGTCATGTATTTCCAGATGGACCTGGGCCAACAAAATTAAGGTATTGTATTAATTCTGCAGCACTTCGCTTCATACCAAAAGCAGATTTAGCGAAGAACGGATATGAAGAATATGAGAAGTTATTTAAATAATTATTACTTTAAATGATAAAAATATAATGATTTACCGATTAATGAAGGGTGTTGTAAGCTAATGTTTAAAAAATTATTTGGAAAAAAAGAAGAGGTTCCTTCTACCGTCACTGTACACTCACCTATTACAGGTACACTTGTACAATTAGATGAGGTTCCAGACCCAGTTTTTTCTCAAAAAATGATGGGAGATGGAATGGCGATAAAACCTGATGAAGGCGTAGTTGTTAGTCCAGTTGATGGTGAGATTATACAGCTATTTCCTACAAAACATGCAATTGGAATTAGAGCAAAAAATGGTGCTGAAATATTAATTCATATCGGATTAGAAACGGTTGGAATGAATGGAGAAGGATTTACAGCCCATATTAGTGAAGGAACAAAAGTACGAGTAGGTGACAAACTAGTGGAGTTTGACATTCCATTAGTTGAAGAAAAAGCTAGTAGTACGATTACTCCAATTATCATAACAAATGGTGATAGTATTTCTTCAATAAATAAACAATCTGTAGGAAAAGTACAAGCAGGTCAATCTCCAATCATGGAAATTACCGCGAAATAATAAAAGCACCCTATATGGGTGCTTTTATTATTGTTTTTTAAAATAATTGGGCAAATGCACAAACAGCCTACTGGACGCATACATAGGATATGAACGAAGAGATAAATGAATTGAGGAGTGAAATATATGTATCAAGGCTATGGATGTCATGATTATTGTTACCCATCTTATGGTTATGGATATGTTGGTGGAGTTGGTAACAGCTTTGCGTTAATTGTTGTATTGTTCATATTACTCATTATTATTGGTGCATGCTGGGCATTTCCAAAATAAAATGTAGGCCTCCTGTTTAAAGGGGGCTTTAATTTATTATGTAAAACAGTGAATGTTTATGGCTAAACAGCATACATTTGAAATTAGAACGATAGGAATTAGGCAGTTTTTATTTACCTTAATTTGATAATCCGCTATATTGGAAAGAAGAATGTTAGTTTTAGAAGGGGTTCGTAGGAATGAATAAGTCTTTTTATCACTTTTTAATGAAGTTTCGCCAACCATCTGCAAATGATGAGTTAAGCAGCTTTGCCAATGCAGCCTATAAAGATCATAGTTTCCCAAAACAATCTAGTGATTATCAAGAATTAAGCGATTACTTAGAATTAAATGTTGATTATTTACCGACCGTTGCATTTTTTGATTATGTGTGGGAATTATATGTAGAATCAGAAAGTAAATAGCTAATTCTAACCTGTGGTGGAATATTCAGAAAGGGGAGCGATGGGAGTGCGTGAAATGGAAGTCTTTATTGATACAGAGGAAATCGCTGAATTTTTCTATCAGGAGTTAATTAAAAGAGGGTTTACTCCTTCTGAAGAGGAAACAGATGAATTAGCTGATATCACCTTCGAATACCTATTATCGAAATGTATTATCGACGAAGAAGATATAGATGAGTATTAATATTTACGAAATTGCAACGCTCGGTCTTGAACCAGCGTTTTTTTTGATTATAAGACATATTTGCATGATGAATGTCAAAGAATTAGAATGGTAGTACAACTACAAGGAGGTATTTTTTCATGAGTGTTCATATTGGCGCAGAAAATGGAGCAATTGCAGAGACTGTTTTATTACCAGGAGATCCTCTAAGAGCCAAATATATTGCTGAAAATTTTCTAGAGAATGTAGTTTGTTATAATGAAGTAAGAAATATGCTAGGTTTTACAGGAGAATATAATGGTAGACGTATTTCTGTACAAGGAACCGGGATGGGAGTGCCGTCAATATCCATTTATATTAATGAACTTATGCAAAGCTATAATGTACAAAATTTAATACGAGTTGGTACATGTGGTGCAATTCAAAAAGATGTGAAGGTAAGAGACGTCATTCTTGCTATGTCATCGTCAACTGATTCACAAATGAATCGGTTGATTTTTGGTAATGGAATTGATTATGCACCTACAGCGTCATTTGACTTACTAAAGAGTGCATATGATGCAGCAATTCAAAAGGGTTTAAAAGTGAAGGTGGGAAATGTATTTACAGCTGATATGTTCTATAATGACCATGCAGATCACGAAAAGTGGGCAAAATATGGCATATTAGCAATTGAAATGGAAACGACTGCATTATATACTCTTGCTGCAAAATATGGAAGAAAAGCTTTATCTGTACTAACTGTTAGTGATCATATCATTACAGGTGAAGAAACAACAGCAGAAGAACGACAAACAACTTTTAATGAAATGATTGAGGTTGCTCTAAATGTTACCGCTAATGTCTAATCTGTTTAATATTCAAGTGATGATAAATGAATAAAGTAATTTTAGTTTTAGTGACAACAATTCTGTTAACAGGATGCGCAATAAATGAGAAACCAAAAGATGATACAATTGTAATAAGTGAAGAAAATGATGCAAACGAGAAAAAAATAAATCGTGATCCAAATGAAACAGAGTTGGTTTTGGAAGCTGGGTATTTTAATCATATTAAAGATGTGAATGGGTTACTTGAAATTCAAAATCCTGATAATACACTAGCATTAGTAAATAAGGATTTTGCATTACCTGGAGACTATGTACCGGAAGACTTAATCCGTCCTGATGTACGTTTTATCTTTGGGAATGAAGATGTGGAAAAAAGTTATTTGCGTAAAGAAGCAGCAGAAGCACTAGAAAGAATGCTTCAAGCTAGTGAATCAGATGGCATTTATTTATATGCTGTATCCGGTTATCGCTCGTATAAACGGCAGAATTCCATATTACAAGCTGAAATAGCAAATATTGGGGAAGAACAAGCTTTACAAGCTGTTGCCTTTCCTGGGAAGAGTGAGCACCAAACAGGCTTGTCCATGGATATAACAAGTGAAAGTGCACAGTTTTTGTTATCAGAAGCATTTGGCGAAACAGATGAAGGAGAATGGGCCAAGCATAATGCTCATCGTTTTGGTTTTATTCTCCGTTACCCTAAAGATAAAGAGAAAATTACAGGTTATCAATATGAGCCTTGGCATTTTCGATATGTAGGTGAACAGGCGGCTTCCATCATGTATGAAAAAAACTGGACGCTCGAAGAGTTTTTTCAACATGTGAAAAAAATATAGTTGTTTGAAAAATCAAGCCTCCTTAGACTTAAGGTAGGCTTGATTCATTTATAAGACTGTTTGCAACATAGTTCTTCTTTAATATTTAATAGAAAACTGTTAAAATAAAGAAGCTGTTGTAAATTATGAGCAGAATTACTTCGCGAATCTGCTGTAAAATGGAAGTGGTGAGTTTAGTGGAAAATGATGATCACTTAGTAAAACAAGAAGAAAATAATAATTACATAAGAATGAAAAAATTTAAATTTGTAATGATGCTTTTTATTGTTATTTTCTTAACAGCTGGTATTACTTTAGTAGCTCTTTCATTTGGAGATGAGAAAGTAGTCAAAATGGGCAGAATGGAATTCAACAAACTTTTTACTGCCTATGATGAATTAGTTGGAAAATACATGGATGATCTTGACAAAGAAGCATTAATAGATGGTGCTATCAATGGGATGGTAGATGCTATTGGTGACCCATATACCGATTATATGACTTCGGAGGAGAATGCTAAGTTTCAAGAAAGTGTTACATCTTCATTTGAAGGGATTGGAGCTGAAGTTCAAGAATTAGATGGCTATGTCACTGTCGTATCTCCGATTAAGGGATCACCTGCTGAAAAAGCTGGAGTTCGCCCGAATGATAGAATTGTAACGGTAGATGGTGAAAATATTCAGGGAATGAGTGCAACTGAAGCAGTTCTCCTAATACGAGGAGAAAAAGGAACACAAGTAACTCTTGGTATCCAAAGACAAGGCCAACAAGAGCTAATTGAAATTACAATAACTCGCGATCAAATTCCAATTAATACGGTTTATGCAGAAATGCTAGAAAACAACATAGCTAAAATACAAATTACAAACTTTTCTTCCCACACATTACAGGACTTATCAACTGCTATAAGTGATATGGAAGAGCAAGGGATGAAATCACTAATAATCGATGTTCGTAGAAACCCAGGTGGATTTTTAGACCAAGCCCTAATGATTTCTAATCTATTTGTTCCAGAAGGTAAAAATTTATATCAGATTGAGTACCGTGATGGAACTGTCATTCCCGAGAAGGCAAGGGGCGGGAAGAAAATTGATGTCCCTACAGTAGTCCTTATTGATGGAGGAAGTGCAAGTGCTTCTGAAATATTAGCTGCTGCTGTAAGTGAGTCAGCAAATATTCCGTTAGTTGGTGAAAAGTCGTTTGGTAAAGGAACAGTTCAAACGCAAAAAGATTTTGATGATGAATCTAATCTAAAATATACTATGGCAAAATGGTTAACACCTGAGGGAAACTGGATACATGAAAAGGGAATTACGCCTGATTATGAAGTTTCACTACCGGAGTATGCATCTCTACCATATATAAATCCAGATTTAGAATTGAAGGAATCTGTGATGTCCAAAGATGTAGAGGCAATAGAACAAATGCTTGAAGTATTAGGATTCAATCCAGGAAAAGTAGACCCATTTTTTGATGAAGAAACTGCAAAAGCTGTAATTGAATTCCAAAAGTCCGAAGAATTAGAGGAAACAGGAATTGTAACTGGAGAAACTACTATAAGATTAATGAGAAACTTAAGTGATTATTTACTTGAGAATGATCCACAAGTTCAAAAAGCAATAGAGGTATTAATTCAACAATAAACAGATCTTTACAAGAAAGATACCCAAAGGTAAAGTCGCTTGAATGACTTACCTTGGGTATCTTTTATTTTTCTCCAAATTTAATAAATGTTCTTTCGTCTTCTATCAAACCACAAGATCCACATTGTATTCGCTTATCAGGGCCGTTATAACTAGTATGAAATGGTCCAGCGTTATTTTCTTCAAATGTTTCTACAATAGCCCCAGATTGAGGGTCCAACTTAACAGCTTGTACAACTTGTTCTATTATATTAAACCTTGTGCGATTTGTTCTACAATTAGGACAACAATATGGAGTACTCATATATTTGTTATCTCCTTTATGTGTATTTTTAACAGTAGTTTTACCAAAATGGATAGAATTATTACTTATTTCATGAACTATGAAGGACATCTGCAATGTATCGACAAAAGTTATTCATCTTGATTTAAAAATTGAGAAGCAATTGTAAAGAAAGTAATAAACAAGCTCTTTTTTAAATCTGTCAAGAGCTGATTAATAGTAATTTATGGTAATATTACCTCATTCAATCAATCAATAGATAGAATTTAACTTTCAGCTACTAAGCAAATCTCCCTAAATAATAGGAATGTAAAAGTATTATAAAATAAATCAAATACTAGTCTATGAAACTTCCAATTCCATCCAAAAATATTACAAGAATCATATGATAATATGATGATGCAAGCAGATAGTAACTAAGGAGGAATTGAAATGAAAAAAGTTATAGTATCCGCAATAGCTGCAGTATTAATTGCATCACCATTTGCTGGTAAAGCAGATGCTTCTGAACAAAATGAGGTTAAGAGTGAAAAAATATATTACCAGGTGAAAGTATCCGAAAATATAAATTGGTATCAGTTTCTCCTCAAAAATGTACCAATTGATTGGAATCAATTATTATCCTTTAAACAAATACGTCCTTTAGAAAAACAAAAAGAAGTAGAGACTAAGCAGCCAATTGAGAAACCAGTTGAACAACCAGTTGAACAACCGAAACCGATCCAACCAGTTGATAATAATACGGGCAAACAAAATCCAACTGAAGAAACAAATACTAACTTAAGTGTATTTGAACAACAAGTAATTGATTTAACAAACCAAGAACGTGCGAAACATGGTTTAAATGCATTACAAGTTGACAGTGAATTAAGCAAAGTTGCAAGAGAAAAATCAAAAGATATGGCGAATAATCACTACTTTTCCCATAATAGTCCAACATATGGATCACCATTTGATATGATGAAGCAATTTGGTATCACTTATCGTACTGCAGGTGAAAATATAGCAATGGGGCAACGAACACCACAGGAAGTAGTTCAAGCATGGATGAACAGTGAAGGTCATCGTGCAAACATATTAAATAAGAACTTTACACATATTGGTGTTGGTTATGTAGCAGATGGAAATTACTGGACACAACAATTTATTGGAAAATAAATATAAAAAAAAGCGAGCAGTATGGTACTTAACTAGTACCTATGACTGCTCGCTTTCTTGTAGAGAAAATCGCTTTTGGACAATAAGTAAACGAATCGCTAATGTAATTGCTCCAATCGCTAAACCGATAATTAATCCTAGCCAAAATCCAAATGGGCCCATACTCGTATTATTGGCAAGGATATATCCGATTGGCAGGCCAATAATCCAAAACGAAATTATTGCCATAATAAAGGTTACGTTAACATCCTTATATCCACGCAATGTCCCTTGAATTGGCGCAAGAATGGCATCGGATAATTGAAAAAATGCTCCAAAAAGTAAAAACTTCATTGTTAACTCGATTACTTCTAAATCATTACTATACATGTGTGAAATTTGTGGACGCAATATTATTAATAAAATACCGGTGACTAAGGAAATTGTTATTCCTGAACCAACGCCAATATAACTATATGATTTAGCATCCTTGTATCTTTTTGCTCCTACTTCGAACCCAACCAATATGGTTAAGCCCATGGAGATACTTAAAGGTATCATATAAATAAATGAAGTAAAATTAAGTGCTGCTTGGTGAGCAGCGATAACGGTAGTACCAAATTTACTCATAAATAAAGTTACACTAGAGAAAATACTCGTTTCTATAAATATTGATAAACCGATTGGAAGGCCTAATAAAATTATTTCCTTCCATTTTTTGATAGAGGCTCTTGGAAAGCTATTAAATATACAAAAATGAATAAACGGTCGCTTTTTATGAATGATGTAGATCGCGATAACCAAAATTAACCAATATGTGATGGCGGACGCAATTCCAGAACCGATACCTCCTAGTTCCGGAAAGCCAAGTTTTCCATATATTAGTAGATAATTTATTATCACATTGATTGGCAGTGATAATAAGGTGATAAACATTGAAGTTCTAGTTTTTCCAAGTGCGTCAATGAAACTTCGTAACACCGTATAGATAAAAAGGGGAATAGTACCAATACTAATCGAAATCAAATAGTATTGTGCTACGTGCCTTACATTTTCTTCTAAATTCATTCTATTTAAAATGGTTGGTAGGGTTAGCGCACCAATTACCATGATCAAGATTGCTAATGTGATGGCTACATATATACCTTGCAACACCGATGAAGAGACATCTTTCTTTTTTTGGGCACCAATGAGTTGAGCAACGATAGGGGTGATCGATAATAATATACCACTGATCCCCGTGGAAATAGGAATCCAATAGGAGGAACCTACAGCTACTCCGGCAAGATGATCTGATTTATAATTACCTGTCATAAGTATGTCAAAAAAACTCATGGCAAACATTGCAAGCTGTGTAACAAGAATGGGGACAAAAATAATTCCCAATTGTTTCATTTTTTCTTTGATTGTAAATGTCTGTTCCATTTCTTTCCCTCTGATTCTATTGTAGTACTCCAGATTATAGCACATTTTACGAGCTGCAGATTATTTCAATATAAGTGTGGTTACAATAATTTCATTATGTAGACTAAACAAATAAACACAAGACTGTCAGACGATGACAGTTCTTGTGTTCTATGCTTTTAATTGATGTTGGAATTCTTGTATGTTTGAATCCATTCTTAAATAGTGCATTGTATATAAATCACGTGGAATTTCATACAAGTCATAAATTATTTTTTCTTGATTAATTTGCTGGAAAACAGCAGAACGGTTCTCATTTGCTAAAGTAGAGTAGGGGAGTTTCTCCGCAGCTTTTTTGGAGCGAATATTCTCTTGACGTATTCGCATATACACTGTTTCAATTTCTTTATCAAAAAACAGTTCTTGAAAAAAAGCGTCCTTAGCTAAAGAATTATATCCCTTACCATGATATGGTTTTCCAATCCAAGTTCCTAGAAATCCCGCATTCTCTCGAATATCAAATAAATTAATCGTACCAATTGGATTATCCCATTCATCTAGAATAGTTCTAGAGATTAGTTCACCACGTTCTTCAGCTTCAATTGTTTGTTTCGTTAAAAACATAAATTCCTCGAATGAGTAAGCTTTATGACGAACAAAAGGGAAGACATCCGGGTGCGTCATTAATTCAAATAGAGCATGACATTCATGCCCAGATAATTCGCGTTTCTTGAGCATTTTATACCCTCCAAGTCAGGGCAGTCCCGTAGTATCCGTTCCTACCCTCGAAATTTTTTAAAGTTGCATAAAAAATTTCGGGGTGGGAATCGAACCCACTAGAACCAGCATCAAAGAAACTGGTGGCGCACCATTTGCCTTCCCTCCATTATGAGCTTTATTTAATTTTTATCACATAATGCCATCATACAAAAAAAAATGGAGTTTGAAAATAAGAAAGTTAAATATAAATTTTGCTATTTTTCGCTCTTTTTTGACATTTGCTTTTTTCCCACGCATATATGTGGACAACCTCTCATATAATGGTTCCATACCTCACAATAGGGGGAGCCTTATGAATATTAGAGAATACTATGCTGCCATGTCGCGTTTATATTTACATCAAGTGATTTTGTGTACGATATTTTTTTGTATCCTTATTCTTCCTAGTTTAAAAATTACTCAATTTATACCTACAGTAGGTGTTTTCATTATAATAATGATTGTGTATTTTTCCATTCGCTATTTGTATTTTACCTATAAGAGTACAACATTACCTATTCCTAATAAATATGAAGCAACGAATAAATATATCATGATGGATGCATCTATCGCTTCGTATAATTGGAGGTTATATACAGAAGATGGTTTTTGTCGATACTCTATATTAAAACTATCAAAGAAAGAAAAAAAGTTGTTATTAAAAGCGGATGATAAAAAAGCAATGGCGTTACGAATAATCGATCATTATGAAAATAAGCAATGGAATATATTCAATAATCGGGATAGTATGACGATTATCTCAGATAATAATCATATTGTTTTTAAGGCGTTAAAAATCGACAAAAGAGAGTATATCGCCAATAATGGGCAAGATCATTATCGGATGTTAAAGTCAGCTAGCTATTGTGTAATTTCCAAAAACGGAAATAAAATAATGACAATCTCAACGGGATTAATGCCATTACGTATGCAAAAGTTATTTTATTCAAGTACCCCGATTATCGGTTTTGCAAATAATATTACAGACTACGAGCGTCATTTTTGTTTAGGATTATTTCTTAAGTAATTACATTAGTTGACCGGAGTTAATCATATCTAAAACTTGTTGGAATGGCTGTTCCTTCTTAGTGACAAAAATATGTGAAAAGGGATCACCTAACGTTTGCAATCTTTTTTGGACGGATTGGATGGTGAAGGAGGTAGGTGACAATTCTTCATTAATCTCGTCCCAGAAAATGGGTGCTGCTACAAGCCCTTTCGAATGGTTTCTAACAGAATAGGGAGCAATAATTGTTTTCCCTTCTGCATGCTGTATAAAATCGACATATAACTTCCCACCACGGTTCTTCTTCAAGCGCTCTATAGTGAAAGAATCAGGATCGTACGTAACTAAAAAGTTCGCAATAAATTCAGTGAAAACACGAGTTTCTTTCCATGTGAATGTATTGTCTGGTAAGGGAATATATACCTGCATTCCTTTATTCCCTGATAGTTTCACAAATCCAGTAAGATGGAATGAATCTAGTACTTTTTTTACAATTTTTGCAGCATGTTTTGCTAAATGAAATTCATCTCGAGAAGGTGGATCAAGATCAAGTACGATTTCACTTACAAATGGACTATCAATTGTTTGAAATGGAATATGGAATTCAATCGCTAATTGATTTCCAAGCCATATAAGCGTTTCTAAATCATTGCATATAATCATTTCATTATCATCATGTATTGCACTTTGTACAAATTCTGGTGCTGATTCAGGCTTACTTTTTTGATAAAAGCTTTCTCCAAACTCACCGTGTGGAGCACGTATGACAGTAAGGAAGCGATTCTGCAAAAAAGGTAAAATATAGCTAGAGCAATTCCGAAGATAACGTAAAAAATCTAATTTCGTATTACCTAGTACTTTCCATAATACTTTGTCAGGATGTGTAATTGATACGGATGGAGGAAATTTTGCATCTGATATTAAAAAATGCTCATACGTACACTCAGTTGGTTTTACTTCTAGCTGTAACCCTTTAAAATAAGGTTCGCGAAGTTGTTCTCCATTCCATTCTAAGTAGTGAAGTTCTAGGCAAATACTTGGATGAATGTAATAGATGTTTGCAGATTTTTGATATGCATTTTGGATAATTGTCCTTTTTAAAGCATGCTTAACTTCTGAGTCTAATCCATTAACAAAATTACCTAGTGTGAAAATTTCATTACCATCGAATACTCCAACATAGAAATAACCATTACTTTCGTCATATGCAGTAAGAAAACAAGACACAGTACGCCAGTTTTTTAGTTTCATCCATGTATGTGTTCGTTTTCCTTCCTCCCATGTACTATTTTTTGTTTTTGCCACAATGCCTTCACTATTATGCAATAGCACATATTGTTCTAATTCTGAGTAATTGTGATAGCTTTGAATGGCTTGAAGCAAACATGTATCGGACATACTTGGTTTTAACGGCCAATTCAATTTCTCGCAGATACTTGCTAATTTTTGTTTCCTTTTCATGAAGGGAAGTTGCTTATATCGTTCTTTATTAGAACGCAAAATATCAAATAAAATGAATGTGCATGGTCTTTTTTCAGCTGCCTCATTTATTTTTATTTTGTTTTTTAATCTGCCTCGTTTTTGGATTTCTTGAAAATTCCCCTTATAGTTATTCTCCATAATAATAATTTCTCCATCGAGTATAAGTGGTAAAAACTTGGATGCAGCTTTCGTATTTTCTCGAAGGAATTGTTGTAATTCTGGAAATTGTGGTAATAAGTCTTTCCCATTCCTACTCCATATGTGAACATTAGACTCTGTCCATTCGATAATAGCTCGAAATCCATCATATTTAACTTCATATACCCAATCCCCATGCATTGGAGGATCGAAAGATAGCGTTGGCAACATTGGTTTTAGCATTTTGTAACTCCTATTTTTTTCATTAGTGTATCCTATTTAAAATAAAATTTTCCCAATTGTTTCTGCGCATGTAGTGTTCATCTATGCAAAAGCTAAAGAAAAACAAACAGGAAAGGGTGAGATAGATGCATACAATGTGGAAAGGAAGTATTAGCTTCGGTTTAGTAAATATTCCAATAAAGCTTCATGCAGCTACAGAAGATAAAGATATAAAGTTTCGTTCACTTCACGATAAGTGCCATACTCCGATTAAATATGAAAAGATGTGTCCTACTTGTGAGAAGGAATTAGATATGAAAGAAATTGTGAAAGGGTATGAGGTGTCAAAAGGAAAATATGTAATTGTGGAGGATGATGAGTTAAAGGCACTTAGTGAGGGTGGAGGAGAGAAGGCTGTTGAAATGATAGATTTTATTAAGGTAAGCGAAATTGATCCCATCTATTTTAACAGAAGCTATTATATGTCTCCAGATGGCGGAGGAGCGAAAGCATATGGATTACTGCGAAGAGCACTTATTGAATCTGAAAAAGCTGGGTTAGCTAAAATAATGTTAAGATCAAAAGAGCAATTAGCTGTTATTCGTGTGTATGAAGGTGTTTTATTAATGGAAACAATTCATTACCCTGATGAGGTTAGAAATGTAAAAGAAGTACCCAACATACCAGCTAGTGATGAAGTATCAAAAAAGGAAATCGATACTGCTATTTTATTAATTGATCAATTGACAACTACATTTGAACCGGAAAAATATAAAGATGATTATCGAGAAAAAGTGATTCAATTAATTGAATCTAAAACAAATGGTAAAGAAATGGTAAGTGTGAAAGAGAAGGAGCCAGCTAAGCAAATGACAGATCTAATGGCGGCATTGCAAGCTTCTATTGACCGGACTAAACCAGCTCAAAAGCAAACGAAAAAGGCACCAGCAAAACGAAAAAAAGCTGTTAAAAAAGAAGCATAAATTTTTTTTATGGAAAATGTTTTATTTATGAGAAAATGGGTAAAATAGATAACGACTAACCCAAACCTTTATTGGGAAAGAATCCCGGATAAGGAAAAAAGATTTTATCCATTTTCTTGCTTTTTCATTATCACTCATGTATGATAAGGATGAGCTTAAATAACGTTTAATAATCCTTTTTCTCCAATCTTTACAAAGGTTGGTTTGCTAAGTCAATTCTCATTGGCGCGGTCAAGGAGCCGCAAAGACGGGAGAGAGGAAGGGCTTTCGTTGTTTTGGATTATCAATTAGTAATCATTTAAAGCTATCTGTCATTACCGCGTAACACTAGGCTGCATTTCAATATTATCTTTTTTTTGGAGTTACGATTCGCATGTTATAATGAATATCTGCTCCAATGTAGGTATTGATTATAATATGTGAATTTTTATTTACATCGGTAAATATGAGTAACATATTAAAAAATTTTTGGAGGTTTTTACCAATGGCAACAGGTACAGTAAAATGGTTTAACAGTGAAAAAGGATTTGGCTTCATCGAAGTTGAAGGCGGAAACGATGTATTCGTTCACTTCAGCGCTATTCAAGGAGAAGGTTACAAAACACTTGACGAAGGTCAACAAGTTGAATTTGAAATCGTTGAAGGACAACGTGGACCACAAGCAGAAAACGTTGTTAAACTATAATAAGTTCACAGAAAAACTGCCCTATTAATGGGCAGTTTTTTGTTTGCATTATAACTCATCAAATCCATTTAAATCACTCGTTTTCGTATATTGACGTGATTTTTGTTCGAAGAAGTCTGTTTTTGTCCCGTCAAAATTATCAACATAAGCACGGATCCACTTCATAGGATTTTCTGTGTGCTCCTCATATATATCACTTAATCCAAGTAGGCGAAGCATTTTATTGGCACGATATTTAATATACCCTTCCATCTCTATTAGATCAATCCCGTCTATTGCATGTAATACATAATGACTCCAGTGAATTTCTTGTTCGACGGAATGGCGAAATTGATCATATACCCACTCTGTAAATTCTTCTGTATTATATTCTGGGTTTTCTGCAAGTGTTGCACGGAATAATTCGCTTATAAAACGTCCATGCTGAAGCTCGTCCCGATTAATATATGATATCATTGTAGATGTACCTACCATTTTTTGGTTGCGTGCTAAATTATAAAAAAATGCAAATCCGGAATAAAAGAATAATCCTTCCAATAATGATGTATAGACCATTGCTTTTAAGACGGTATGAATAGTAGGGTTTATAGCAAATTCATTATATACTTCAACTATTCTTCGATTACGCTCTAGTAGTACTTTATCTACTCTACCTGTTTCAAATGATTCAATTTGATCTTGTAATGTAGTGACCGAAGAGAGTACATAAGCATAACTATGGTTATGTTCACTTTCCTGATCAGCAATCGTTGCCATAATAGATTTGACTGATGAATCAGTTGCGAATTGAGCTATTCTAGCTGCGATATCTGTTTGTGGTCCATCTAAGGTAGCAAGTAAACCAATTATTTTTAAAAATGCATCTTGTTCTTCTATTGATAATGTTGGGAATTGCTTAATATCATGTGTCATATCTACTTCACTAGCACGCCAAAACAAAGCTCGTATTTGTTCGCGATGCTGATAAAAATGTGGATATGCAATATCATTCCAATTGAGTATTCCACTAGCTTTCCCTCCAAAAAGGGCGGTTGACTTATTTGGATTTATTGGTTCTAATACACTAACCTTCCTAAGTGTTGTTGACAATGTTTCATTACTCCTTCCGTCCATTCAATAACCTTTATTTCTTGAAAACCCCTAGGACTTTGCTCGATTTTTAATGGGGGATAAGTAGATTGATAAAACTTTGCTAATTTGACAGTTGCATAACAAAATAATTGGTCACCACCAAACTGTGTATCACCTGTTCCAAAAACGTAAATATTCGGTGGTTTATATCCAAGTTCATATACAAAATCCTTTACATCTATTGGTGTTGCACCTTTTCCCCATGTAAAGGTGCCTAAAAACATAACATCGTATTGGCGAGGATCTGGAATTTGTCCAGATCCTATTCGATACAAACTTACTTCATGTCCATCCAATGTAAGCTTGTCCATCATTATTTTTGCAACCTCTTGTGTATTTCCACTGAAACTTGCATAACAGATTAAGATTCGCACCATTCACATTCCTCAATATCCGACGCAGTTGATCGGACGTAATATGTTGTTTTTAATCCTGCTTCCCAGGCTTGTAAATGTAAATCAAGCATAATTTGAGCTTTGATTGTATTTGGCACGTAAAAGTTAAAAGAAATTGATTGGTCAATGTGCTTTTGTCTTATAGCATTTTGTAATATAGACCATCTTTGATCAACGATATATGCAGAACGACGATAAATATCGTACGTATAATGATCTAAATCTGGTGCAACTACAGGTAATTTATAATCTTTCTTCTCTTCATAATAGAAAGGTTTGAAAATAGGATCAATACTTGCAGTTGATCCTGCAATAACAGAAGTACTAGAATTAGGTGCAACTGCCATTAAGTAACCGTTCCGAATTCCAAATTCTTTAACATCTTGTGCAACTTCTTTCCAATTACTAGCGTTTTCGCCTTCAAAATAACCGCGTTGACTAAAATATTCTCCAGTATCCCATTCGCTACCTGAAAATGTTGGATAAGATCCTTTTTCTTTCGCTAATTCCATACTTGCTTTTATTGATAACATGGCAATTTTTTCGTATAAATTATCTGCGAGCTCCACTGCAGCTTTTGATTCCCACTTAATACCTTTTAAAGCTAATAAATGATGCCAACCGAAAGTCCCTAACCCGATTGCGCGATATTTTTTATTCGTCCTCATTGCTTGTTTCACATCAATCGTATTTAAATCGATAACGTTGTCTAACATTCTTACTTGGATAGGGATTAGACGTTCTAGCACATTATCAGGAACAGCTTTACCTAAGTTAATAGAGGAGAGGTTACAAACAACAAAATCACCGGCCTTTTTATACGTAATGATCGTATCTCCGTCGATTATTTCTTCATATTGTATTGTCGGAGACATATTTTGCATTATTTCTGTACATAGGTTACTAGAGTAAATCATGCCTTTATGCTTATTAGGATTTTTTCTATTTACTTCATCTCGGTAAAACATGAACGGAGTACCAGTTTCTAATTGAGATTTCATAATCCTGGCCATAATTTTGATCGCTGGAATTTTTGTTTTTCTTAATTCATTATTCTGAATGCACTCTTCATATTTTTTTCGAAAAGTACCATTTCCTTTTGTTTCATCAAAGTAATCCTCAAGAGCAAATCCCATTACATTTTTAACTTCATGCGGGTCAAATAAATACCAATCCCCACGTCTTTCTACTTGTTCCATAAAAAGATCTGGAATACATACTCCAGTAAAGATATCATGAGCACGTTGTCTTTCATCACCGTTATTTAATTTTAAGTCTAAGAAGGAGAGGATATCTGCATGCCACACATCAAGATATACAGCAATTGCTCCTTTTCTACGACCTAACTGATCGACACTAATTGCAGTATTGTTAAGTTGTTTAATCCATGGCAGAACTCCGGATGACGCACCTTTAAATCCTTTAATGGAACTACCACGACTTCGAACCTTACCCATATATACGCCAATTCCACCGCCATCTTTGGAAAGTCTTGCTACATCTGTGTTACTGTTATAGATTCCCATCAATGAGTCTTCTACAGTGTCAATGAAACAACTAGAGAGTTGTCCATGTGCAAGTCCTGCATTTGCTAAAGTTGGAGTAGCTACCGTCATATATAAATTAGATAGTGCCCAATATGCTTCAGCCACAAGTTCAAAGCGTTTTTCTCTTGGTTCATCTTGCATTAAATGAAGTGCAATCACTAGCCATCTTTCTTGAGGAAGCTCATACACATTTTTTTCGTGGTCGGTAGCAAGATATCTAGTTGCTAATGTATGTAAGCCGATATAATCAAATAATAAGTCGCGTTCAGGCTCTATTAAACTAGCAAATTCTATGATTTCTTGACGAGAATATTTTTGAAGGATATGATGCGAATAAATCCCCATACCTGCCAATGTCTTGAGTAAACCATAGAAATCTCCATATTTCATTTCTTGATCATATGCTCGATTTTGACTCGCTTTTTTATACAAATCACGTAAATAAATTCTTGCAGCTGCATAGGACCATTCCGTATTCACTTCGTCTACATTTTCTAATGCGGTTTTTATTAATAGAGAGGTTATTTGTTCTGCTTTAATTTCATCTTTTGCTTTTATACTCCGTAAAACTTTTTCATTAAAATCTGATGAATTAATAGATACAACATTGTTAATAAATGAAATTAGTCTTTGTTCATCAAACGGTAGATTTCTATTTCCTTTTTCTTTTGTAATCATTGTAGACAATGGATACACCCTTTCATATTTTCATAAAAAAATCTGCCCCAGGAATGGAGCAGATCAAACGATAGGGAAAATAAAGACAAGAAAACTTTCGCGCTATCGTTTCATCTTCTCAAATCCCCGAAGAATTGAAACTCTGACAATATATGGTAGGTCTCCTGACTTATGCTTCATTCTACTAGGACCTTCCCACATCTCAATTGATGCAGTGGTTGCTCCGTTCGTCCACATTTACAGTTGCGGGGACAGTTCCGGATTTACACCGGATTCCCTATTAAGCCTTTTATAGGCACCTTATATCGTAAGTATCAACATATTGTATTTGCTTTTGTTGAAAACAACTAAATATTGTGTTCAATTTACATATTAGCATGTGAAATAAAATTTGGCAATACAAAAAGCATCATTCAACTCAGAATGTCTCTAGCAATGTTACAATGTAATAATATAGGGGAGGGATTCACTTGAAAGCAGTTGTTCATGAAAAAATAGCTGGAATAAATGGATTAACCTATCGAGATATGGAAGAAAAAAATCCAGGTAATGGTGAGGTAAAAGTAAAATTAAAAGTTGCCGGATTAAACCATCGGGATTTATTTGTTCTCCATCGCCATAAACCAACAGATCCACCATTAATTATTGGTTCTGATGGAGCTGGTATTATTGAAGCAATAGGAGAAGATGTTACAAATGTACAAGTTGGTGATGAAGTTATTATCAATCCTGGACTCCATTGGGAAAAAGAAAGCCCTGCACCTCCGGAAAACTTTGATCTTATTGGTTTACCTGGGCATGGGACATTTGCAGAGAAAATTATTATTCCAGCTGAAAATGCAATTCCAAAGCCAAGCTACTTAACTTGGGAGGAAGCTGGAGTATTTGCATTGGCTGCCTTAACAGCATATCGGGCACTATTTACTAGAGCAAACATAAAAGAAGGTGAAACGTTATTGCTACCTGGAGTAGGAAGCGGAGTTGTGACATTCATACTTCAATTTGCAAAAGTGGTAGGTGCGAATGTGTATGTTACATCCCGTTCAACTGAAAAGGCAGCTAAGGCACTCGAACTTGGAGCAGATAAAGCAATTGATAGTAATGGAGATTGGGATTTACAACTTGCAGGTGAGAAAGTAGACAAAGTAATTGAATCAGTTGGTGCTGCTACCTTTGATAAATCACTTCATCAGTTAAAACGTGGAGGAACGATTGTTATTTTTGGAGCTTCAGCGGGAGATATTGTCCAGTTCAATCTCCGTGATTTTTTCTATGGTCAATATAATTTACTAGGATCTACAATGGGAAGTGCAGAGGAGTTAACTGCATTAATTAATTTTATGGAAAAACATGAAATAAGACCAGTTATGGACAAAATGTACCCATTGAGTGATTATCAGAAAGCATTTGAACGCTTAGAAGCAGCAAATCAATTTGGGAAAATTGGTTTCGTCATAAAATAAGATGAAGATGTTGAGACAAATCGATTTGACCTGGATGTAAATCCGAACAATGTAAGTGTAGCTATACCGCTTCGGAAATACACTTCGTTAGTAACTATATATTTAATAATTGATAAAGTGACCGAACTATATTGTTATGAAATCAAGTATAGTTCGGTTTTTATTTGTAACCATATTGCTTTGTCTCAACCTCTTGTAATGTGGGAAGTAATAAAGTGTTTTTTGTTTACATTTTTCGACTCCCGAAGTATTATTATTTAGTGTTGCGAAATACTTTGTGGAGGATACATCGTATGTCATGGAGTTTTGGGATTTGGTCTAAATGGCAAAAATACAGTTCAAATGTAAGGAATACAATATATGGAAATGTCTTAACGCAGATTGGTCTAGGTATTTTTATGGTGATATATAACTTTTATATTCGAGAGTTAGGTTACCCAGATCAATTAAATGGTAAAGTTGTTTCAATGACCGCATTAGCAACGGCATTGATTTTAATACCTGCGGGTGTGTTTAGTGATAAGTTTGGCCGAAAGAAATTAATTCTGTTTGGTATCATTTTAACTGGTTGTTCGCTTATAACAAGGAGTTTGATTGAACCAGCATTATTTTTGGTAGGTGCTGCATTTGTTACTGGGCTCACTCAAGCGTTAATTCAAGTTTCTATGATTCCAATTCTTGCGGAAAATTCATTACCAAAACAACGAATACAACTTTTTGCACTCCATTCGGGATTGATGACCGCTGCTAATGTAATAGGGAATTTATCTGGTGGTGTAATGACTGATATGTTTGGTACAGTGTTCACACCGATTTTTAGCATTAGGCTAACATTAATAGTAGGTGCAGTCATCTTTCTATTAGGGATTTTACCAATAGTAAGAATAGATGAAAAGATAAATAGAAACCAAACGGTTAAAAAAGAATTACAAGTAAATATATTGCAAAACTTAAAGAATCAGAAGGCAAGCGTTAAAATCATCATCTTATTTGCAATTGCTCAATTGGTTATAGGACTAGGGTCAGGTCTAGTGATTCCTTATCTTAACTTGTATTTTGCTGATCGTTTTCAAGCCTCCAATTCGTCGATTGGTTTAATTATTGCTTTAGGGCAAACAGCAACAGCTATTGCTATGTTTATTGGACCAGCGGTAGTTAGGAAAATTGGGGAAGTTAAAGCTGTAGTCTTTCTTCAAATGGCTTCTTTGCCTTTTTTACTTTTAACAGCATTTACGAATAATTTGATACTTGCAACAATAGGGTTTCTATTTCGACAGGCGTTAATGAATGCAGGTAATCCGATTCAAATGTCCCTGATGATGGGGAAAGTCGATAATTCAGTTAAAGGATTTGCGAATTCGGTCAATCAAATGGTATTTCAATTAGGATGGGCGTTTATGGGACCGATATCGATGGGGCTTGTTGCTACATATGGTGCATATCATGGTTATGCATTTGTGTTCTCGATTACTTGTATTCTATATTTTATTGCGTCAACTTATTTTTATTTTGTATTTAAGAGTATTAATAATGACCATACTGTTTTGGTTGAAAAAGGAGAGGACACCAAAGTTTCATAGGTGTCCTCTTTGTTAATATTTAGTTTTTAGTTTTATTAAGGTGGAATTTTCTGCGTTAGGGTATGGACTACCACCTTTAGGTTCGATGCTTATTAGAAGGTATTCCATTACTTCTTGTGGTCGTTTTTTTACGTATACTTGGCCATTTCCGTTCATGACACGAATAATCCCAGCATCATGTTGTCCATTTACCCATATTTGGTAATCTTTATTCGCAATAGGTTGAAGACCATCTACAGAAAAATAAAACGCATCAGTTTGTTTGCCAATCATTACATATCCATTTTTCATACCTGTTTGTTCTGTCTCTAATTCATATACTGCAGCATCAGCTGTATTTGTTAAATGGTTCTTATTAGCAGGTGATTCATATTGGAAAAAGAGAAATAATAGTGCTGCAACTATCATTGCTCCAATTGTTGGTGTTAGTACTAATGGATTTCTCTTCTTCTCGAACTTGATTCGATCTTGTTTCTTATATGTGTTTAATACTCGCTCCTTTAGTTTGGAAGAAGGTTGCCTAATTGGCTCTACTAGAACGTCTGATTTCCATCCAACATATTGAGAGTAACAGTAATCACATTCATGTATGCATTTATTTACATATATTTTTTTATCGTTACCTAGTTTGCCAAGTATAAAATCAAGCATTTCTTCATCAGTACAATGATTACATATCATGTTTATCATCATCTCCTCCCAATGAATTAAAGCTTTTAGATTGCTGCAGTTCTTTACGTAGATTCTTTATTCCATATCGTACAAGAGATTTAACAGTACCTAGTGGAACTTTTAGTTTTTCTGCAAGTTCACGATGTGAGAAATTGTTAAAGTAACTTCCGTAAATAGCTTTTTGTTGAGGAAGAGGTAGTTTTTTTAGAGCTTTATATATTAATTGTTGTTCAAATCTGGTTATTACCTTATCTTCCACAGATAACTGATGGGAAGGAAGGGATGTTTCTCTTTCTTCATTAATATCGCCTGTAAGTAATTCTCTTCTTCTCCTTATTAAATCTAGACATCTACTTCTCGTCCTAATCGCAAGCCATGCTTCAATACTTCCCCTTGACTTTTCGTATGTAGACGCTTTCTTGCTGATTTCAATAAAAATATCGTGGCAAATATCTTCTGCTTCTTGTTCCTTTTGTAATACTTTATAGGCAATAGAAAAAACGAAGCTATGATAACGATCGTAGAACATTTCAAATGCTTCCTGTGATCCATTTTCTATTTGTTTCAATAAATAATGGCCATCCTCTGAAAACCTCACCATTTTTTCACCGCCCATACAATTCTATTTATACTCTATTTTTATCAAAGATTATAAAAATTTAAAACCCTTATTAAAAAATTTGTCAAAATATAAATCTAAAAATAGTTTTCGTGCGTACCGAGTATAAAGAATATTTTTAGGGGGAACATGTTATGTTGAAAAAAGTTTTACAATCTATCATTCTATTAGCATTATTTACATCGCTAATATTCCCGTTGCAAAGTGCTTATGCAGCTGAGCCAATTGAGTTGCATACTCCTTATACGGGAATATCCGTAACACCAGGAGAATCAATTACCTATACATTTGATGTAATTAATAATTCATCATCTATTCAACATATCAATATTGAATTACAAGGTATTAAAGAAGGATGGGATTATTCTTTAACTGCAGGTGGTTGGGATCTCCATGAATTATCAGTAAAACCAGGAGATACGGATACAATTTCAGTAAACTTAAGAGTTCCACTTCAAATCGAAAAAGGAACATATAAATTTAAAGCGGTTGCAGAATCTACAAGTGGTATTAAACGTGAATTGCCAATGGAAGTTGTAGTTACAGAAAAAGGAACGTTTAAAACGGAGTGGACATCTGAACAAACAAATCTAACAGGACATGCAGACTCATCATTTGAATACTCAGCGAAATTAACAAATAGAACAGGTAGTGAACAAACATACGCACTTATTGCAGGTGCTCCTAGAGGTTGGGGTGTAGATTTCAAGGTAAGTGGTAAAAGTGTTACGTCTGTAACGGTTGATTCCAATAAGAACCAAGATGTAACAATTGTTGTTACACCTCCAGCACAAGCTGAAGCTGATACGTACCAAATACCGATTAGAGCAACAAATGATTCCACATCAGGTGATATAGTATTAGAGGCTGCTATTACAGGATCTTTTGGATTAGAGTTAACGACTCCTTCCGGAAAACTAAGTGAGAATATTACAGCTGGAAAAGATACAAAAGTTGAACTTGTTGTAAAGAATACAGGTACAACACCAATTAATGATGTCAATTTAAATGCAAATAAACCAGAGGGCTGGGATGTGGAGTTTGAACCAGCAAAAATTAACGCTCTAGAACCTGGTAAGACTGCTACTGTTCATGCAAAAATCACTGCGAATAGTAAGGCTGTTGCAGGTGATTACGTTGTTGAAATGACAGCTAGTGCGCCAGAAGCTACTGCTGATGCTCAATTCCGTATGTCAGTAAAAACATCCCTAGTCTGGGGCTGGGTTGGAGTATTAGTTATTCTAGCTGTAATCGGAGGCATTTTTTATCTTATCCGTAAATATGGGAGGAGATAAGAATGGATGAGATTATTACTATAGAAGGTTTAACAAAAAAGTATGGTGAAAAAGTTGCGGTAGACCATCTAAACTTATCCATAACAAAAGGGGAAATATTTGGTTTGTTAGGACCTAATGGTGCTGGGAAGTCAACGACTATCCTAATGCTCCTGGGTTTATCCGAACCAACAGATGGTAGTGTAACCGTATGTGGATACAATTCAACGAAAGAACCAATCGAGGTTAAAAGGAAAGTTGGATATTTACCAGATCAGGTTGGTTTTTATGAAAATCGTACTGGCTTAGAAAACTTATTAATAACAGCTACCTTAAATGGGCAAAGTCGAGCTGCTGGTAAGGAGAAAGCATTACAATTACTAGAACAAGTTGGACTTACTTATGCAGCAAATCAAAAAACAGGTACTTATTCACGAGGTATGAAACAGCGTCTGGGACTAGCTGATGTTCTTATTAAAGACCCAGAAGTGATTATTCTGGATGAACCTACTCTGGGGATTGACCCAAAAGGGGTGAAGGAACTACTTCAGCTTATTCGAAATTTAAGTAAGGAGAATGGGCTTACAGTAATGCTCTCCTCGCATCACCTTCACCAAGTTCAGCAAATTTGTGATCGTGTTGGATTATTTGTAAACGGACAGTTGCTAGCAAAAGGTACAGTTGAATCACTTGCAAAGCAACTGTTTGGGGAAGAGGGGCAACAAATAAAAGTAAGTGCAACTCCGATTACTGAAGATATTATAGAGCGGATACAAGCGTTGCCTGGAGTAGAAAAGTTAGCGTTGGATAAAGAAGAGATAACTCTATTAAGTAAAGAGGATTCAACTCTACAACAAATTATTGATGTTATTATTTCATCAGGAAGCAATTTGACAGCACTATCACAAGAAAAAGTCGGATTGGATGAAATTTATCAGCGCTATTTTGAGGGAGCTGGAGAAAGGTGAAAATCATTCAAAAAATAAATTTATTTCAATCAAAGAAAGATGAGCCTAAGTTAAAGAGGACTAACTCTTCTATTCATCCTTTCTGGGTTTTAGTACAGAAGGAAGCTTCAGATCACGTGTCAAGTTGGCGAGTTATTATATTAGTGATTTTATTAGCTCTAACATGTTTTGGGTCATTATATACTGCATTAAGTGGCATACGCGAAGTTGCAGCAGAAATAACAACAGATGATGCTTTCTTATTTTTAAAACTATTTACTATACGTGATCCTAATGGAACATTACCTGCGTTTTATGAGTTTGTTAGTTTTATTGGACCATTATTGGGAATTGCACTCGGCTTCGATGCGGTTAATTCTGAATATAATAAAGGC
The DNA here is from genome assembly GCA_007679095.1 of Paenibacillus bovis. GTDB lineage: Bacteria > Bacillota > Bacilli > Bacillales > Bacillaceae_C > Lederbergia > Lederbergia graminis. Next base: position 195,736 of record VEFU01000002.1, read on the forward strand.
ACTTTAAGCAGAGTGGTGTCGCAACCAATACCGAGAGATTACATTATTAACGCAAAGTTTGTTTCATCCATTTTAATAATTAGTGCGTTGTTATTTTCACTTGGATTTTTAGTAATAGGTCTCGGCATTATTATGATTGGCATACCACCAACTCCAGAGGAATTTTTACGTATATTCAGCTTCATCATTCTTAGTATTTGTTATATTGCATTTTGGGTTAACTTATCGATATTGTTCTCGATTAGGTTTAAACAGGCTGCAACTTCTGCGCTAAGCAGTATCGCGATATGGTTGTTTTTCACTGTGTTCTATTCGATGATTGTTAAATTGATTGGAGACTCTATTTATAGTGGGGAAGCAATTGAACAGGTAACGGCAAATCAAGAGTTAATTGCGAATTTATCCCGATTCTCACCAAGTTATTTATTTAGTGAGGCAACGATGGTGTTACTTTCACCATCAATTAGAACATTAGGTCCATTATCGATGGAACAATTAGTTGGTGCTTTACCAAGTGCTTTACCACTAAGTCAAAGCTTATTAATAATTACTCCACAGCTAATTGCACTCATAGCTGCAACATTAATATGTTTTGGCATTTCATATGCTTCATTTATGCGTAAAGAAATTCGAAGTTAGTAAAATTCTCTAATATCACTCACTTTCAAAAAAAAAGTTGATGAATCACCTATTTTTATATTAAAATTAGGAGGCTGATTCAAATTTGAAAGTGAGTGTTCTTTATGGGACGTAAATGGAACAATATTAAAGAGAAAAAAGCTTCAAAAGATGCGAATACTAGTCGTATTTATGCCAAGTTTGGTCGAGAAATATATGTCGCTGCGAAACAAGGAGAACCAGATCCTGAATCTAATCGTGCATTGAAAGTTGTACTAGAGCGTGCAAAAACGTATAGTGTGCCAAAGGCAATAATTGATCGTGCGATTGAGAAAGCAAAAGGTGGTTCAGAAGAAAACTATGATGAACTACGCTATGAAGGTTTTGGACCAAATGGATCGATGATAATCGTTGATGCTTTAACGAATAATGTAAATCGTACAGCGTCTGATGTTCGAGCAGCATTTGGGAAAAATGGCGGTAATATGGGTGTTAGTGGATCAGTTGCATATATGTTTGATTCTACAGCAGTGTTCGGAATCGAAGGTAAAACTGCAGATGAGGTACTAGAAATTCTTATGGAAGCTGATATTGATGCTCGCGATATCATAGAAGAAGATGATGCAGTTATTATCTATGCAGAACCTGAACAATTCCATGCTATACAGGAAAGTTTTAAAGAAATAGGTATCACAGACTTTACAGTAGCTGAAATTACCATGCTAGCTCAAAATGAGGTTACGCTAGACGAACAGTCACAAGCTCAATTCGAGAAGCTTATTGACGCATTAGAAGACCTAGAAGATGTTCAACAAGTCTACCACAACGTGGACTTAGGAGAATAATAAGAAGAATGAGCTGTCCAAATAAAGTCATTGAATTTGACTTGTTTGAACAGCTCCTTTTTTTATTGGCTCTGTTAAAGTTCATTGTTGTTAACAATTTAGTTGATTGTAGCGGATGTACACGAGACTCCTACCATGAAAATAAAGTTCTAAAATATGGAAAAATGGCAATACTAAAGTAGACGCAGCTCATTCAAAA
>VEFU01000300.1 GCA_007679095.1 Paenibacillus bovis
TTAGGCACGCCGCCAGCGTTCGTCCTGAGCCAGGATCAAACTCTCATTGAAGTTTGTAGCTCAAAATTGCTGGTCTTGCTTAATTATTGTTAACGCTTCGTTTCGTTCAGTTTTCAAAGATCAAACTTCTCCATCGCTCAATGGCGGCTTTTCTATGTTAACAGAACCAAAAGGCAATGTCAACAAGTTTTTGTTTTTTTTTGGTGGAGCCTAGCGGGATCGAACCGCTGACCTCCTGCGTGCAAGGCAGGCGCTCTCCCAGCTGAGCTAAGGCCCC
>VEFU01000301.1 GCA_007679095.1 Paenibacillus bovis
TTTGTGGATTAGATAGTGGTTTAGGAAGAAGTTGAAGGTGTTTATGGATTAAGAATGGAGGTGGTGATGGTAAGTAGTTAGGGATAGGTTGTGTTGAAGGATGTGGACGGTGAGGTGGACGAAATGGATGATTTAGATATAGATGTGGAAGTTGAGGAAAAGGTTTTGGTAATTGAGGATGATTGTTTTGTTCTGGAGGATAGAAAGGAAGATTTTGAAGTAAAAGAATGTCGGGTTGATTTAATTCAGGAATCCGTGGTTTTAGAGTTTCACGATG
>VEFU01000302.1 GCA_007679095.1 Paenibacillus bovis
CCCCTTCATAACCAATAACAACAACATCACCTTCTTTTACTCTTCCATTATTAATACCTTCTTCTCCATCTTCCTCACAATCAAACACAATTCCTCTACCCCCGAAACTTTTAATACATCGCTCAACTGCACCTACTTTCATAACTCCACCTTCTCCACCCATCTTTCCATGTAATATACAAACACCACCAACACCCCTATACCCATTATCATTCCCCCTAATCACATTTGCATTCTTAATTTCTCCATCTTTTACATTCTCCTATACACTTTTACC
>VEFU01000303.1 GCA_007679095.1 Paenibacillus bovis
AAACCACCTCTCCAAACCTATAAACCTTCAATACTTTTAATAACCCATCAACCACACTTTTATCAACATCTTGCTACACATATCTCCAATTCTCAATCATCCACTACCAAACTCTTTTAATTTAATCCCTAATACACATTTCACCACTTAATTAACTCCGAATTCTCTATTACCTTTTCTTTTATTCCACATTATTACTTTAATCATTCTTCCAAAACCACATTACATCCATTCTATTACACATTTCAACTATATCAATCCCTCAAATTCTCCATTA
>VEFU01000304.1 GCA_007679095.1 Paenibacillus bovis
GGGGAATGGGATTGGAAGGGTATAAGGAGGGGTTTTTAAAATATGTAGGTAATGTTGGGGAGGGGTTAGTAGAATGTATTTTTGTATTGAGGGAATATAAGGGGATGCTTGCAACATAACTCAGTTCATTTTTCGTCAATAGTGAAGGATTTATTAAGTTAGGATGGAGAGGTTGGGAAGGTGGATTGCCTACTAGGATTATTAAAGAGTGTTGCAGGAACGGGAATTTGAAGGAAGAAAGAATTGGTTATTATAATGAAGCAGTTAAGACGTGGGT
>VEFU01000305.1 GCA_007679095.1 Paenibacillus bovis
TGTAGGAATTAATATGATGGCTAGAATGGATAAGGGGATAGTAAATGGAAAGGTTTGAAAGAGACCAAATAATGTTTGTTGAGGTGGGAAGGATGAGAGTGAGATTGGAGGAGGGATTTGGGTTGTAATTGGAGGAGTTGGAAAGTTTGTGAAGGATAAAAAGGGGATAATGGAGGGAAGAAGTAATAGAGAAAAAAGAAATTGTGTAATTGTTGTTGGTTTTGATAGGGTAGGGATAAATAGAGGAAGAAAGGGTGGGGAAGGTATGGAGGATGG
>VEFU01000306.1 GCA_007679095.1 Paenibacillus bovis
AGCTTTACTCCGCATAAAGAACCGAAGGTTCGAATAGCCAAAGTGAGCATAGAACGGATGAAGGACAAAATCCGTGAAATTACTTCTAGGAAGAAACCTTACTCCATGGAAAATCGGATAAAGAAACTCAATCAATATATGATGGGGTGGTGCGGATATTTTTCATTGGCAGATACGCCAAGTGTATTCACCAAACTGGATTCGTGGATTAAAAGAAGGCTTCGGATGTGTACGTGGAAGAATTGGAAGAATCCAAGTACGAAGGTGAGAAACCT
>VEFU01000307.1 GCA_007679095.1 Paenibacillus bovis
AGCTTTACTCCGCATAAAGAACCGAAGGTTCGAATAGCCAAAGTGAGCATAGAACGGATGAAGGACAAAATCCGTGAGATTACTTCTAGGAAGAAACCTTACTCCATGGAAAATCGGATAAAGAAACTCAATCAATATATGATGGGGTGGTGTGGATATTTTTCATTGGCAGATACGCCAAGTGTATTCACCAAACTTGATTCGTGGATTAAAAGAAGGCTTCGGATGTGTACGTGGAAGAATTGGAAGAATCCAAGTACGAAGGTGAGAAACCT
>VEFU01000308.1 GCA_007679095.1 Paenibacillus bovis
CTCGACACACCCCTTTCCCTTCCCCCACACCCGTGACACGTCCTCCATCCTTCTCCTCACCTCCTCTCCTCACATCTTCCCTTAACTCCCCCAACCACCCCAACCCTTCATCTTACTTCCCACCATTCACTTCCCCACTCTAACGTCACTCCCGCTCACAAACCGGAGCAAGGTGGGGATCACCTCAAATCATCATCCCCCTTATCACCTCGCCTACACACCTGCTACAATCGATCCTACACACCGCTACAACACCGCCACGTTTACCCAATCCC
>VEFU01000309.1 GCA_007679095.1 Paenibacillus bovis
TTCTTCACTTTCCCTTTTCTCCTTCTCATAATACATATCACAAATCAATCACATTCCCTTTAAAACACTCCTCTCACCCTGACAACCTTCCATCCCTAATATTTTTTTCTCCCCATCAATTCTCCATACAACCCTTATTCTATTGTTTTCCCCTCATTTATCCACCTTCCCACTCATTCCCCAACGTCCTTTTTCCTCTACCTTACCAATCCCACAATCTCATCTCACCCAACAATCATTACCACCACATTTCCCATGAAAACACAAATCCAAG
>VEFU01000030.1 GCA_007679095.1 Paenibacillus bovis
TAGTGGATTTGGACGGGTTTACCACCTGACTTATCCATTATAAAGGACTTTTTCTTTGCGCAAAACAATAAAATTGAGCATTTCGAGTATTTTTAATAATGAAATTAATTTAATGCAACGCTAGTGAGTTTTAATATATTTATCATAAATAATAAGACACCGATGACTACCATAATAGATCCGATGATAATACCGATTGTAAGGGAAGTATTGTCGGTGAGAAGCTCGATAAATAATACTCCTTGCATAATTGGAACACCTAAATTGTGTAACCAAAAATGGGTTTTTGCCAATTTGGTTTCAGAGACACTTGGATATATAGAATAAATAAGACCGAAGATTGACATGGAAACCCATCCAAGTAAATTTAAATGTGCATGAACAGATGTGTAAGAAAAGTCTTGTATGATGCCCATTACAAGTCCTAAACAGACAGCAATGAAAAAATAAACAACAGCTATTTTTAAAAAGCGGACACCCATTATTTCACCTCCTTTTTTCCAGTAATTTGGTGGAGCTATAATAATGTATGTTGGAAAGTAGTGCCGTTATTCCTAGTTAAAATTAATTAATATTCATGAAAAAAGTGGAAATTTTGATAGGTGAAAGGTGGGAAATGTATGCAACTAGTCGCCCAGCCAGAGATACTAAAGACAAATGATTATGTCGCATTATGTGGAGGAAAAGGCAATGACGTTTGGGATATGTTGACAGCTTGTATGAATGGAGAGGTGTCTACCGTTCAGAAGCTGTTAAAGAAGGAACCTTCCTTAATACATTGTAATTGGGCATATCTTACTCCATTACACTTTGCAGTACGAGAAGGGCACTTGGAAATAGTTGGGATTCTGCTAAATGCTGTTGCAGATGGTGCATACATATCAGGTCTAAGTTGGCATGAGAGTCCTTTGCAATTGGCAAAGGATAGACGGTATACGGAAATAGAAAAGTTGTTAGAGAAAAATCTACATCAAACATTTCAGAGCAATTCATTAGGTGAATCAATAGCAACATTGGTAAAGCAGCGCAAGCAGAATGAAGTGATTCAATTAATGAACGATAATCCAGAAGCTATCAATGTAAGTGATGAACGAGGAAATACTCCTCTCCATTGGGCTGTTTTAACTCGTCAATTAGAACTGATGGATTACTTAATAGACAAAGGTATAGATGTTGAAGCGAAACGGGCGGATGGGTGTAAGGTTATACATATAGCATTAGAAGGGGATTATTTTTATCGAACGAGCCGAGATTTAGATAGGAAAACGATAAGAAATACTTCGTTTATTCTTGGGTATTTAATAGCAAAAGGTTGTCAGTATGATATTTTTGTAGCTTCTGCTATTGGTGATACAGAGTATATAGATAAAATTATATCTAAAGACTCTGTGAAGATTAATGAACTTGATAGTTCACGTAGATCAGCGTTGTATTATGCTGCAAAACATGGAAATGAAGAAGCTGTTAGACTACTTTTGGAACATGGAGCAAATCCAAATCAAGCAGAAAGAGATGCGGTTGATGGAGCGGCGTTACATGCAGCTGTAAGTGGAAACTATTTATCGATTGTGAAATTGTTATTAGAATACGGTGCAAATGTACATGCAGAGGTGGAGGCTTCTGGTAATCCATTATACATTGCGATGAGAGACAATAACCATGAAATAGTTGAATTACTTTATATGTATGGTGCTAATATTTCGTTAACAGCATCATGTGCCTTAGGCAGAATAGATTTAGTGGGAGAGCTAGTAGCATTGAAGCCATCTTCAGTGAATGCAGGTGACTATGGCCCATTGACACAAGCGATTAGTTCCGGTCATACACGGATTGTTCATTTGCTATTAAAGCATAAAGTCGAATTAAATGCCCCTTGGTATGCTAGTAACTATATGGTTTATGCATTCCGTTTCTCAGACATCGAAATGGTTAGGCTTTTGCTTGATCATGGTGCCAACCCGAATAATATAAATTGGGTAGGGATTAGTTATCTGCATATAGTGGCCCAGCAAGGGAATGTGGGTTTAGCAAAATTACTTATAGACTACGGTGCAGATATCAATGTAATAGACGATGAAAATTGTACAACTCCATTAGGGTGGGCTGCAAAATATGGTCATCTAGAAATGGTTACTTTTCTTCTTAAGCAAGGTGCTAAAAAAATTATAAAAGGAATGCCAGAATGGGCGGAACCAATAGCATGGGCTAAAAGAAAAGGACACAATCATTTAGGAGAAATTCTTCGTTAGGTTATTTTATTAAAGAAAAAAATTGGAGCAAACTTGTTTCAGAGAACATATAAAATATTAATAGGACAATAATTTTCCATTAAATATTGCTTAAATAATCATTATTATCAACTAACATCCTTATAAATAGTAGTGAAGAACTCTTAGTGGTGATCCATGCCCTTTCCACTACGATGAGGGGAAGTTATACGATGCCAACTGTAAGCAATGAAACATTTCAAAATTTAAGTCAAAAAAATATGTCATTTGAACAAGTGTTTGACTCTATCATTCAATTTATGATGCAAGATACTTCAGGAAATTATCGATTAATATTCGGTACTGACTCACAAGTTCATGCTCATTACACATTATTTATTACAGGGATTGTTATTCAATGTATTGGAAAAGGAGCCTGGGCTTGTATTCGTAAAGTTACGATACCAAGGAAAATGACAAATCTCCATGAGCGGATCTCGTACGAAACAACATTGACGGAAGAAGTTGTATCTTTATTTACAGAGGAAAGAAAGAAGCAATTAATTGATATTGTGTTACCCAATATATATCAAGGTGCAACTTTTACTATTGAAGGTCATATTGACATTGGCTCTGGAAATCGAAACAAGACAAAGATATTCGTAAATGAAATGGTTGCAAGGATGGAGTCACTCGGACTTGAACCAAAAATTAAGCCTGAAGCATTTGTGGCTAGTAGTTATGCAAACCGTTATACAAAGTGAGGGGCTGTCCTTGATAGGAATGTCTTTTTTGACTGTACAGTGGTTTGTATGAAATAAGTAGAGGCTAGTACAATACTATATTGCTAGATGAAATCTGAACAATGTTTGTGCAAGCATACCGCTACGGAAATACACTACGCTTTCCGCGGGCTTAGAAAAGCGGAAGGCGCTTGCTTATCGGCGACAAGCAAATGTTCCTACCCGAAGAAAGGTGTTCTTTACCTTTCATCGGGTAGGGTTATTTGACCTCGAGCCGATGGCGCCTGAAGCTAGACAAGGCTAATGAGCCTCCTCGTGCTGAACGCACTGTCTAGCTTAGGCTCCTAGCGGCTAGCGAACGATCCAATCCTTTCCCTACGATAAGTCAACATCGGCTCGTTCCCTCGCCGTGTTTCCTTTATCTCAGTACAGGATTGGCTCCCGTTCGTACGCCGCTGATCAGTCGCCTTCGCTTTTCTGTCTGCGGGGTCTCATCGAGGCCTTTATTCCCGGAGGAGTCTGCGTGTATTTCCTTCGCTAGAAGAATAATTAATTCCCTTTTCAGACAGTCCTCACAATGAGTATAGAATGTGGAAGTAAAAAACATAGGGTACGCGTGTGCAACAATTATATCTATATACTAAAACCGAACTATCTGAAAAAAATTAAGAAAAGTTCGGTTTTTTTATGCCATATTTAATTTTTAGTTAGTAAAAAGGATAGCAGGCAAATTAAGCCTAGTTTTATAATTGCTCTTCTGTAGTTAGTGAGGAAATGGACTTCTTTTTTCGTCTAATTAATTGACTAAAGCCATTTCCGACTGCATGGAATGTTCGGTAAACTGCTGGGACAAGTACAAGGGTGATAAGTGTTGCAAACAGAAGTCCCGAGATTACAGCTGTCGCCATTGGTGCTTGATAATTACCTGAAGTCCCAGATGCAAGAGCGAGAGGTAACAAACCAACAGCCGTCGTTAAAGTTGTCATTAATATTGGACGAAGTCGCTCTTTACCAGACTTGGTAAGTGCCTCATTCACTGTAAGCCCTTCTTTACGTAATTGATTCGTTCGATCTACTAACAATATTGCATTATTTAACACAATCCCAATAAGCATGATGATCCCCATTCCAGACATTACGGTTAGTTCAAGCTGGGTGAAAAATAATCCGAGAATAACTCCAACAATGGTCATTGGTATCACTGACATAACGATTATTGGATGTGCCAAATGATTGAATTGCACTGCCATAACGAGATACACAAGGAAAATAGAAACAGCTAAAACTAGAAGCATATCGAATATGAGCTCCTGCTGGACTTCTAGATCTCCTCCAGTTGAGATGGTGTAACCAGACGGTGTTTTAAATCCATCAAGTACTGACTGAACTTCTCGATTAATAGACCCTAAATCTGTGCCTTCAATGTCTGCTGAAATAGTAACAAATCGTTCTCCATCCAAATGGGAAATTTCATTTGGTGTTTCGACACTTTGAAATTGTACAAAGGTAGATAAACTCTTATTACCATCAATTGTAGGCACCAGTAAGTCTAGCATTGTTTTTTCTTTGGTAATCTCCTCTTGCCATTTTACAACGAATGGAATCTTTTCTTCTTCTATCATCACTTCACCAATCGGCATGTTAAGAAATGCTTCTTGAATAAATTGCTGAATTTGCATTTCCGTTAATCCTACATTGTTGATTTCTTTCTTGTTTAACAAAACAACTTTTTCTGTTGAAGTTCGTTCAATGGAAGTATTAATTGCAGTAAGTCCATCTATTGCTGTTAGTTTCTCGGATACATCATCGGCAATATTTTTTAGAGTTTCAAAGTTTTCTCCTTTAATTTGAATTTGCACAGGTTGACCGCTACTAAAGGACATCGCACTTTGAACACTGTTTATCGGATAATCCTCCTCCAACACCCGTAACTCCCGTAAGATATCTTCATTTACCTCTTTTTGATCTTTTGTAATGGCATCGTCTTTCGTCATATTGATTAAAGTATAGAACATAGGACCATCATCAATAATATAGCTCGACTCAACATCATCTATATCAGCAAGAACTTCATATATTTTCTGGATGACTTCATCCTTTTCTTCAACAGAAACACCTGTTTCTAAATCAATCATTAATTCCGTATAGCGATTTAACACATCTGGCATGATTGTCATTGGGATTTTAGAAATCAGGAAAAGTGATCCAACAAACATAAGGAAAAAGAGAACAATCGCTGCGATACTATTTCGTTTTTTCTCTACAATCCATGAGATGGCATTACCATATGATTTTACGAGTCGTCCTTCTTTACGAGTATGTTTTTTACGAACCGTTAGAAGTTTTTCCGATAAGGACGGGATAATCGTAAAGGCAACAATCATCGAACTGATAAGTGTTATTGATACAACGACCGAAAGTATGATCATAAACTGTCCAACTTCTCCACCCATTAATCCAATTGGTAAGAATACAACAATAGTAGTGAGTACGGATGCGATAACAGCAGACGCTACTTCCTTCGTACCTACAAGCACAGCTTCCATTCCAGCTAAACCCTGCTCTTTTTTCTTATAAATAGACTCGAGAATAACGATGGAAGCATCGACCATCATCCCAATACCTAATCCTAGGGAAATGAGGGAAAGCATATTAAAACTATAGTCTAAAATCCACATAGTAAGAAATGTTAATAAAATCGATGTTGGAATGGAAATTGAGATAATAAAGGTGGCGGAAATACTTCGTAAAAATAGTAACAATATAACAATGGCTAATATTCCACCGATAATAATGTTACTTGTTATGCCATCAATTGCTTCTTTCACATAATCTGCCTGAGCAACTAGTTCATTTATTTCAAAACCGTTAACTAAGCCTTCATCTTTTATTTTCTGGATTTCTTCTCGAATCGCTTCAGCCATTTCAATTTGTGTGACATCTGATGTTCGGCCAATTTGAACAAAGATGAAATCTTTTGTTCCATCTTTCCAAACGTATGATGTATTTTCTAGTGGTTGTATGGATACTTCTGCGATATCTCCTAATGGTATCATTCCAGATGGAGCTGGGATGGATATGTTTTCGACATCTTCTACAGATGTTAAATTAGATTCCCATCTTAGAGATGGCTGACTATCTTCCGCTGAAAATTCTCCAAGTGTCGCTTCCTCATTTGCTTGCATAATAACAGGGATTACTTGGGGAGTGCTAAGTGCTCTTTCATTAAGTTTGTCGCGATTAAAGGAGACTACCATTTCGTACTCCTTTAACCCCATGAGGGATACATCCCTTACTTCAGGAAGTTCTTCTAATCTTGGCTCTAATACATCCTTTGCGAAAGCTGATATTTCGTCCATATCGCCATTTGATATGTCCATAAAAAACTCGTAGCTAGAGCTCATACTCATTTGATCTGCTATTACTTCCGTTACACCATTTACTTTCGAAGTAATAGCTGACGCAATACTTTGTACTTCTTTCGATACTTCTTCGCCACGACCTTTTGCAATCTTCACTTGAATACTAGTTTGACCAATGGTAGTTGTGGAATAAACTTCATCGACACCATCGATACTTTGAATGCTTTGCTCTAAAGGATTTGTTATCGTTCTCTCTACTTCAGCTGCAGCCATATCTCCTGCCATCACCATGACATAAGCACCATCAAATTGAACTGGAGGCATCAGCTCTTCATCTAACTTAGTAAGTGCATAAGCACCTAAAAGAATAATTAATACAGTAGCTAAACCAATTAATAATTTCCGCTTTACAAAAAATTGGATCATCGTTTTTTCCTCCTCTTCTACACCAATCACCTAGACCTTCATTACCATAGATTAAAAAAGGACAAATTCTTATGATTTCACAAAAGCCTTACATAAACTTCACTCCTAGCACACTATATTGGTTGTCAAATGAACTTTCCGCTCCATGATGCAAACAATTACATACCAGTATAAGTGAACAGAAAATTCTTAACATTTACCCTGAGGCTGTTATTTATCTAAGACCTGAGACGTAGGAGGTACATAATACGAAGTATTCACTAAGTGGTCGAAGGCAGAATTCATATCTCTGATTAAAATACACCTAAAAAGTTAGTAAAATCATGAACTCTTTAGGTGTGTCGAAATTTTTCAGGAAGAGAAAATGTTAAATTGTAAAAGAAAGTGTTTGCTTATATCTCATTGAAAGCTAAAATTAAATAGATGGAAAATAAGTAATTATAATTATTGACAGATGAGGTATCAGAAATTGAAGGGTATATGGAAGTTCTTCTTACTAGCAATTATTGTTGTTTCATTTATTATTATCTTCATTTTGTATATTTCACCTATGGATAAAAAAGCCTCCTCCAAGGTTACATTTAACTATTCTGTACAACACCATTATGAGAAAGAATGGGATTTTGATAATGGAGAAATGGTAGAAAATAAGAATGATAGAAAGAATAACATAGAATCTGAGCAAAGCAACACAGCATTTATTAATGTATCTGTAGCAACACTTTGGTCTGAACCAAATAAACTTCGCTCTATTGATCGTTACTCAGCAACTAACCCTGTGGATCCTTGGAAATGGACAAAAAGCATGTCAGTTGATGATAAACTATGGCTTGTTGGAAAAACAGAAACTCAAGCTCTATATGGACAATCTGTAACCATTTTAGAAGAAAAAGATGATTGGGTTAAGGTAGCTGTCCATGGGCAACCAACACCTAAAAGTGATATAGGTTATGTAGGGTGGATGCTAAAAGAACAAATTGTAAAAGATTCTACATTTACATATGATGAAAACTTGCTAGCAATTGTAACAGATCCTACTACGTGGTTATTTCATGACCAAGGTCTACATAGTTCATTTTTAGAAGTTAGCTATAATACAAGACTTCCTATCATTGCACAACTAGATGGGGTAACACTTGTTTTAACTCCAAGTGATGGATATAAGTGGATTTCATCGAAATCAATATCTGTTACACATTTAGAGCAGGAAATAAAAAGTCCAACAGGGGAAGACTTAGTAACAACTGCTAAGTTATTTTTAGGACTGCCATATGTATGGGCTGGAACTTCAGGCTTTGGTTTTGATTGCTCTGGATTTACTTATACCATTTATAAAGCGCATGGAATAACGATTCCCCGTGATTCATCTGTACAAGCTATTCAAGGAATCCCCGTGAAAAAAGAAGACTTACAAAAAGGAGACTTATTATTCTTTGCGAATAATAATGGGAAGGGATTTGTTCATCATGTCGGGATGTATATTGGAAAGGGCGAAATGATCCATGCGCCGAATTCAGCAACCCCTGTCGAGATTATCAAAGTATTCGAATCTAGTTATTGGTCATCTGAATTTGCAGGAGCAAGAAGGTATATAAGCATTGAATAGAGGCATTCCTAATCAAGGAGATGCCTCCAATTTGTTTTGAGCGGGTCATTTGATACACTATTAAGTACTATATTGAAGTGAAAAGGAAGAACAGTATGAACATAACGATTGTTTCGGTTGGGAAGTTGAAGGAGAAATATTTAAAACAAGGTATTCAAGAATATTTAAAAAGACTTTCCGCATATGCCAAAGTGCAAATTGTCGAAGTGCCTGATGAAAAAGCACCAGAAAACATGAGTGAAGCGGAAATGGAAGAAGTAAAACGTAAAGAAGGCGTACGCATCCTTTCAAACATAGGCCAAGACACATATGTCATTACATTGGAGATAAACGGAAAGATGTTCAGCTCTGAACAACTCGCTGCAAAAATGGACGAGCTCGCCACATACGGAAAAAGCAAAATTGCCTTTATCATTGGTGGTTCACTTGGACTAAGCGAAGAAGTACAAAAACGTAGTGACTTAGCACTCTCTTTCTCCAAAATGACATTTCCACATCAACTCATGAGGTTAATATTGCTAGAGCAAGTGTATCGTGGTTTTAGGATAAATCGAGGGGAACCGTACCACAAATAGAGGCAAAAATTGTTGTATATAAAGTGGTAATTCTTTGTCGGAAGCGGGTATTGAAAAGGTGTGTTCATTATCCGTTTCACGATATAACAAGTGGATTAGTGTAAAAGTTTTCGATATATTCATTTCAGTAAAATCAAATTCAAGTTCTATATTTTTTATGGTTCTGGTTCTACCTTTTTGCTTGATTGTTATATTTTCAATTAACAGCTGGAGTAATTGTTTTTGATTTTCCCTAGATGTCTTCTTGTAAACCGATAGGAATTTTTTAAGTAATTTTTCGATCAACTCTGGTTGGATTACTTTTGAATCGATAGAACTTAATTGTATTATAATTTCATTTTTCTTTAGTTCTAACTCTCTCTTTTCATTGGAGACCATTTGTAATCTTTCTTGCAGAATGTCTACAGGGAGAGTGTTTTTCTCAAAGGCTACCAAATACTTTGTTTGTAACTGTTCAATTTCCTTTAACCGCTTTTCAATCTCTACTAGTTCTTTATTAAGTTGGCTTATCGAGTCAGCGGAACTAGAACTAATGTCTACGAGAGTTTTATATAACTTCTTCTTATTAGAACTAAATTGTTCAATTTTCTTGATAACTGTATCTTCTGCTTCATATGCTTTAATGGAATTAGCTTTACAAGCAGCAGATCCTTTATTATGGAAATCGCTACAGACGTAATAACGATGTTTTCGTTTCGTTCCATCTTTTCGTGTATGTGTTGTAATGGATGGAACCATTCCTTGACCACAATCAGGACAGCGTAAAAGGCCACTAAGTAAAAATGGTTCATTTGATTGACGCTGTTTAAATGATTTACTTTTTCTCCTTGCTCGTACAACGTTCCATAGTTCGTCCGAAATTATAGCTTCGTGTTTACCTTCAACTAGGATGGGGTTTGGATTTTTCCCTTTTCTCCGTTTGGTGTCCCAATTCTCAACTTTTAGCCAACTGATTTTACCGTTATATACAACATTGTCTAGGATTTGTGCTACACCGTTAATAGAAAAATGCCGGTTTCGCTTCGTTCTAAATCCTGCTTTATTTAAGTAGTTAGAAATTGCTCTTAGGCCTTTCCCATTGGCATACATATGATAGATTAGCTGTATTATCTTAGCTTCCTCTTCATTGATAACAAGCTCTTTCTTAACAGTGTCATATCCAAATACAACTCCGCCGTTCCATCGACCTTCTATTGCTCGTTGTTTCATTCCTAGTTTTACATTTTCGGATAAAGTATTACGCTCCATTTCAGCAATAGAAGCCATAATTTGAAGTACTAGGCGACCTATAGGACTACTGGTATCAAAGTTCTCCGAGTAGGATATAAATTTCACGTTGTATTTTTCAAACTTATCTAGAATCATGAGTGTGTCTAACATATTTCTTGAAAGTCGAGATATTTTCCATACCATAACGGCATCGAATCTCTCGTTTTCAACATCTTTAATTAGCCTTTGCATTTCAGGACGTCCATTAACAGATTTACCGCTAATTCCCTCATCGACATACTCATCGATTACTTCCCATTTATAAACTTGAGCATATTGCCGAAGTGTTTGAAGTTGGGCAGCTATACTAAATCCTTCTTTTGCTTGTTCTTCTGTGCTTACTCGGGCGTAGATAGCCACTCTTTGTATTTCTGTTACCATATTTGTCCTCCTTTCACTTTTATAATACTATGAAAATAATAGAAGGGGAAAATGGATTTTAGTATCCAATAGTTTATATGGATTATCAATAACTAACTTTGCTTTAAAAAAAGATAACTGAGTTGAAATATCGTGATAGTGGAGGGATCCTATGGATATTTATTACCAGAGAGAAAAGTATATTAACGAAAACCCAATTGATTATGTCAAATTTTTAGAAGCCCTAGATTATTTTTCTAATGATGCATTTAATACAATTTACAAAATCATTAAATTATATGTGCCAAAAGAGATTTTTAAGTATTATTCTCTAACTGATAATGAGGAACTTAATAATATGAAATTCTCAACATTAGAAAATAGGGAGATATATTTGTCCTATGCTACTGATTTTAATGACCCCTTTGACAATCGTTCCTATTATTATGACATTGAAAGATTGAAGCAATATAAATTTGGTTATTTATTCGATGGAAGCTTCTTAGAGGATAACATTTATAAAACAAGATTAGCCTCTTTTTCAAAATCTGGAGTAAATAATTTACCGATGTGGGCGCACTACTCCAATAATCATAAGGGTTATTGCGTTAGCTATCTAACTGATTTTAAAAGAAATCCAGAGCTTTCACCTTCATTATTTCCTGTTCAATATTTAGAAGGTCGAGTGGATGTAACTCGGTATTTCCAAAGATTTTTAAGAAACATTGAGGAAAATTATGAACGAGCAATAAGAGAAAAACAAAATGAAATTTTAATAGATAATCTAATGTTGGTATGGGTTATAATATTATCCTGTTATATAAAGGAGAAAAAATGGGGATACGAACAAGAATTTAGGGTTATGAAACCTACTAATGTACCTAGAGCAGAATATATGGAAGCAAATCCATCAGCTATTTATTTAGGCTATAAATGTAAAGAGGAACATATTCATAAATTAGTTAATATTGCTTTTACGCTCAATATACCTATTTATAGAATGGAACTAATCTCAGATTCTTTTGACTTTCAATTAGTGCCAAAAGAAATTCATATATGAAGTTATTTGAGGATATTTTAATTAGAGCGCAAACCCGCAATAAAGAGTTTTCTATTGTTAAAAATCGGTACTATATTTAAGTAAGGGGTGTATTACTGAAATAACGTTAATGTACTTTATGATACGTAAAAAGAGATCAATATAGATGTGCTTAGAGTTTAACGCACCGATCTATCTTTTGATAATTACATGGACTTCAAAATTAGCATTGAGGATTTTTTTCAGTAGCCAACTGATTTAGTCATATTCAATCAACCATTATGTAACCAAGAACAAACAATGGGATTATAATTAGCAGTCTATTCGTTAAAAATAGACTGCTAATTAGCTTCAGACTAAGAAAGAATACATATCTAACAGTAAAATGCCAACAAGTTGTTAAATAAGTTCATGACTTATCTCCTCAAATAGCTCTTGGTCAAACTCGTAAACTATTTTCTTGATTGTTCGATCTTTAGGCTTTTCTCCTTTATTTACTTGAATTTCTTTAATAAGAAACCGGAGTAGTTCTTTTTTATCATAGTCGTCTAGTAGGTTATACAATGAATTGAAATCATTAGCAATGTGGTTAATTACCGGTAACAAGTCATTGTTGTTCTTTAATTCAATCTGCTTTGTTAATAGTATTTTAAATTCCTTTTGTTCACTTTCTTGATTTTGAACTCTTTCCATTTCTTCACTAAGTGTATCCATGTCAATTATTCTTTTTGTATAAAGTTGCAAGAGATCCTGCTTCTCTCTTTTTAGTCCATTTAAGCTTTTTTCTAGTAATTTTAGTTCCTCTTCAATTGGTTCAAGTTCACTTTTTAGATTATCCGTAATAACTCTTTGTAACGGTATAGAGAGGTTTAAATTGTTAAGGTAATTCATAACTTGCGACAATACCTCCTGTTCTGCATACTCTTTTCTTACAAGATTCGACTTACATGCTTTAGAACCATTGTTTTTAAAACGACTACACACGTAATATTTGTACTTTTTATTTGCATTCCCTTGTACCATTGCGCCTCCACAAGTAGGACACTTTAATAGACCTGATAATGGAAAGGAGCCGTTGTGTATTTTTTCTTGGGTATAACTACGTATCGATAATAGTTTTTGGGTTCTTTCCCAAAGCTCTTCACTGATAATTGGATAATGGTTACCTTTTTTATATTTACCTTTCCATTTAACATATCCATTGTAAATTTTATTATTGAGAATTGTTCTAACAGCAGTAATAGACCAATGATTATCTTTTTTGGTTTTAATACCTTGCATATTTAAATTAGTAGCTATTTTTCGATAACCCCACATTTTATTGGAGTAACAATCAAAAATGTATTTAACTACTCTTGCTTCATCTTCATCAACTACTAATTTCTTATTTATTAAATTGTAGCCAAATACTCTTCCACCGTTAAAGTCACCATTTTCAAATGTCTTCTCCATACCTAATGATGTACGAAAGGCGATTAGATCTTTTTCGACTTCTGCTATAATACCTAATATCTGATAGATTAGTTTTGAATTAGGGTCGTTTGTGTCGATATTATCAGCGATAGAAATTAAGTTCTTGTTAGCTTTCTTTAGACGATTAAAGATATATTGGGAATCTAAAGAATTACGTGATATGCGATCTTGTTTAAATACGATGATGGAATCAATATTATTCTCCTCTTGGAAAACATCATAAAACATTTTTTTAAACTCAGATCTATTTGAAAAGCTTTCCCCGGAAGCAGGTTCCTCTACAAATAATTTTACAAGAATAATATTATTTTCCTTACAATACTTTTCTATTGCCTCGATTTGTTGTTCAATAGAAGTGTTATCTAATTGTTTATTTGTGCTAACACGAACGTATGCATAAGCTCTAACATACTTTACTGGCATATTAACTTGCATACCTGACATTTCAATATTTGCTGTCATCTTTCCCCCTCCATTTTAATAGAAAATCCCTTTCCTATAGAATCAGAGTATTTAACCATTAGATCTGTTAGGTAATTTAGAAAGTCATAGCCTTTTATTTTTGTTAACTCTTTACTTGTTGCAAGTCTAAGTTTGTAATCTTTATCGTAATCTAATATTTCATTTTTCATCATAGTTTAATGATCTCCCCTTATCTATTTGTGATTTTAAGACACAAATAACAGCCGGCTCGTCATTTGCTGAAACATGATAACCGCGAAAAGGTGATATTTTAAGAGGAAATCAAAATTATTTTTATTTTATTTGGATATTGGAATAAAATACCCCAAATTCAATTTGAAGGTCTGGACTAGTGCTTTTTATGGCAACCACCAAATCTATAAATGACAGTATCTTTTATGAATGCAAAAAGAGTCTATAAAACGCATATAGTTCATAAAAACTTGCGTATTATAGACTCTTTATTTATTCTTATTGTGTGAAAGCACTCATTAGCTTAATAAAAAACATTTTCATTATCTTTAAACCAAATCTTCGTATTTCATGGAAAAGTCCCCTATTAGATTGACTGCTAGATTTGAGGAGGCTAGTAGATAAAGAAAACTATTCAATAAACAGTACAAAAAGTATTAATGTTAGTTTGGTTTACCTTTGGTTAGTAACTTTAATGCAGACTTTCTTATTTCGGGTTTTTTCCCTGCTAAAGCTAAAGCAGTTCCACCTACTCCAACCCAGACCGAAGCAACCATCCATTTTTTGAATTCAGAGTCTTTTTGATAAGATTTTTCAACCATACGCTCAATACGGTCATTAAGTTTGTCTCTAGCTTCTTCACTAAGATTTGGGTCTTTTAGTTGCTCAGAAAATATCTCTATTGCTTTATCAATTGTACTATAAACTTTTTCTTGAGATTTCGAACCTACTTCTCCCATATTGTTTATTGCTTTTATGATTTCAGGAGAATATTTTAGTAAGGTTTCAAGTTCTGTCGAGGTTAATTCGGATAGGTCATAATTGTTTTCCTTGAGTTTTATTAAGGTTTCGTCAATAATTACTTTTTCACTCATAGCAACACCTCTAAATTAGTTGTTTATGCTATTATACAACAATGGAAATTTTAAATATTGCTTTTTCAAAAGGTTCGTATACTTAACAAATTTGACTCGTTGGTTGCAAGTTATGTATCATCCTTTGTCTTTAATAGTAAAATTTAATCGAACGCCTTAAAATACACATCACCACCATAAATCTCATAGCCTTCTAAAAGGCTATCATCTTGCTTTTTCCACCAGCCATTTTTTATAGAATCTGCATCTGGATTTTCTCTTACAAAACCATCGTACACTTCTTTTGTCATTAATATTGGTGATGTTTCAATAGATGAACTTTCACTTTTAGTTTTGGTATTGAGAAAAAAGGTTTGAAAATTATCGTCACTATGACGGTAAACCGGTCTATAATCATATTGTTCTGTTCTTGTTTCTAATTCCTTTTTTAGATTCTTATTAAGAAACTGTTCAATTTCAGCATCATACCAACCCCATTCTTTTAAACGCCTGTAATAGTAACCTTCAACAATATATGGATATTGATAAGAAATTTCATTTATAATTGTTTTATTTGCCAGATCAGTTAATTTAGAAGCAATATTTGCAGGTCGTCCTAGCCAAACTAATGATTTATATGGTGTATTATCCGCACCGTTTTTTCTAATTCCAGCTTTAGAAACCAACATTTTTCCATAATCTATTCCAATTCCACATTTAACTTCATTGTTTTTAAAATGCTTGTTAAGTATTCGGGTTGCTAATGAGTTTAGCAGAATTGCAGTATTTACAGCGTTTTTATAACAATTTTCTCTATCAAAAACAACCATTAAACGGTCACCAATAATATTTCTTACCTTGCCACCATAGAACTCGGCAGCTTTAGCCATAGAACGAACAAAAGAACTATATAATCTTGTCAATGTTATAGGTTTATGAGATAAATTTAGTTCGGTTGATTTACGAATGTCTATATATAGGATACAAGTTTCAATACGTTTAGCTTTTTGAGATTTGGTATCTAGGTTTGGAAAAGTTATGTCAGAATCGGTTATTGATGGAACAGTACTTGTATCTGTGATAGTAATGCTAAAGTCAGAAGATAATATATTTTTCATTTCTTCTTCTAATAATTTTTTTAAATCAAAAATATCCATATTAACATTACTCCTTTAAACGGTATAATGATATTATATAAACTAATATTATAAGGTGAGAGTTATGGACAAAGAGGATTTATATAAACAACTTGATAAAGTTGATGACTGGATAAATAATGCTGATACAAAGCTAGGAGTTGTGTTAGCTTTTATAGGTGTCTTCTCAGGTTTTATAATATCAAATGATAGATTAAACCGAAATGTTGGGAATTTACTTGATAGTGGTACAAAGGTGGAACAATTTGTAGTAATCTTATTAATTTATTTAACTAGTATATCTCTATTGTTGTCAATATTTATGTGTATAAGAGGATTAATGGCTAAAACTAATAATAGCAAAAAGACATTATTGTTTTGGGGTCATGTAAAGGAGTTTAAGGACTACGAGACCTTTAAAAGGTTTAAGGAACAACAAAGTGAGGAAGAATTAAAAAGCGATCTTTATAATCAAATTCATACGAATTCAGTAATAGTTTACAATAAATTTTATCGTTTTAGATGGAGTGTTATTTTTACTCTGATTTCTTTATCAGCTTATATTTCGATATACTTCTTCTCAATCTTATAAAAAATAGACCAGAGTGATACTCCTGTCTATTTCTTTAGGCCTATTCTCACTGGATAAACTTTGGCGGCATATCAGGTAAAATGAAAATTTCTTCTTCAGCAAAAATAAGGTAATGTTCTTTATATCCAAGATAATGGACATAAAGTGATTTTCCTTCATATAAACTATCTGTTTCGGATAGCAAATTACAATATGAAATAAAACCCAAGCTACCATCTTTGGAATATGTATACACTTCTATTCCTTTACTAGTAAAATTACGTATTCGAACCTTAGTTGTTTGATAGATTTCAAAACCTGTACTGTCTAATAAATTCATTAAGTAAACCCCTTTTCCCAAATAACAGTAAGCTACTAACGATTAATCTACTGTTATTATTTTATTGAAACGTAATCCATCTCAAATATATCTGCATAATCCAATTGGCGATTCTCTCTTCCGATGAGTTTTCCAATCATCTCGGTATTTAAATAATGAAGATACTCATTTGCTGCACTTAGATCTTCAAATACCTTTCCGATTACAATATGATCTCTAGCGTCAAAACCAATAACAACGTGACTTTTCATATAATTTCCTCCATTTGCTTTTACAATCTGGGGGGATTAACACGCGGGAAATAATTTATATTATCGTTCATTTATTATTTCTAAACCATTTATCCCAAAGTTCATGGAATAAAAAGTTATATTTAATCATTACCCCATATCCTATGACTAGACTAACAATCAGACCGGGATAAATAGGCTGGTTAAAGAGAAGATTTATTATGACTTTATAAGTTGCTGCAACATTAAGGCTGATTGCCATTGCATTAATGAGATAAGCAAGTTTAAAGAAAGAAATCCATATAGTTCACCCTGCTTTGATTAGTCTTATAAATACTTTTAGTTATTTACCCTTATTAACTAAGCACATCACTCATAACACAACCTGTAAGCGGATTTGAAATATCAATATGACGGAATAACCAATTAATTATCTTAGGTTCAAAGTTAAATTCCTCAACAAATACTTTTCCTTCAATGAATAGTACGGAAATTTCAGCCGATATGGTTATCTGTGTATCAGGATACTGAAAAGTCATCACTGTATGCCTACTTTGATAATTGTCTATGTCTGTTTTAGAGTCATCGAAGTAAGTGGCTATGTTATCGTCGTAAGTGATCTCAACAAGCTTTTTATAAAAGCTCTCGATATTTTCTCTAAAGACTCCTTCCTTTAATTTGCCCTTTACAGTAAAGTCAGTCAGAGTTGTAGTATACTGCTCTAGATCGATTCTCTCATTTATGTATTGTTCCCAATGGACTTGATCAAGTGAGTTAGTAAATTTTGCTTCGAATTTATTTATAATACCGAGAATATAGAATGCTCCCATTTGTGTCCCTCCTCAATAAAATTTCTCCGTTGCACTTTATTGGCCCTTGCTTTACCTGTTACCGCTATTATAACGATTACCTCGGAAAATTTATATACCTTTTCTGCAACAGGTCGATTCGTAGTCACAGCAGGTCAGATAGTGGTCATAAATGGTTATTTCACGAGCATTAAAAATTACTCATCTTGATATAGCCGTTTGAATGTATTGTTCAAACGTGGTAAAAAGTTATTAACAAAAGGAGTTTGTCGATGGTAGATTCCAAAGAATGGATTCAGAAGAAAACAGAGGCGGAAAATGCGGGAGAAGGAACGGATAAATAGAATTATGTTCTCTTACAAAGAATTTGGGAACAGCAATCTGATATGCGATTTAACAAATTGATTTCTAATCTGCAGCATATGTATTCATCGCAAAACGAAGGATATGGTCAAAGAATGTTGACAGAGAAAGGGTCATTTGGGGAAGAAGTAAAATATTCTTATTTTGACTTTTTCTATTTGGAGGATGACAAGTGGGAGAAATTTCTGCAAAGGATGGTTGATGGTCAGGAAAAAGACTATAAACAAAATTTAACCTATTGTCTTGACACGGCAGATTTAGGAACTTCAATAGGTAGAAGAAAGAATAATGGATAAATTGAAGACGAAATGAATTGGAGTAATCCAGTATAGATAAATAAAGAAAACGGAAATGCCTTTTATGACACTTCCGTTTTCCAGACCTACAAATTGCACTAACACCAGAAATATTCATCGTAGCGCTAATCAATCTTGTAGTACTAATAGACATATTTATTATAGTCATTAGACTTTCATATAGCAAGAACGATCATATTTGAAATACGAAATAAAAGTACAAATTATCCTACGACAATATAAAGATTCGTTCTATTTAGTCCTTAATATATGGAAGCAGAAGTGTATATAATCCTTTCTTCTGTTCAAAGGATAACGAAGAAATCATTTTATTTAATATAGCATCTAGTTCTTCTTCGGCATTCACATTATCTTCTTCACTTAAATTAATTTTTTGTAGTTTGCTTTCTCCTTCAAGTGCATATAGGAAATCACCCATTGATATACTAAGTGCCTTACATATTCTTTCTAATAAGGAGAAGGTGATCTCTTGATTGCCGCTTTCAATTCGTGACAAAGAAGGTTGAGAAAGACCAATTTGCTTTGCAAAATCAACCATTGTTAATTTATTTTCTCTTCTTAACCTACGTATCAACTTTCCAGCTTGTAAATCGTCCATTAATAAATTTCCCTTCTCATTCTATTTCCTTTATCGTATTATTTTCTAGTTTTACAATCAATAGATACCATGATATATTCATAATATAAATATATTCAAATTATGAATAAAGGGAGTGGTTCAGATGATTGATGGTTTCCCCAGATTGGTTAATAACCTCATAGAAAGTCGTTTAGAAAACATTATTACTAGTGAAGAATATGAGATCTTTATGGAAGGGATTTATAAAGATTTGGAACAAAAGCTATCGTCAAGCATAAACGATCTTGATGAAGAGGCAAAGAATAACCTTATTGAAGATCTTAAATCAAATATTTTTCAACAGGTATTCCAGCAGAGTAAGTTGACCTATCGTGTTGCGTTTAAAGATGCATTTTCATTTTTTGTCGATACATTATTAATACCTAAAAAATAAAGGAGTTGTTTAGAATTATGTCGTCAGTGAATCTCTACAAAGGAAAATTGGTTATAGATCTTGTAACAGCCGTAAAAACTAGCGATGAACAAACTATGACAGATGAAGCCCATGAAGGATTTACGCCTGAACTAACTAATGAAATCATGGCTCTCTTAGGTGCAAAAGGTTATATCAGTCAATCATTTGGGGTTACATTAGAGGATAAAGGTGTAGCATATGATGTTGAGTTGGAACTGATTGAAAAGGAAAAGCAGGAATCTATTAGAAGAGCTGAATCAGTTTATAATAAGGCAAATCGTATAACTATTAAATTAGACTAAGGGGATATCAAGACAGTAATGGTTAAAAGCACAAGTATAACAGAAATACCAAAAGCTTTATTTGAAGACAGGGAGGTAAGCATTAATCGTGGTGAATACATTATTCGTTACATGATTGATGATGGTAAAGAAGTTCCGGCTATGTTGATTAAAAAATATGGATATTATGCAGTCCCCCAAAGTATCATGGTTGAAATAAGAAGGGGAACAATGCCCTTAGCAGATTTGACATTCCTCTTTGCGTGTTACTATGTTGCTTCTACAAATAATCGTAAAAGGATTCGAATGGATGAAGTTTTCGAATGTATAACAAGAAATTGGGATGAGATCCGAACTCGTAATACTGCCCAACGTTTTAATTTAACTTTATCAAATATAGACAGGTACAAAAGATGGATAAAAAAGCTTGATCATAATAGCAAATACTTTGTAAAGTATTAATTATTAAGAAGTTTCCGAAAGGGGAACTTCTTTTTATGATATTTATTGTTAATTACAAGTCTAGTTGAACGCGCGCACATAGTAGTTAGAAAGGAATGGAATCTAATGAGAAGAGTATTAGTGAACAAGGTTCGTTGTAAAAAGTGCGACGATATTATCGAATCTGTACATATTCATGATTTTAAACGATGTAAATGTGGGGCTATATTTTTGGATGGAGGCAACGATTACCAGCGGTATGGTTGGGGGACAAATCAGCCTGATAGTGCAAGATTAGAGGACTTCATCGATTTTAGTTATTCGGTTTATGAAGAAGATTGAGGATAGACTTTAGGATATCCCTTATACATTTCGTACCAACCTTAGAGTGTCAATATAATTAAACTATCTTATTGGAACTTAGAGCAATCAATTCCTCTTTTTAGTGATTAATTATAGCACACACCATTAAACCGTATGCTTTTTATGGAACTGGGGAACATAGAACTGATATTAATCTAGGAGGATTTGTTATGGACAATTTAACAGAACTTGAAGTAGAAAATTTGCGTCATTTAATTGGTGCGCATGGATTGGTTACCAAAAAGTTAGAAACATATGCACAAAGTTGTCAGGACCCCGAATTAAAAAATATTTTACAAAGAGATGCCCAAGCTGCAAAACAAGCCCAACAACATCTAATGACATTTTTAGGTTAGGAGGAATGAAAAATATGTTTCAAGATAAAGAAATTGTGAGCGATTATTTAGCTGGGTTAAATGCAAGCTTAACAGGATATGCCCATATGATTACCCAGTCGAATAATTCTGAATTACGTCAAGCATTAATACAACTAAGAAATCAGGATGAATCTCGTCAAAGAACATTGTACAGTTATGCACTGCAAAAGGGATATTATCAACCAGCTGCACCTGCTTCAGAAGAAGTAGTCCAACAACTTAAATCACAATTAACACAAGAACAATAATACTTGTTTATATTAACTACTATGATACAGGAGTACAATTAAAAATAAGCAGTTCAATTCATTCGTGTGTAAATTGAACTGCTTTTTTATTGAAATCAATGTTTATAATCAAAGTAACTGATATAACACTATATCATCAATGGAATTTGCAACTTGAGATATTAACATATATTCATTACCATAGTTTACTCAAGAAAATTTATATTAAAATAATTTGATAAGGTTTTTCAGCGGTAAATGGAAATTTAAAGCTACGTCAAGACCAACTTGTGGTTCATTAACGGAATAGACAGTATCCCACTTACGATGACTGATCCTGCTTAATAAAGAAGCTATCCATTTACCAATAACAAGTGAATTAACAAAGGATTTAAAAGTTACCAATTTAGTTTCGTGCGTGCAAGGCCCCTTTCAAATGCCGCTAGATGATTTATGGAAGCATTGCGCAGTTGGGTAAAGACTAATCGAACATCATTTGGAAGATTAGGGACTAAAAATTTTTCATACATCGAAATATTGTCTATCTCACCTTGTACACAAGTAGCGTATGCTGCCTTAATGTTTTCCGGAATAGTAATGAATGTGTACGATATATCTTCAGGTAGAGGAATCTGATAGCGATAAAAAAGGGGTAATAGTGCATTGATATGTCTTAATTCAGCATCCCTTATTTGCGCAAATGGACGAATATATCCAAAGGTTTCCAAAATATTATTGTATCTTGCTTGAGCTAAATACTCGTCTTGGAGGGCATAAGTCAACATTTGAGGCAAGGTTAATGTGGAGGCATTTAATGCTCCTGTTGCGCCGTAATTATCAATTTGTCGAAATGGATTAGAGTAATACAAATAGTTCTCCTCCCAGTACCTAAATTTTATTTATCTTATGCTCTATGTTGGGTTGTTGTTCAATTTTTAACACAGGGAAACAGGGAGCCATCATTTTTGTCTGCGCCTTTAATGAATAATATAAAAAAACTGCAGATAAACTTTAATAAACGTCAGTATACAAAAGTACATTTATTGAGCATGGTACATAGGATACATATGACAATAATGGAGGAGTGAGAAGATGTATTATCCACCTTATATGTATCCAAATTACTATGTAAGTGTTCCAATGCACCATGTTCGCCAACAGCCTATATATTGGGGTTACCCACAAGAAACAAAAATGGGGAGTATGTATCAACCAACGCAAATAGAAGAAAGAGCAAAAAATATGGCATTTAAAGATCAAGGGAAACAGCCATTCGTAATAAATATAGAGGAAGCTGCGGAAAGGAATCGCAACTTTCGCACGGCAATATGGACCGGAAGTCATTTACAGGTTACATTGATGAGTATTGGCGTTGGAGAAGACATTGGTTTGGAAGTCCATCCAGATGTAGATCAATTTCTACGTATTGAAGAAGGTCAGGGGATTGTTCAAATGGGTGACACCGAAAATAATTTGAACTATGAAAGAAGGGTTTCTGAAGATTATGCTATCATGGTTCCTGCTGGTAAGTGGCATAATTTAACAAACACTGGAAATAAGCCATTAAAGTTGTATACCATTTATGCGCCTCCAGAACATCCATTTGGAACGATTCACCAAACGAAAGCAGATGCAATGGCTGCGGAAGAAGGTGGTAATTCGGCCAATCCAACTTATTTTGGTAGAACTCCAGATGAATGGGTAAAGTACACAGAGTTTTTAGTGAAAGAAGGATTAGAAGACGTTAAGAGAGGAATAAATGCTACACATATCCTTCAAGAGTTTATTCTCATGGGAGTTCTCGTCGGAAAAGGCTATTCTCCTGAAAGAGCATATGAGACTGTAGAAGAATGGGAACGTACAGGTGAATCAAAACTTCTTCAGCAAAGTAAAAATATGTAATGCTTTCTTATTGTAAAAGGGAGTTTATCATTTTTGATGAAACTCCTTTTTGATTTTGTTTTAAAGAAAAATCAAAATGGATAATAATTTAAATTAAGTACTTTTCAATAGGCATCTATAAAAATTTAGATAACAAGGTTGACATTTTACCCTAGGGGGTATATTATTGGTCTTGTAATTGATTTTCAACAAGCTAAATCAATGGAAATTTATAAAAGGTATTCTGCAAACGTCGTTATCCATAACGACTAATTTATTGCTAAACATTATACCCATACAGGTATAATAAATGCAGAATCGTAAATTTTTTTGTTAAAAATAATACCGTGGGGGGTAAATGTATGATTCAAGCAAATCACCAATTAGATGCAAAAGGCTTAGCTTGTCCAATGCCAATTGTGAAAACAAAAAAAGCAATTACGGATCTTGAAGATGGTCAAGTATTGGAAGTTCAAGCTACAGACAAAGGATCTAAAGCTGATTTAGCAGCATGGGCAAGTACTGTTGGACACCAATATCTGGGAACATTGGAAGAAGGCGATGTTCTTTATCATTACATTCGCAAAGGCTCTAATGAACCAGAAGTGGAAAAAACATTTGAACACACTGTTTCACTTGATGAAATTGAATCAGGTGACGGTTTAATTTTAGATGTGCGTGAAGCAGCAGAATATGCATTTGGTCATATTCAAGGTGCAAAGTCCATTCCAATGGGTGAATTAGAATCACGCCTTGAAGAATTGGATAAAGAAAAAGAAATCTATGTAATCTGCCGTACAGGGAAACGTTCTGATTTGGCAGCACAACTATTAGCAAACAATGGTTTTAAAAAAGTTTATAACGTTCTACCGGGTATGAATGAGTGGAACGGAAAAATAACAAAAGAAATTTAGGAGGAATTTATTATGTCAGAAAAAGTAGCTATTATCGCAGCAAACGGTGGAATGTTTGATGCATACAAAGTATTCAATATCGCAACAGCAGCAGCAGCTTCAGAAAAAGAGGTGCAAATCTTCTTTACGTTTGAAGGACTAAACTTAATTCATAAACAAGCAATGCACGCATTAGAAATGCCAGTAGGAAAGGAACATTTTGCTGAAGGGTTTGAAAAAGCAAATGTTCCTACTATCCCACAACTAGTTGAGATGGCACAGGAACTAGGTGTTAAATTTATTGCATGTCAAATGACAATGGATGTTATGGGACTCACGAAAGAGGATTTCGTTGATGGTATAGAAGTTGGTGGAGCAGTAACATTCCTAGAATATGCAAAAGATGCATCACCAACATTAACTTTCTAATTAGATGATTAATCTTTATGCAGTGGAGAAATTCTCCACTGCAAAAAAATAATTAAAAATATACCTAGGGGGGTAATTTAATAATGACAGTAAATAAATGGACTGCAGCAGAAGTTGCTCGAAAAGTAATTGATAACGAAGAATTATTTATTTTAGATGTTCGTAATCATGATGCATTTGAGGATTGGAAAATTGAAGGACATAAATTCGAGTATTTAAATATCCCTTACTTCGAATTATTAGATGGTGTAGAAGAGATTTTGCCTAAACTTCCAACAGATAAGGAAGTATTAGTAGTATGTGCTAAGGAAGGATCTTCCGTTATGGTAGCAGAAATGCTTTCTGAAGCTGGTCGTGAAGTTGCATATCTTGAAGGTGGAATGAAATCTTGGAGTAGTTATCTAGAACCAATTAAAGTTTCCGATTTAGAAAATGGTGGGGAGCTATACCAATTTGTTCGTTTAGGAAAAGGTTGTTTATCTTATATGGTAATTTCTGAAGGCGAAGCAGCTATTATTGATGCAGTGCGTTTCACGGATGTATTCACAAACTTTGCGAAAGAAAAAGGAGTAGAAATCAAGCACGTATTTGATACACACCTACACGCAGATCATATTTCAGGTGGACGTCATATTGCAGCAAATACAGGAGCAACTTACTATCTACCACCAAAAGATGCGACAGAGGTAGTGTTTGATTACACGCCACTTACAGAAGGATTAAATGTAAAAATTGGTGCATCTCAAATTGATGTAAATGCACTTTATTCACCGGGTCATACCATTGGTTCTACTTCATTTGTTATCGACAATCAGTTCTTGTTAACAGGTGATATTTTATTTATCGACTCCATTGGTCGTCCCGATTTAGCAGGACTTGCGGAAGATTGGGTAGGTGACTTACGAGAAACATTATATTCCCGTTATCGTGAACTAGCTGAAGACCTAGTGGTGTTACCTGCACATTTCATGATTATTGATGAGTTAAATGAAGATGGTACAGTGGCTAGAAGATTAGGTGATTTGTTTAAAGAGAATCATGGATTAAACATCGAGGATGAAGCGGAATTCCGTCGTACTGTTACAGATAACCTACCACCACAGCCAAATGCGTATGAACAAATTCGTCAGGTAAATATGGGGAAAATCACACCTAATAATGACGAACAAACAGAAATGGAAATCGGTCCAAACCGTTGTGCAGTTCGCTAATTAATCAATAGAAAAAAATGGGGGTAAATTAAATGAACATTACAAAAACATTAGATGCAAAAGGCTTAGCATGTCCTATGCCAATTGTAAAAACTAAAAAAGCAATGGATACGATTATGGTGAAGTACTTGAAGTACTTTTAACAGATAAGGGTGCTTTAAATGATATCCCAGCATGGGCTAAATCAGGTGGCCATACCGTATTAGAACAAAAAACAGAAGAGGATGTTCTGTACTTCTATATTCAAAAAGGATAAAGAAAACCAAATAGCGAGTAGCGTGAACTACTCGCTTTTCTAAATAAGAAAGAAGGTTTAGTAATGGATTTAACTTTTATCATCGTTGTGTTTGCAATTGGGTTTATTGGTTCCTTTTTATCCGGTATGTTAGGTGTTGGGGGTTCCATTATTAAATACCCAATGCTACTTTATATTCCCCCTTTATTTGGTCTAGTAGCATTTACAGCCCATGAGGTTTCTGGAATAAGTGCAGTACAAGTACTGTTTGCTTCCATTGCAGGTGTATGGGCATATCGAAAAGGTGGATACCTAAACAAGCAGCTCATCATTTATATGGGTGGAGCTATCCTAATAGGAAGTTTAATTGGTAGTTATGGATCGAGTTTCTTATCCGAGCAAGCAGTAAATGTTGTGTATGGTATTCTAGCTGTGATTGCAGCTGTAATGATGTTTGTACCAAAGAAAAAAATGGACGATGTACCATTAAATGAAGTTACCTTCAACAAGCCGCTAGCGGCAATATTAGCATTAATTGTGGGAATAGCATCTGGTATAGTCGGTGCGGCAGGAGGCTTTTTACTTGTACCAATCATGCTTACGGTTTTGCACATTCCAACACGAATGACGATTGCAACAAGTTTAGCAGTAACGTTCATTTCTTCTATCGGGGGAAGTGTTGGTAAAATTGCTACTGGACAAGTAGATTATTGGCCAGCTGCTATTATGATTGTAGCAAGTTTATTAGCGGCACCACTTGGAGCAAAAGTAGGAAAGAGAATGAATACCCGAATTTTACAAGTGATATTAGCACTTTTGATTGCGGGTACTGCTATTAAAATTTGGATAGATATTTTGACTTAAATAATATTTTAAACCTTCTAGATACGAAAATAGACAATAATAAAGGAGATGCAGACTGATGAAAAGTATATCAGCAGTAGAGTTACATGAGAAAATAAAAAATGGAGAAAACGTCCATATTATTGATGTCCGGGAAGACGTTGAAGTTGCAGAGGGGAAAATTCCTGAAGCTAAACATATTCCTTTGGGGGACATCCCAAATTCTTTGGACAAAATAGATAAAAATAAACATTATTACATGGTTTGTCGTTCTGGTGGAAGAAGTTCAAGAGCATGTGAATTTTTAATCAATCAAGGATATAATGTTACGAATATGACTGGCGGAATGTTAGCGTGGGTTGGTGAAATAGAATAGGAGGCTTAAATATGGGAAAGAAAGTACTGATTGTTGGTGGAGTTGCTGGTGGAGCTTCTGTCGCTGCACGAGTCAGAAGATTAGATGAAAGTGCAGAGATTATTATGTTTGAAAAAGGTCCTCACGTATCCTTTTCGAACTGTTCGTTACCTTATCATTTAAGCGGTATTGTAGAAGATAGCGAAAAGCTTGTTTTAATGTCTCCCGATATCTTTAAGAGTCGCTACAATATTGAAGCTAGGGTACAACAGGAAGTTATTCAAATTAATCGGGATAAGAAAACAATCACTGTAAAAGATTTGATCTCAGATAAAACATACGAAGAGGGCTATGATAAATTGGTGCTTTCTCCCGGTGCTTCACCTATTCGACCAAATTTAGAAGGCATAGACAATTCTAATGTTTTTACAGTACGAAACGTAGTCGATATTGAGAATATCAATTCATATATCAAGCAAAAAGGTATGAAGGATATCGCGGTCATCGGTGGTGGCTTTATTGGAGTAGAGGTTGCAGAAAATCTTAAACTTGCGAACTATAATGTAACATTAGTTGAGTTTGCAAATCAAGTAATGGCACCATTTGATTACGATATGGCTCAAATCCTTCATAAAGAAATGGTGGATCACGGAGTTGAACTTATTCTAGATGATGGGTTATCTAAAATTTCTGATGGATATATTACAACAAACTCCGGTAGGAAAATTGATGCGCAGGCAGTGGTATTAGCGATTGGTGTAAGACCTGAAACCAACTTGGCTAAGGAGGCAGGTCTTGAGATTGGAGAAACAGGAGCTATTAAGGTCGACTCCAATTACTTAACAAGTGATAGAGATATTTATGCAGTTGGGGATGCCATTGAAGTGTATCATCGTTTGTTACAAAAACAAACAAGACTAGCACTAGCTGGGCCAGCCCAAAAACAAGCCAGAGCGGCTGCAGATCATATGTATGGAATTCCAAATAGAAATATCGGTGTAATAGGATCATCATCCATCCATCTCTTTGATCTAAATGCAGCATCTACTGGACTTAATGCAAGAACAGCTGAGCAAGCAGGAATGATGTACGATTATGTTTACTTAATGCCGGGAGATAAAGTGGGACTCATGCCAGACAGCAATCCGATGCATTTTAAATTGGTTTATGAATATCCAACAGGTCGAATTTTAGGTGCGCAGGCAATTGGTAAAGGAAATGTAGATAAACGAATTGATATTATTGCAACCATGATTACAATGAATGGAACGTTGGAAGATTTGAAAGACCTAGAATTGACCTACTCCCCAATGCTAGGAACAGCTAAAGATGTCGTTAATCATGCCGCTTTAGTAGGGCTAAACCTACTACAAGGCAGATACAAAGAAGTAAAAGTTTCCCAAGTTCGAGAACTAGTAGAAAGTAATGCTTTTATTATTGATGCACGAGAAAAAGGTGAATATAATGCAGGTCATTTTAAAAACGCAGTTAATATTCCTTTAAGTGAGTTTAGACAGAGACTTGATGAAATTCCAAAAGGTCAGCCCGTATACATTCACTGTCGTTCAGGTCAAAGAAGTTATAATATGGTAATGGCATTACAAAATTTAGGATATGAGAATGTATACAACATTTCTGGTTCCTATTTGGGTGTAAACCTTTATGAATATTTTAATGATTTAGTTACTGGTAGAGAAAGAATAGTAACTGAATATAATTTTAAGTAGACTTAAAATCTGAAGAATATTATTTAACAGTATGAAACGGAGGTACATTATTTGGTGTATCCTCCATTTATTTTCTAATCTCAAGATGTGTATAAGTTTTGTTAAAGAAATCAAAAGCGACTAATAGAAAATAATATTGAAATCTTGACAATATACCTTATGGGGTATATTATTATTTATGTATTCCTTATTAAAAGGTGATCAATTATGATTATATATTTGCTAAGTGCGGTTATTGTTTTATTATGTTATGAATTATTTAGAAGGTACTTCCCAATTAAGGGGATAACTTGTAAAAATAGAATTGGCGAAAAGGATATCGTTATATTAGATTTAAGAGATTTCAACGAAAAAGGAACTTTAAAAAATGTGGCAATGCAGATACCTTACGCTTATTTGAGAAGACACTACAGTGAGATTCCGGATCAGTCACTTCATGTTGTTGCGAGTGATCGAATGGATATTAATCTAGGTGTGAGATTTTTATTAAGAAAAGGATATAGTGTTAGTAGTTTCGAGATTATAGGTTGTGCATGTAAAGGAGGAATAATAGATGGAGTATGATAAATCTGTTATAAATCGTTTAAAACGTATTGAAGGCCAAATTAGAGGCGTATTAAATATGATTGAGCAAAATAAAGATTGTAGGGAAGTAATCACTCAATTATCAGCATCGCGTACTGGTATTGATCGTACAATTGGATTAATTGTAAGCATGAATTTAGAACAATGTGTTCGAGAGAATATTGAAAATGGTGAAGACACGAAAGAACTTGTAAAAGAAGCAGTAAATTTATTAGTTAAAAGTAGATAAAGGTTCTAACAATTTTCTTACTAAAAGGAAATTTAACAGCCTTTTTCTTTTTAAATAAATTATACCCCGCTGGGTATATGGGTGAGTTGAAATCCTAATAGAAGTAATCAAATGAAACAATTAGAACAGAAGGTAAAATGACATCAGATAAAAGTTAAGAAAAGAGAAGGTGAAGGTAGAGTGGATATTATACAATGGATTTTTATTATTTTGATCGCACTCTTTGTGATCAATCGTTTTATTCCCAAAAAGGGCATTACGAATATAACTGTTCAAGAAGCAAAAGATAAAATTAAGGATAAAAGTGTTCAATTTATAGATGTCCGTACACCGGGTGAATATAAAGCAAATCATCACAAACCGTTTAAAAATATCCCACTTTCCAATTTGCCTAGCCAAGTAGACAAATTGGAAAAAGATAAAGAAGTTGTTGTTATATGTCAAAGCGGAATGAGAAGTGCAAAAGCAGCAAATATGCTGAAAAAACAAGGATTCGAAAATATCTACAATGTAAAAGGTGGAATGAGTGCTTGGTATTAGAAAGGATGACAAGAGATGGCAAAACAAATAGCACCAGAAGAAGTAGCTAAACGTCTTCAAAATAGTGAAGAAGTATTCATAATTGATGTTCGTGAAAATGGAGAAGTAGCTAGTGGTAAAATTCCAAATGCCAACAACATTCCATTAGGTCAGCTTGCATTACGAAAAGGTGAATTAGACAAGGATAAGAACTACGTGGTTGTTTGTCAATCTGGTAACCGAAGTAAAGCTGCCTGTGGAATACTTGAAGCATTAGGTTTCAAAGTTGAAGATATGATCGGTGGAATGAATAATTGGAATGGAAATATTGAATAAAAGCTAAGTAGATAGGAGTGAAATCAAAAGATGTTTCATTACACAATAGAGACAAACAAATCTATAGAAGATGCCATTAAGTCATTGGAAGTAAATTTAAAGGAAGAAAAGTTTGGTGTTCAGTGGCAGTTTGACATTAAGGAAACATTACAAAAGAAAGGATATGAACTAGACCATCCATTTACTGTTTTAGAAGTATGTAATCCTATAGAAGCCCAGCGTGTGTTGTCAACGAATCAGTTAATTGGATATTTCCTTCCATGTAAAATCGTTGTTTACGAGGATGATAAAGGGAAAACTAACATAGGGCTACCAAAACCAACTGCTTTAATTCAAATGGTAGAAGATGAAGAATTACAGGAAATTGCAACCGACATTGAAGAAAGATTGATTGCCTGTATTGATAAAAGTAAGTAATCAAGTGAATTTTAATAGGGATTTTGAGTTAATAAAAGAGGTTATGAACAAATGAATCAAACTGTCACGGTATATACATCAAGCTTCTGCCCAGTCTGCGGAATGGTAAAAAGCTTTCTAAACTCCTTTGATATCACTTATAAAGAAGTAATTGTAGACTTGAATCCTATAGCAAGGATGAAAGTGATAGGAAAAACGAAAAGATTAACGGTTCCACAAACCAATATAAATGGAGAGTGGATAAGCGGGTTTGATCCGGAGAGAATGTTAAAGATATTAATTAAATGATCTCGTACTACAACGAATACGTAAAGACAGTAAGGATATAAACATTCTTTACTGTTTTTTTGTGATATAAAAATAAAGTGATTTCAGCAAAAAGGCATTATTCTAGCTTTAATATTCTTCTAACAAGGGTAACTTTTATGTACAACATTAGAATTTAATACAGTGGCTTGTTAAATACAATATATGGTAACTATTAATAGTTACCAATATAAGATACTATGCAGAGTAATAGAACAATCAAGTTAGTGAAATGCAGTGCCAGTCAATGTTTGAGTTGGTATCTATTAATGGTTACCATTCATATGTTAATGGCTATTTTTATGTTAGTGATTATCAAATGAGTGTATTACTTTGAATAATGGTTACTATTAATCGTAACTAATAGTAAAAGTGAATAGAAAGGTGAGAGATGTAACTGAAGGGAAAGTGTTGATACGATAGTTTTTATTCATAGTATCCAATAATGGTTACCAATGATGTTTTATGTATCAGTCATTCCAAATGAATGACTGTGCGTGAAAAGCAATAATCAGTATTTACGTAGTGTTTTATATAATTGATTTACATTTAGTCCTAAAGGGTGAACGATAAGTTTTAAGCCGGATTCTTTTAGTCTCTTTATAACTGCTGAGTCTGACTTAAATCGTTGTAGTATATTTTTTGTTCTGCTAATTCCATCACTAAAACTGGAACGATTTGATAAGCTGTTATCGACAATAACAATATCCATGATATGAAGAACTTCTGGATTCTTTTCAGCAAGGATTGCGTATTTAAATAACTTTTGAGCTAGGGTTTCGATAGGCTCCGTTCCCATATCCATCTCAATGTTTATTATAGCGTCCCTTACTTCTGGTGTTCCTTTTAGTTTAATAATCCAGTCTGGTTTTACTATTGTCATCGTAGCTCCATTTAATTTATTGCGCGCTTTACTTCCTGTAGTCATATATTTTGCTATCTCCGCATGATATGCTCCGTTATTTTGTCGATGTAGATTTTTATGTTTTCTTACCCATTCGGTATATGGATACATTGCTGGTGAATAGGAAAATGAAGTTTGATTATAAATGATTGGATACTTTGTTTTATTTGTATTTGGATCTCTAATAGCTTTCTTATTAAAGGTTGTTAATATATTTAGTGCTGCTTGTTGTGTTGCAATAAAGTGCAACAAGTTTTTCTTTTGATTAAATTTATATATTTTGGGTTTGTTGTATGATTGGTCTAGAAGTCCATTTTCTATTAATACATCAACAGCCTTACTTCCGATAGCCAAGAATTTAAAACGTTCCCCTTCAAACCCCTTAGAATAATGTTCTGAACGAATTAGATGATAGTCCTCAAACTTTCTGATTCGATTTTTAAAACTATATTCTTTAATCCCTAGTTCGAATAAGTGTTTTGCAGCTTGATAGAATTGCTGCAAGGTTAATAACCGCTGTTGTTCTAAAAATGCCAATAACTTTAAATCTATATTAGTAAGTTCTAATCGTTCTCGTGCATTTTTCTTTAAGATTATTTTATCTTGCATTTGTCTTTTCTCCTTTCCCTTTGGGTGAATGATGTTTGCTTGTCAGAACACTTTAAGAATTTCACTTTTCACTATTATTGTTAGCTATATAAAAGGTTGATTACATGCTTACTATTTCAGTAAGTAATAGACTTCTCCTGAATAATCAACTTGGATTCTGCTAATTTAATTCTATAACCTTATTATTTGAGTAATAAAAAGTTAATGAAATGTGTTCTTTAAATAGTGTACTGTCAAATTTTGATATTTCTAGGCCTATAAAATAAAACAAATAAATTCAATAGTGAGCAGTCATTTACAAAAGAAAAGGAAAAGTACTTGCAAAATAAAATCATAGGTTGTATGATAATATTCAAATAAATAATTTGATCGACTTTCTCAACAACAAGGGAAAAACCCATGAGGAAGTAGTGAAATATACACATAATTCGTGTATCTATTTTGCTACGTCTGTCATGGGTTTTTCTCTTTTTTTATTTCAAAATCCAAATGGCGGACGTAGACGAGGAGATGATAAGCAGGAAACAAAGTTCAAATTATATTTGAAAACATTTAGTGAGAGGAGAAAGTATTCAATTGCAAAAAATAAAAAAAGCTGTCATCAGAGAAGATTTGATGGCATTAACAGGCCGGATGGAAGAAGCTGTAATCTTAGGTCAATTAATTTACTGGATAGATCGTATGAAAGATGCTGGTAAATATAAACTTGAAGAAAGAGAGCGCTTAGACAATCATTTAGCAGATTCATTTAAATATGGTTGGATTTATAAAAAAGCTGAGGAGTTGGCTGAGGAAGTAATGCTCGGTGTATCACCTAATACGATTCGAAAGTATTTAGGTAATATAGTAGAAAAAAATTATGTTAAAAGACGGAATAACCCCCGATATAAGTGGGATAAAACATTACAATATCGTGTGAACTTAGTAAAAGTCATCTTAGATTTAAGTAATTTAGGATTTCCGATAGATGAATACAATCAGTTATTACGAATGGAAGAAAATGATGTTTCGAGTAAACAAACTGTTTCTCCGAATGTGGAAAAAAGTGATTCGAAGCTCAATGATTGCACTGCAATACCAGAGATTACTACAGAGATTACTCCAAAAATTAATACAGAGACTTCTTCGTCAAGTGAATGGATTGAAGATGATATTAATATTTATGATTCAAATCAATTTGAATTAATTAGTAAAACTTACTTGAGTCTTAGTAAAAACAAGCAGCTATCGTCTAATGACCAGATTGCGATTAAGAATGTTGTAGATGAGAACTGGGAGAATCACCAAGTTATTAGTTGGATAAAAGATTGTTTCAATAATTTTAAACCAAAACACAAGCTAGATAATATCCGGACATTTCAATATGTAGCAAATTACATTTTTGATCAAGCATATAAATATCAACAGGAGGTTTTAGAGGATGAACAAACTACAGGATATATTGCCCAAGATGAGTATTTCCAACGATATAGCTCAGCCATTCAAGAAGCCGGGGAGATTAACGAAGGCGACAGATGATTGCATGTACAGAGAATGTGACGGCTCTGGACTGATTCATGTAGTCAAAGAAGATTGGTCTGAGGTCATGGTGATATGTAAATGTAGAGAATATAAGGAACTATTGAATCAAATAAAAACTGCTAGAATACCAGATGAATATTTAGATAAGAGAATTAGTGATTTCGATACAAAAATCTATCAGGTAGAGAAAAATATGGAAGTGGCTCAATATGCTAAGAAAATTGCTACAAGTTATGTTGAACAATATTTAGAGATGGAGGATATGGGTAAAGGGCTATACTTTTACAGTAATACAAAAGGGTCTGGAAAAACACTTTTATCAATTGCTATTGTCAATGAACTTATCATCGCGTATAAGATCAAGTCAATTTATATTTCGGTAGTAAATATGCTAAATGAGATGAAGCATTCATTTTCTAATAAAGACCCTAAAGGAAACTTTTATAATTTAATAGAATCATTTATGAAAGTTCCAGTGTTAATAATGGATGATCTGGGTGTTGAAAAAACAACAGATTGGTCAGAGGAAGTTCTGACACAAATCTTAGATGAGCGAATGAGTTATAAAAGACCAACTATTATTACTTCGAATATGCCAATACGGTTAATCCAAAAGAAGTATCCTGCTGGGAGGATAAAAAGCCGTATTGAAAAGATGACATTCCCAGTTATTATGCCTGAAGAGAGTGTAAGAGAAATAATATCTAAAAAGGAAAATGAAAAAATAGCAAAGATGTTTTCTAAATGAAGTGGTTTAATGTGTTTGATCTCTTAAAATATAGAAAAAGATTGTTAGAATATAGTTGTAACGGTCAAAAAATAGAATTGAATATAGGTCTAATAAGGGAAAACCCCATTTCTATAGAGTGACAGCGAAGTGTGTATGCTGCAGTCTTTTAAAGGTGGTTTTCTCTTTTTATTTATCTTGAAGAACACGCATTTAACAAAAGGAGGGAAAAATTAAACATGAAAATCATTGTTAAAGATTCCGATAAACTACGAGCAATGTTAATTGAAAAGGGATTTTCTCAACGTGAGTTTTCGAGACATACCGGATTAAGTGAAAATTACTTTAACCAAATTGTTAATCATAAGAAAAACCCTAGCCCAGCGGTTGCAAAGAAAATATCAAATCAATTGGGTTTAGAATTTCATGATGTTTTTCAGATTAAAAAATAAAAAGGATAGGATTCAATTTAACCTATAACAAGTATGGTACTTATGTATTAGTGAGCAAGAAGATAATTTCCTAACTAGATAATATGGTTAAATTATCGTCTGAAAATCTAAAAAAACTTTTTGTTATCCTCTTCAAATATCAAAAAACGAGGATACAATGTTTTACACAAGTCGATGAAGTATATTTTAACAACAAATAAATTTATTAGAGGAGAGAAACAAAATATGAAATGTTTTGCTTATGTTCGAACTAATAATGGTAAAAATAAAGAGGTTTCTTTACAAAAACAGACAGGAATAATCGAGGATTTTATTGATCAAAATAATTGGAACTTAGATTCTGTTTATGCGGATATTGGTTCCGGAAACAATATTAATAAAAACTTTCTTAAAATGATTGAAGATGCACAACAAGAAAAAATCAATGTTATTATTGTGAGCGATCCTTCACGAATTTCAAGAAATTCCGATTATCTATCTAATATGGTTGAAAAACTACGTGAAGAATATAAAATTCGTATTATTACAGTAGATTATGGAATTAATACTTTTTTTGCATAATAGCCTACGTTAATTGTAATTAGAGTTAAAAATCCATTTTTTTGAGTAGTTCTATTATAATATTAGACAGAGAAGGCAATTCGACATTAGATGTTCGCCTTCTCTTTTCCTATTTTCAAAAATGGAAAAACCGAAAAATAAAGGAGGAATTACAATAATTTAAAAAAGAATTACAAATACCCTTTACAAGTATTGGTGATTTATGGTATAACTATTTTAGACAGAAAAATGAAGTTAACACTTTATAAAATATTAGGAGGGTTTCTATTATGAATAGAACAAATGCAGAAAGAAGTAGAATAGCGACAAATAATCAAAGAGTGTTTCAACGTGATTTATTTTTGGGGGAACAAAAAAGGAATTTAAAATACCTTTCGGAAGTATTCGTAGAAATTGGGTTTGTCGTTGAAACTGTAGAAATAGATTCAAGAGCAATATTTGCACCAATTGTAAAATTCGTTAACCATGAAAAGAAATCAGTAAAGTTCAATACCCTATTAAGCATAATGGGATTGAATAACTTTAGGACGACTCCAAGAGGAAAATTAGTAAAAATTGAGACAGTCCTGAAAAAGAATGTTAACAGAGAAGGTAATAGAAGAAAACAACACATTAGTAGAATGGCAAAGGTAACACCTTCAGACGTTAAGTTACTAGCAGACCTATTAAGTAGTAAACGTCAACAGATTACTACGTATTTAAATGTTACTAGGGAATTAGAAATTTAAGAGATGGAGTGAGTAAATATGAAAAAGGTTGCCATTATTGGTGGTGATAATAAAAAAGGATACGAGGACAAGTTAAAGACATTAAATTTTGAGTTAAAATATCATGATGGAAGAATAAAAAGAAAAGGGAACAAAAATTATTTCAGCAATTTATTAAAAGATGTTGAATGTGTTATAGTTATACTATCAGCTGTATCTCATGGTACAATGTATGCAGTTAAAGATGTTGCAAATAAATTTGGAAAGTGGTTTATCACCGTAGTAAAGGAATTTCTAGTGTTATAAATGCTGTCCACGAGAACGTGGCTTTTTATTAAAAGAAAATTAAAAGGAATTTAAAATACCTTATTGGAATAAAGTTAATACATTGACGAGGAGTTGTTACTTATATGGATAACATTGAGTTAAGAGCAAATAAAGCAAGTTGGGCAATTGGCGAACGACTCAGAGGAGAGGTACAGTCTTATCAATACCATGAAGTTGGAAGTAAAATTTTTACAGCAAAATTCTTGTTAGTAAATAAAAGTCATTCAATAACTATACCAGATGATATAACGTGGGAAAGAATCAGTTCTTCTCACTATAATATAGGAAATCTGATTGATGAGTTATTCCATAAGATTGCGCATCACAATGAGTTTAATCTAGATTTACTAAGTAATTTTTCTCTTTCAAAGATAGGAGACCATGTACTGTATGATTGCCTAATGATTATGGACCAAAGTTCTTTAACAATAGAAGAGTTTCAAGATACAAAATTAACTGGTCAATATTTCTTACATCTCATACAACGACTAATGGAAAGTGAAGGCAAAGAGTTAGGGGCATCTTTAACACCAGAAGGATTAAATAGACTTATGATACAAATATTAAAACCTTCTAATGGCAGTTTGTACGATGGAGCAGCAGGAATTGGAGGATCATTAATTGAAGCTTATCGTTTCAATAATGACATATCAATGTTTGGGCAAGAGATAAATGAATCTAATGTTGCTCTAGCGTACATGAACGCAATTACAAATGGAATCGATTTATCACGATTTCAAATTGCAAAAGGTGATACATTATTCTCTCCCGCATTTATAGAAAATGATAGTAACTTAATGCAGTTTGATTATATTGCGATGAATCAGCCCTTTGGTTTGAAATTAAACAATATACAAATGATGGATTATGATCCTTATGGTCGTTTTAGCGGTAGAATGGGGAGAATTAGCAAGACGCATGGTGACTTAGCGTTTTTACAACATACAGTTGCATCAATGAATCAAACAGGAAAAGCCGCAGTAATAGTTCCCGTAGGAGTATTATCAAGAAGCTCTCATGCTGAAAAGGCATTTAGAGAATATATTGTCAACAATGACTTGATCGAGGCTATTGTATTATTACCAAATAAACTCTTGTCCTATACAGCGATTCAAACTGTGTTGCTAATATTAAATAATAAGAAGAAATCAAGTAGAAAGCAACAAGTTTTATTTATAAATGCTGAAGAACAGTTTACAAGCAGAGGTCGCTCACAAAATTATTTAACACAAGGAAATATTGACTCGATTGTTGCTATGTATGAACAATCTTCAACAGCCACAGAAGATGTGAAAATTGCTAACTTATCGGAAATTATAGAGAATGAATTTAATCTAAATCCAAATCAATATTTTACAAGCCAAACAGTAGAAACCCAATTTGGTGATGTCATAATAAATAAAGCTGTTTATGATGAAACGGTTAAAAATAAGAGGACTTTAAAAGAGATAGCCCAATTATCACGTGGAGTTAACTTACCAGCTAAGAATACAATTAAAGAAGGACAAAAAGGATATAAGGTTATCCAACTAAAGGATGTAGAAAATGGTAAAATAGACTTAGAAAGTATTGAAGTAATCCCAGTTAAAAATGCTGAACGTTATATGGTTGAGAGTGGTGATATTATTATTGCTAGTCGTGGAACGGCTTATAAAGTGGCAATCGTTCCCGACCATAATGAACCTTTAGTACTATCTAATATGTTTATAAGAATTAGAATCAAGGATAAGGCATATAAGCCGGAGTACATTAAGGTTTTCCTTGATAGTCCAGTTGGTGTGGCTCTCATTGAGGGAATGAAAAAAGGTGGAACGGTAAAAGCATTAACTACACGGGATATTGAGGATATTGAGTTTCCTGATATTGATTTAAATGATCAACAGGAAATAGTACAGACAGTAAAAGATGCTGAACTGAAATATATGGAGTTGCTCCAACAAGCAAATGAAGTATTAAAGCACGGGAAGTTAAATGCTTATACTAAGATGGGGCTTAGAAAAGTTATTGAGGAATTGGATTAATTAAATCTATGTCAACTTATAAGAAATGATTTTACTAGCAGTCACTTATCTATAGGTTTTTTATTAAAAAACAAAAAGATTTCCATTTGTTGTCCCCCATTTCTTTAATACTTCATAAAATGGGGGACCTAATAAACCTATTATATATAAATACAGGTAAATATTTTGAGGAATTGAGAAAGGAAAGAAATATTATGACAGAAAATCAACGTAATACACAAACAACGATAAACGTACAAAAACAAGCCAATTTAATTTGGAACGTTGCTGACATATTAAGAGGGTTATACAAACCACATGAATATGGAAAAGTAATTTTACCCATGACCGTAATAAAGCGTCTACATGACACGTTATTACCAACACGTGATCAAGTGCTTAAAGCATCAGAGCATCATAAAGACATGAATGAGGCCTTCCGACATCGTTTTTTAACACAAGCATCGGGTTATTCCTTCTACAATACTAGCGTATATACATTTGATACATTACTAGCAGACCCGGCCAATATTGAGACAAACTTCCGAGCTTATTTAAACAGCTTCTCAGATAATATGCTAGATATTTTAGCTAACTTTAAATTCGATGTTGAAATTTCTACATTAGCTGATAATGATGCATTATTTCATGTTATTCAAGAATTTAATAAAAAGGAATCGTATCTAGGACCAGATAAAGTAACAAGTACAGATATGGGATATATTTTCGAGGAATTAGTTCGTAAGTTTTCAGAGAGTTATAACGAAGAAGCAGGGGAACATTTCACTAGTCGAGATATTATTTATTTAATGACAGATTTACTCTTAATTGAAGATAAAGATACGTTAACAGGAGAAGATGTCGTAAAAACAGTATACGACCAAACAATGGGAACTTCGCAAATGTTATCAGCAATGCAAGAACGCATTCAGGATTTTAACGAAAATGCAGAAGTAAGAACA
This sequence comes from Paenibacillus bovis, assembly GCA_007679095.1. GTDB lineage: Bacteria > Bacillota > Bacilli > Bacillales > Bacillaceae_C > Lederbergia > Lederbergia graminis. The sequence goes on from VEFU01000030.1 coordinate 39,794, forward strand.
TATGGACAAGAATTAAATCCAGAAACATATGCAATTGCTAAAGCTGATACGATGATCCGTGGTGGAAACCCGGACAATATGGCACTAGGGAGTACTCTATCAAATGATCAATTTGATGGATATGAATTTGATTACTGTATTTCCAATCCACCTTTTGGAACTGACTGGAAAAGAGATCAAAAGGCTGTAAAGGCTGAACATGGATTGGGTGAAAATGGACGTTTTAGTGCAGGGCTTCCAAAAATAAGTGATGGTCAACTACTATTTCAATTAAACGGGATTTCAAAGCTAAAAGAGACTGGAAGAATGGCTATTATCCATAATGGTTCGGCTTTATTTTCGGGGAATCCCGGTGGTGGAGAAAGTAGTATTCGACAATATGTGATTGAAAATGACTGGCTAGAAGCAATTGTCCAATTACCAAACGACTTATTTTATAACACAGCTATTCCTACTTATATTTGGGTTATTACAAAAAATAAATCCCCAGAACGACTAGGAAAAATACAACTAATTGATGCATCAAACATGTATGAAAAACGAAGAAAAAATATTGGGGAAAAGCGTGTCGATATTTCAGAGGAATGTAGAAATATGATTGTACAAGCATATGGTGAATTTGATAATAAGGAATATAGATTGGATGAAAAAGTAGTAGAGTCTAAGATTTTTGATAATGAGGATTTTGGTTATACACGTGTTACGGTTGAAAGTCCACAACGTGATGAAGATGGAAATATCATCTTGAAGAAAAATAAACCTGTAGCGGACTCTAAATTACGTGATACAGAAGACATTCCATTAAAAGAAGATATTGATGCTTACTTTGAACGTGAAGTATTACCATTTAATTCAGATGCGTGGATGGATCGAAAGAAAGATAAAGTTGGTTATGAAATACCATTTACACGTTTGTTCTATAAATATACACAACCCGAACCTTCTGAAGTGATTGCAGAGCGAATAAAAAAGCTAGAGGAATCTATTGTTGCTAACTTCCAAGCGTTATCAGGTAAGGATGTGAGTAATGTTGAGTAAGGAAATGAAAGATTCAGGTGTTGAGTGGATTGGGAAAATACCAAGAGATTGGAAAGTAGGAAAGGTTAAATTACTGGGGGAATTTATAAATGGATATGCATTTAAACCCTCTGATTGGGGAGATAAAGGCTTACCAATTATAAGAATACAAAATCTATCTAACCCAAATAGTTCCTATAATTATTATGAGGGTACTATTGATGAAAAATATATTGTAGAAAAAGGTGATATTTTAATATCTTGGTCTGCAACAATAGATATTTTTATATGGGAAAAAGAAGAGGCACTATTAAATCAACATATTTTTAAAGTTATAAAGTCTAATATTGTTGATAAAGGTTTTTTATACTGGGTTATGAAATCAGCTTTAGTTGAATTATCCAATTATAAACATGGCTCAACTATGCAACATTTAACCCGACCAGTATTCAATAACTTTCCAGTTCCAATACCTAGAATAGAGATTCAAAAAAATATTAGTAAAATTATTAGCAATTATACTAAAAAAATAGATAAAATCATTAATGACACTAAGCAGTCCCTTGAAGAACTAAAAAAATATAAACAATCTATTATCACACAAGCAGTTACAAAAGGTCTAGACCAAAATGTTGAATTGAAAGATAGTGGAATTGAGTGGATAGGCAAAGTACCAGAAACATGGGATGTTATAAAAATAAATAGATTATTTTCTATAAAAAAGGAAATTGCAAATAAAACGGGTTACGACGTATTATCAGTTACTCAAAGAGGCTTAAAAGTAAAGGATATTACACAGAACGAAGGACAAATGGCAGCTGACTACAGTAAATATCAAATTGTTCAACCTGATGATTTTGTAATGAATCATATGGATTTAATAACAGGTTGGGTAGATTTAGCAGTACAAGAAGGTGTAACAAGCCCAGACTACAGGGTTTTTTATAATAAACAAAAAGAAATAGTATTTAATAGGTTTTATTTATATGTCTTTCAAATTTGTTATCTAAACAAGATTTTTTACGGATTAGGACAAGGGGTTTCGAATTTTGGTAGATGGAGATTGCAAACCGATAAGTTTTTAAATTTCTATCTGCCATTACCAACAATTGAAGAACAAATAGAAATAGTTTCATACTTAGATTCTCAAACAAATAAGGTAGACAGCTTAATTCAAGAAAAAGAAAGAGCTATAGAAGAACTGGACAAATATAAACAATCTCTCATCTACGAATATGTAACAGGTAAAAAAGAAGTGTGAGGGGGTATGAGTTATGCTTGAAAACAAAGAAGAGCGTTTTGAAAGAGATATTGAAACTAGCTTAACAAATGAAGGCGGCTGGGAATCGGTTGCCTTCAAAGATACAAACTACGATCCGCAACAAGGGTTAGATGCCTCTATTCTACTTTCATTTATTCGTGAAACACAACCAAAAGCATGGAAGCGTTACGAAAAGATTTATCGTACTGATGCTGAAATAAAGTTTCTAAAGCGCTTTAATGAAGAAGTAAATGCGCACGGTCTTTTGCACGTACTTCGAAAAGGAATTAAAGACCGTGGTGTATCATTTAAAGTTGTTTATTTTCGACCTGTTTCTTCTTTAAGCTATGAAAATATTAAGCAGTTTGAAGCGAATCGTTTTCAATGTATACGCCAGTTTGCTTATAGTAGTAAAAACCGAAACACGATCGATATGGTATTGGCTGTAAATGGTATTCCTCTTGTCGCTTTAGAATTGAAAAACCAATATACTGGACAAAATGTTGAACATGCAAAACTGCAATTTGAAACAAATCGTGATCCGAGTGAACTCGTATTTCAATTTAATAAAAGATTCCTAGTGTATTTTGCTGTTGATCACTTCGAAGTATATATGACAACCAAACTAGAAAAAAACAAAACATACTTCCTACCCTTTAATCAGGGGTCTAATGGTGCTGGAGAAGTTGGTGGGAAAGGTAACCCACATAATACAGAAGGATACCCTACTGCATATTTATGGGAACAAGTTTTGCATCGCAATCAATTGATGGATATTATTGAACGGTTCATGAATTTTGAAGTGAAAAAGAATATATTAATATTCCCTCGCTACCATCAATTGGATGTCGTTAATAAGCTTGTACAAGATGTAGCAGAACATGGTTCAGGGAAGAATTATCTTATTCAACATTCCGCAGGTTCGGGGAAATCGAATAGTATCGCATGGTTAGCGTACCATTTAGCCTCTCTACATGATAGAGAGAACAATCCAATCTATTCATCTATTATCATTGTTACAGACCGGACAGTACTAGATCGGCAGTTACAAGATACGATTACAAGTTTTGAACATACCACTGGACAAGTAGAGACAATTGGTGACAATAAATCGTCTCAAGACTTGAAAAATGCGATTAATGATAAAAAGAAAATCATTATTACAACACTACAAAAGTTCCCTGTTATTTATCAAGAAGTTGATGCTGCTGAAGGAAGAAGATTCGCGGTAATCGTCGATGAAGCACACTCTTCACAAACTGGAAGGAGCGCCCAAAAACTAAAGCAAGCACTTGCAGATAAAGAAGCATCTCTTAAAGAGTATCAGGAAATTGAGGAAGATATTGAAAATCAAACATTAGATGACCAAGATCAGCTTGTTCAAACGTTATTATCGCAAGGACAGCATCATAATTTAAGTTTCTTTGCCTTTACTGCTACCCCAAAAGAAAAAACGATTGAAATGTTTGGCACAAAACAAGCAGATGGTAGCTTTAGACCTTTTCATGTTTATAGCATGAGACAAGCAATTGAAGAGGGTTTTATTTTAGACGTATTAAAAAATTATATGACATATAAAACTTCTTACCGTATTGCAAAAGAAATTGAGGAAAATCCCGAATTACCAAAAACAGAAGCCGTTCGTGCAATTGCGCGGTATCAATCCTTCCATCCTTGGGTATTGCGACAAAAAACAGAAGTAATGGTTGAGCAATTTAGAGAAGTAACAAAAAAGGCAATTGGTGGTAGGGCTAAGGCAATGATTGTTACTCCATCGCGCTTACATGCAGTTCGTTATATGAAAGAGTTTAAAGCTTACATTAAAGAAAAAGGCTATACAGACCTCGATGTCCTTGTTGCTTTTTCGGGTACTGTTACAGACGATGACAAAGAGTATACGGAGTCTAATATGAACGTAACGAAAGATGGCGAGCGAATTAAAGAAAATCAATTAAAAGAAACATTTCATGGTGATGACTTTAACTTATTAATTGTTGCAGAGAAATATCAAACAGGTTTTGACGAGCCATTACTTCATACGATGTTTGTCGATAAAAAGTTACGCGGAGTGAAGGCTGTACAGACACTTTCTCGTTTAAATCGAACAATGCCGGGAAAGAAAGATACGTTCATTTTAGATTTTGTTAATACGGAAGAAGAAATATTGGAAGCATTCCAGCCTTTTTATGAAGTTACGACATTAAAGGAAGAAGTAAATTTAAATTTAATATACGATACACAAAGTAAATTACGTAAATTTGCATTGTACAATGATGATGATATTGCACAAGTGATGAAATTAGTGAAACAAGCACAAAAGAAGCAAGATGAGCGTTTATTAGGTCGCATATCTAGTTTATTCAAGCCTGTTATTCAACGTTACGAGGACTTACCAGAAGATACACAATATGAATTCAGGGTTACATTACGTAACTTCGGTAAATGGTATAATTATGTTGCACAGTTAGATCGCACATTTGACATGGAACTATTAGAAGAAAACATTTATACAAGTTATTTATTAAAGTTTATCCCTAAAGAAAAACGTGAAAAGGTGGATATTGCAGATAAAGTAAAGCTTGAATATTATAAGCTGCAAAAGGACTTTGAAGGCGAAATTATGCTTGTTGCTGAAAGTGAAGAGGGCGGCACGTTAAGCCATCCTAAAGAATTCAATGCCAACGTTAAACCAGTTGAAGAGCGTGATTCGTTAGAAGAGATTATTCATCGAATTAACGAACGGTTTCCAGATGATTTCTCACCACATGATAGAGTTATAGTAGAAACATTGCATAAGGCATTTACAGAAGAACGAGATGCGAAAATAGTGAACATGGCTAAAAACAATAGCCAAGAAATGTTTGAAAATAGTTTGTTTAAAGACGTTTTCCTTGATCGAGTAATGGATGAATATACTAAAGATACAGAGGCCTACCAAAGATTAATAGGAACAGATGATTCGTACTTTAAAACTGTTTATGCATTTATTGCTGCGGATGTTTATAAGACATTGCGGTCGGAATTATAAGACAACATCATGTGGAGTCAGTGATAGAGTATACTAAGGTAAGGGATTAGAGTACAGCAACTAGCAGAATTATTAGGTAAATATAGATTATCACAGCAAATGTCAGTCACTTTAAGAAAAGTTAGGGAAGTAACTATTCTAGATGACTGACACTTTTTGTTTGTGAGTAACTTTGGAGTGAGCAAATTGAAGATTGATAATAATGTAATAGAAGAAATATCAAAGATAATAGCAGAATATGTAACTGGTTCTGAAATAACCCGTTTATTTAACAGACTAGACTTTTATGATTATGACTTACATCATCCCGAAAATAGATTGAGTACTAAATGGAAAAGATTGAGTCACTCGATAATTGAAAAATGTAATAAGGAAAAATCCGCAAGACCTTTTTTTAGAGCGATTGAGGAAATTCTAAATCCGATATACTTTCAAGATGCGCAGGAGGCGTGGTACGGAGCAAAAAGAAAAGTTAATTTTCCACTTAGGTTTTACGGATTTGAAATAGATGACTCTGGGAAGATAGTGAAAACAATAGAGACGAAAACGTACAGTGAGGCTGTTTCTAGAAGCCAAAATCTATTGGAAAAGATTGAGCCATATAATATACATAAAAATGTCATAAGGTTTTGTAGGCCAGAACTTCTTCAAAAAAATTACTTTCATGCCATACATGAAGCCAGTAAAAGTACTTTAAATAGAATAAGAGATATGAATAATTCCTCTGCAGATGGTGCAAGGTTAATTGAACTTTCATTTAGTACAAAGAATCCTTCACTCATTATTAAAGGTAATAAAATTCAATCAGAAAAAGAGAGGAATGAATATAATGCTTTAAAGCATCTGTTATTGACCATAAACTTTTTTTATAGAAATACAACAGCACATGAGGCAAAAGTATATAACCCTAAAAGTGAAACAGATGCAATAACAGCACTGACACTAATATCAAAGGCGCATGACTTATTAGATAATTGCGAGTGCGTTAGATACTTTGATAATTAAAGATAGAGTAAGTTTATTAAGATTACATATTTCTACCATTATCAATGAATAACTAAAAAAATAGTTTGGTAGGAATAAAAAATTCTAATGACATGATTGCTCTAGACTAAGAAATGTTCTTTAAGCAAATAGATCTCAATGCTGGAGGATAGGGAATGGAAAAAGTGATAAAGACATTAGAGCATATAAATTGGTTTGTGAATACTGGCAAAAAATTAACCTCTTTCGATGGTATAACAATAGAGCTATGGGAGTACGTTTATGAAAAGGATGAGGTGATTCTTTCACAATGGGCAAAGCATTTTCGTAATCATTATTGTCTCGATGATGAAATAGACTATTTTAGAGAAGGTTACGGGTATTCTAGAGCGGAGTATCTCAATGAGATAAAGTTTCCCGATAAGTCTAAAACTCCCGGACCTAGTATAAGAGCGGGGGATTTTGGCGAAATATTAATTGCTGATTTTCTTGAGTATGTATTAGAATATTGGGTTCCTAGAACTCGATATGGTGATAAAACCATACGAAATGAGTCAACAAAAGGTTCGGATATTATTGGATTTAAAATTTTAGATGATAAGAATGATTCCGCGGATGATACACTATCAATATTTGAAGTAAAAACCCAATTCTCTGGAAAAAAACCTAAAGCTAGATTACAAGATGCAATAGATGATTCAACAAAAGATCATCTTAGAAAGGGTGAGTCATTAAATGCAATTAAACACAGGCTTTATAATAAAAAAATGCTTCATGAGGCGAAGCGTATCGAAAGATTCCAGAATTTAGAGGATCGCCCATATAAAGAAGTAAACGGTGCAGTAGCAATCTTCAATACGACTTTATTGGACGAAACAATTATTTCGGAAACAAAAACTGCTCATCATCCAAACCATAAAAACCTTATTTTAATAGTTATGCATGGGGAAGATTTAATGAGTTTAGTACATGAGCTATATAGGAGGGCTGCAGATGAGGCCTGAGAAAAGGTCCAAGACACTTTTAGCTATTACTCAGTCAAAGGCGAAAATGTATGAATATAATGTCCCGCTAGAACATCATATTAAATTGCCTCGTGAACCCTCAAGACTTTTCTCATTAGCAATAGGTTTACTAGGTGATGTAGCAGTCCAAATTATTTTTAGCGATAATACAAAAGAGAATTTAGTAGATTTAAAACGAAATCTAGAGTTTTCTGCTAGATTTTTCGATGCATATTTGCAATCACGTTTAGATGAAGAATTAGATTCATACTTATTATTGTTGGGTGCTTCTACATATTACTTATGTGACTTACCGGGAAGTTCAATTGTTCTTGTAAATTACTTAAAGGGAAAAAATCTTGATCTTAACTGTGATGGACTTGAAAAGTTTTTACTAAATTTATTGATGCCAAATTTTTCGAGTTCCGTGAGGATTAGTAGCAATCAATTTAAGGATAACTTAAATAGTATATCAGCACTGTTAGCTAACTATTATGAAACAGGGAATAGTGAAGAAAGGTTAAAAGAGGAATCAGATCAACTCAGGAACCTCGTTTATTATAAGGGGAATGATCGTCAGTTACTAATAGTTGATTTGATATGTGCAATTATTAAAAGTAGAATTCATAATTCATCGTGGCATTGTTTGCCGTTATATTCAGATCTAGAAAATAAAGAATGGAAGGAAGTTATAAAAAAGGAATCTTTTATTAAGGAATTCTGGCCGGCCCAGCATCTTCTTGGTAAAAAAGGAGTTTTTAAAGGTATGTCTGCTGTCGTTCAAATGCCAACTAGTGCTGGAAAAACAAAAGCAACAGAAATAATTATTCGTAGTTCATTTTTAGCTAAAAGAACAGAGTTAGCGGTAATTGTTGCTCCTTTTAGGGCATTGTGCAATGAAATAAAAAATAGCCTAAGCTATTCATTTCAAAATGAGGAAATTACAATAGATGCTATTTCTGATGTAATGCAAAAGGATTTTGACATAACAGAAATGTTGACAGGAAAAACAGTATTAGTTATGACTCCAGAAAAGTTATTGTATGTTCTTAGACATGCTCCAAATTTAGCTCAAAATATAGGATTACTAATTTATGATGAAGGCCATCAATTTGATAATGGAACCCGTGGCATAAACTACGAACTTCTTTTAACAGCATTAAAAGATAAACTTAATTCAGAGGTGCAAGTGGTGTTGATTTCGGCAGTTATAAGTAATGCTGAAGCTATAGGTGATTGGCTTATAGAAGGTGAAAGCGAACTAATATCAGGAAGGAGTTTATCACCAACTTATCGTACTGTTGCTTTTACAAGTTGGACTGACCATCTTGGAAGATTGCAGTTTGTAGAACAATCAAATCCTGAAGAAAGACAGTTTTTTGTTCCAAGAGTAATTGAAGAACATGAGTTAAACCTAAAAGGAAAAGAGAGAAAGAGACGTGTTTTCCCCGATAAGAATGATGGTAAAACAGTAGCAGCATACCTTGGAATAAAGTTATCTATTAATGGAAGTGTAGCAGTTTTCTGTGGTACAAAAACTACAGTAAGTAGTATGTGTGAAAGTATTGTAGACGCATTTGAAAGGGGACTTTCCTTACCGAAGCCTCTTCATAACTCTGATATGGTTGAGATTCAAAAAATAAGCTATTTATATAGCTGTCACTTGGGTAATACTGATATATATTCCAGAAGCGCAAAACTAGGTGTTCTTACGCATCATGGAAATACTCCAATGGGTGTTAGAGCCTCCGTGGAACATGCTATGAAGGAGGGACTTGCAAACTTTGTTATTTGTACGTCCACCTTAGCTCAAGGGGTTAATTTACCTATAAGATATTTAATAATAACTAGTATTTATCAAGGAGCGGAAAAATTAAAAGTACGCGATTTTCATAATTTAATTGGAAGAGCAGGAAGAGCAGGAATGCACACTGAGGGAAGTATTATATTTGCAGATCCAATTATATACGATGATAGTAGAACTGCTAGAACTCAACGTAAAAAAAGACGTTGGAATCAAATTAAAGGTTTGCTGAATCCTGATAATACTGAACCGAGTATTAGTACACTTTCTTCAATTTTTGAACCACTAAAAAGTGATGATTTTAATTCTGAGATAGTTATGGAACCTCTAACTTTTGTGAAAGAATATATCAGAAACCCTGAGTTTGTAAAAAAATACTCTGCGAATATCGCATCAAAGTTTAAAAATTTTAGTAAAGAAGGTTTGGATAAACAAATTAATTGGAAGATTAATATTATTGCAGCTATTGAAAGTTTCCTGTTAGCTCATTTGGAAGATGAGAAAATAGAGCATGGTGAGATTAACGACTTGGCTTCCAATACTTTGGCATATTACTTAGCCAATGATCCAGAGAAACAACAGATTATCGAACTATTTAAAGTAATTGCCTTAAATATTAAGAGGAATATTAAAGATTTGGAGAAAAGGAAGGTGTTTGGAAAAACTTTATTTGGTTTAGATAAAACTTTAGCTATTGAGGAGTGGGTTTTAAGTAATATTACGAACCTGGTTACTTGTAATAGTCAAGAGAATCTATTAAATGTTATTTGGCCAGTGATTGATTCAAATATACAAAACAGTACATATATGAAATGTAGTGATAAAGGTGTTCTTAGTAGTTTAGGTATTAAATGGATTAATGGAGAAAGCTTTAATAATCTATTAGAGTTTGTGCATAGTACAGATGCTAAGCTTATCACACCGAAACAAGAAAGAGAGTTTAAATCTGATAATATAGTTGAAATATGTGAAAATGCTATCGCATATGAAGGAACATTAATATTAGGGGCTATCGTTGAGATAATTAACTTTAACTATCCTGATAAGTACGATGAGCTTATTGATAATATAAAGGCTCTACAAAAAAGAATAAAATATGGACTGCCTTCGACTCTATCTGTAATTTTATATGAACTAGGTTTTACTGATCGTGTTATTAGTATTGATTTATGCTCGGAACTCTCTAGCTCCGGTAGATTAACTAGAAGAAATGTTAAAAGACAAATAAAGGAAAAGAAAGATGAAATTCTTAACTTACTTAATAAGTATCCCTCATATTTTAGTACGGTTTTGGAAAGTAATACAAACTAATATAAAGTACTTAAAATGACTCTTTTATATATAAAAAAGCAGCATCGGAAACTAAATTCCAATGCTGTTTTTTGCCTCTTAAATCACTACGGTGAACCATACCACTAAAAAAAGGATATAAATAAAGTTCTTCTAAGTTTAGATAATATAGTAATTTCAAAACAGTTGTTGTAGTGTTTGTTATTTAATTAGGCAAATAAGAAGCATGTCGAAGTATATATACGAAATGATTTCTTACTTTATCTAAAGGCAAAAGTCTCACCTACTTCTATTTATTTTATTGAGTATTGCGGACAGATTGAGCCAGCAGTGCGGAGTTTTGAGCCACTGTTTGCGGACGTTTGAGCCACTAAGTGCGGAGAAGAGAGCCATTAGAACAAAGTCCGTTCCAATGGCTATTTGTTTATTTAAAAAAACTAGCTGCGATTTTCAACTTCTATTTGAATCATTTTGCTACTGTCAAACCGTGACGTTCTCTCATCGAGACTTCACCATCAACTAGGATTTTATATGAATCGTGAACGATTCTATCAAGAATCGCATCTGCTATTTGTGCTTGTCCTAGCTTAGAGTGCCATCCTTCTGGAGAAAATTGAGAACAGAAAATAGTCGATGCTTTTTTTAATCTTGCTTCAATAATTTCTAATACATGAAGAACATTTTCCTCTGACAGCTCTGTTAATAACCACTCATCTAATATCAATAAATCGATCTTCTTATACTTTTGAATTAACTTACGAAAACTACCATCTGCTTCATACTTTACTACAGCTAATTCATCAAGTAATTCTGGTAATCTAATATATTTCACTTTATAAAATTGGCGACAAGCGTGAACACCAAATGCATTTGATATCCATGTTTTGCCGTTTCCTGAAGCTCCCATTAAAATTATGTTATGATGGTTTTGGATGTAATTTCCTGTTGCTAACTCTAGTATTTGGTTCTTGTCTAGATTACGGTCTGGATGATATTCAATGTCTTCAATTGCTGCTGTTGGTTCACTGAATGTGGCTTGTTTAATTAATCGTTCTAGCCTATTAGATTTACGTCTATCATACTCATAATCTACCAAGAGATTGAATCTATCATTAAAATCCATATCTTTGTATTCATTATTTTGACTTTGCTGCTGATATAATTCAGCCATCGCACCCATTTTCATTTCTATTAATTTGCGTAATGTTTCTTGGTTCATCATCTATTGTCCCTCCCAAAATATTTAGCTCCACGCACAAATCCATAATCATCAGAGGTAGTGCGCTCATTATGGATATTTGTTTTTTGATTTTGTTTTTTCTTTTTATTTCTCTCCAAGACGCTTTTTAACACAGAAACCGTAGGTTTTGTTGATATTTCTAATAAAGTTTCTGTAGCTTTTTCTATTTCATTATTTGTGTATTTCTTTGCTATATTCCGAAGTGTACTAAGAGTATTTAATGCTTTTTTCTCTACATTCTTCTCCAATATATAAGAAACAAATTGAGTCATTGATGGTCCAATTGTTTTTGCCCACTTTCGATTATTATCAGGATTGTGTTCAAGGTACAACCGGTGATTATCAGGCATATGATCTACGTTCGTAGAAAACTGACCAATTTCTCCTTTTAATCGTTTATGGGATGCAATACGGACTTCTTTGAAGTAAACTTCAATTAAATCCGTGGTTAGTCGTGTATCGACATTCTCTCGGACATAATCATATGGAACGGAATAATACATTCGTTCAACTTGGATGTGGTAGTTCAGTTGAACTTTTGCTGTTTTCCATTCCGCATGTTTATATCTCGTTTGGGGAAGCTGTTGAAGGTAGGATTTCTCTTCTTCCTCAAACACCTTTCTACGTGAACCCGGTCTTTTTTGAAAATCTATGGTGTTGATTTCTTCTAATTTTTCAAAGATTTTCTGATTCAAATCTTCGAGATGAAAACAATGATAGTTTCTTAGTGGAGCGATAATCTGTCGGGAGATATATCCAACAGTTCCTTCTACGCTTGCTTTGTCTTTTGGTTTTCGAACACGGCTTGGAACAATGACAGTGCGATAATAATCTGCAAATTCTCGGTAGGCCTCATTCAGAAGAGGCTCTTCTCGATGTGCTTTCGTGACTCCTGTTTTCAAATTATCGGGAACCAGTGTTTCAGGAACTCCCCCAAAATACTCCAATGCATGTATATGAGCGATAAGCCAATTAACTGATTTCATATCCAAAAATGCTTCAACGTAACTGAATTGACTATAAGGCAAGGTCGCAATAAAGACATATGCTGGTATCGTTTCTCCTGTTGAACGATCCATAATATCCAACGTAGTTCCAGCCCAATCAACCTCCATGACTTCACCTGGTTTTCTTCGAATAGGCATTGTCAACTTATACTTCTTCGCATATTTCCCATAATTTTCACAAAAGGTACGATAGGCATAGGGGATCTTTCCGCCCTCACGTGCTTCTGCCGCATATTCGTGATGCAACAAAGTTAAGGTAATATTCTTTTTTTGTAGCTCCTTATGGATTTTTTCCCAATCAACCGGGAAGTAACCTTTCTCAATAGCTTGTTTCTCTGGAAAGAGAAATTCTTCTAGCCACTGATTGGTCATAGTGTCATTCAAGCCTTCCACACCAAGTTTCTTGGCACGTTGAACGACATCAGAAACAGTATTCCTTGAATGCCCAGTACTAGAACTAATAGTTCTTTGACTAACTGCCTCAAGGTACAGTTCCAGAATCTTGCGACAATTAACCATAAAAAGAACCTCCTGTATAATAGTGTCATGCTTGCTTGCATGCAACATTATTATACAGGAGGGTTACTTTATTTATAGTGGCTCTCCGTTCCGCAAAAGGTGGCTCTGATCTCCGCAATGACTGGCTCAAAACTCCGCATAAGTGGCTCAATTCAACCGCAATAATCATTTATTACAAAATTAATACTAGACTATGAGTGGAAGCTGTTAGAACCAGAAGTTAACGGTTTAATAAAGCAATCCGAAAGAATGAAAAATGGGCTCTATAATATTTGTTGGGGTTGTCCTACAATTTGTGTGCAAAAAAATACACGCATACATCCAATTCTTTTATACTTGAATTGTCGAGAAACAAGTAAAGAAATGGAGATGCGTGTATATGAATTTTAACATTTCTATTCCAGGATTAAAAGATGTGCTGGTAAAAAACGTAGAAGAAGT
>VEFU01000310.1 GCA_007679095.1 Paenibacillus bovis
CAACAGTATACCAAGTTACGACAACACAGTTCTCATCAAATATATATTTACTCTTCCGATCTTCAATCTCTAAAACAAATTTCCAACCAATTACAACATAACAATTATTATCCATCCTCACTCCTTACCGAAGTCAACCAAATTAATATCATTTTTAATATATTAAAACCTCCTCTCATATTCATTGCCACTATTCCACTCATCATTCCATCCATTCCTATTTTTAATACAATCACCATCCCACTTACACAAAGACCACCACATATCCCCATT
>VEFU01000311.1 GCA_007679095.1 Paenibacillus bovis
AGTCTATGATGATAGCGGTGATGGCATGTTGTTCGAACGGTTTGAAGGTGGATGGAAGGTGATTGTGGAGGATGGATTGAGGTTGGGAGAATCAGGGGGAAAAATATAGGAGATGATGGAAAGAGAAGATAGGTGGTGGGTGGGAGGGAGAGAAATGGGAGAGTATTGTGAATAGTGTGGGAATTGTGTGGGTGGGGAGTAGGGTTGGAGAGGAGTAAAAAAATGTAAAATGAAGAAAAATATTGATAAAAATAGAAAAAGATGGTATTGTAG
>VEFU01000312.1 GCA_007679095.1 Paenibacillus bovis
ACAATCCAAATCGAAAAACACCAACTTCTTATTACTACTCCACTTCGTCATCCTCTTACATTACCACCACCAATTCCCCTTCTCCTTCACAACAATCACTTTAACCATTCAACAAAAATTATCCCCCCACATCCAATTACCCCCCAACAACAACAACATCTCAAAACAAAAATTACCACACCACCTCCTCCTCATCCTCACTTCAATCCTCCAATTAAATATCCTCATCCCCATAATTCCAATCATACTCCACAAAGCTATTCCTATCACAA
>VEFU01000313.1 GCA_007679095.1 Paenibacillus bovis
ATTGGTTTGGAAGGAGGATGAGGGGTTGAGATTTTTGTGGGGTGGTTGTAGAAATTTTTGGAAGTTTATTGATGTATTGGAGGGTGTGTTTATGGTGGATGTGGAGAGAGAAAGATTGAAAGGGGGGATTGAGATGGGTTGAGAAGATGATTGGGGAGGGAAGAAATGAGAAGGGGATGTGATTTTAGGGTTGGATGAAAGGAATGAAGAGATTGGGAAGAACGGGATTATGATTGATGGCAGTGGAGGAATTGTGGACGTGGTGGATGAA
>VEFU01000314.1 GCA_007679095.1 Paenibacillus bovis
TAGTTAGGGGTGGGTTTGTGGTGAGGTAGGGTGAAGGTAGGGGGAGTTAGTGGGATAGTTGTTGTTGGGTGATAAGAGAGTTTTAGGATCGGAAGAGGTTGATGAGTGAGGGGGGGTTGGTGGGTGAGAGTTTGGTGGATTGGGGAAGATTGGGTAGTGGTGGGTGGGGTAGGAGTGTGGGGGGTGTGTGAGTGGGAGTGTGGGGGATGAGGGTGTGAGGTGGGCTAGGGATGGTGGGCTTGGTGGGGGGTTACGTCAGGAAGTAGGTAAT
>VEFU01000315.1 GCA_007679095.1 Paenibacillus bovis
CACCTAAATCCCCTATCCTTTTATCATAATCCAATATCATTTTTACTTCATTACCTAATTCTCCATTAATCTCACCTAAACCTTCTGTTACCTCTTTATCCACACTACTCTTCGACACCCCCAATTCTTTCCCTATCACTCCCACTCTTTTTCTTCTCTCCACCATATACCTTCCTATCTTCATTCTCCTCTCTTTCATGTAATCCTCCACACCCCTCCCCCTCCTCCATTTCCATCTCACCACTCTCAAATCACACTCCTCTCTTTTCTA
>VEFU01000316.1 GCA_007679095.1 Paenibacillus bovis
CCCCTTTTAACTATCCCACTATCTTCCCACCCTATTCCTTCATTAATACCCTATAACATCCAAAAACCCCACTATCCTACCCTTATTCAATCACCGCCTTTTCTATTCCCCCTAATACTTTCCATACCTCCCCCTTAATCTCACCGCCCCTAAATCCCACTACCCCCCAGCCCTTACCTCTTACATACCCATTTTTACCTCCATCATCTCCCTTTTCTTCAGGCCAACTATGATATGCCTTGCCCTCCCACTCAATCCCCACTCCATACCC
>VEFU01000317.1 GCA_007679095.1 Paenibacillus bovis
AATTAATGATTCTTTGATGAGGAGGAAATGGTGGAAAGTGTATTGTGGTTGTAGGTGTAATAGTTGAATTATTGGTTGTGATAAGAGTGTTTGAGGTGGAAGTTTTAGGATCTGAGCAGGAGGGTGGTTAATTAGTATGAGTGTTGCTTTTGGATGGGTTGGTATTAGTGGATGGGTGATAAATGAAAGAAGGGAGGAAAGGTTTGGGGGGTGGGCTTGAGTGATTGGGTGAGGTTCTTGGAATGTTTTGGTTAAATGGTTAAAGGAATGA
>VEFU01000318.1 GCA_007679095.1 Paenibacillus bovis
CTGATGGATTGGGTGTTTTAGGATTTGGGAGTAGAGGTGAAATGGAAGGGAATGTATAAATGGATGTTGTTGTGGGGGTAGGAAATTAGGTGCTGGTGTGATGGATAAGTGACGGATGGGAATGTCAAATGGAGAGCGTAATTCTGTAAATTGGTTAATGGATTGTAATGTCTTCTCAGGTAGTTGAGTTAGAAGTTTATGTTTTTTGTATGTGAAATATGTGTATGTAATGGGATTAGATGTACGAATTGGTTTTGTTAACTTATTTTGT
>VEFU01000319.1 GCA_007679095.1 Paenibacillus bovis
ATCACCTCCTTTCTAAGGAATATAAAAGTGTCTGTGGGACACTTTAAAATAAACGCATTCGTTTCGTTCAGTTTTGAGAGGTTGAACTCTCTCACTTTGTGAGTAGTAGCTCTCAAAATATGTGCTCCTGCGGCATAGTAGACTCGGGGAAGCTTATCTTCACCTCGTCGCAAAGCTGCACGATGCACTTGCACTGAAGCATCACATGATGTGATTGAAGTCAGTTGCTTCGTTCTTTGAAAACTAGATAATATGAGAAGAAACAATAAA
>VEFU01000031.1 GCA_007679095.1 Paenibacillus bovis
CAGACCTCCCCAGGTAAAGGTACAATCTTTCCCTCCATCTGTCTGCCTCATTTACTCTGTACCACCTTCGGTAGAAAGGACTTTATCTTGTTTAGCAGATTCATCCAATGATACCTAGCCTTATATGAGGTTCGTGTTCCTCAGACCGGAGGTTTGCCGCCCACTTCCTTCAGATTCCACGTCACCGTGGACACCCTTGTGTTAAGCTAACCGTTACTTCTACCTTCACGGCTCGGGACTTACACCCTATAGATTGCACCCATGCTGGGCGCACTAAAAAAAGAAGTTGCCATGGTGGCAACTTCTTTTATGCTTTTGCTTTCGCTATTAATTCTTTTAGTTCAGGATTAAAGCCTTTTACGGCTTGATCACCAAAGACAGTAACAGGTACTCCCATAAATCCAAATTTCTCAACTTCTTGCTGGTATTGTTCACTCTTCATTACATCTCTTACTTCAAAAGGTATTCCTTCTTCAGTTAACATTTGTTTAACAATATTGCATTCTACACAACCATCTGTTGAATATACGATTACTTGCTTACTCACCTACAACAGCCTCCTTAATAGAAGATCTTGTAATTTTCCAGTGAGATGTATTCCATATTACTTTACCATCTTCTATTAGAAAGATTTGTGGTGATTCGTGTTTAATGTCAAACTTTTCTGCAATATGATTAGAAACTGGGCGGTCCTCAATTACAAATACTTGCGCTGCATCAACATTCGTTTCTTCTACAAATGATTGAAATTCTTCATGTGCTTTTGCGCTAATTGGGCAAGTTGTACTATGTTTGAACAGTATATGTTTCCCTGGTTGCTCTACAAAATTATTTAATTCCTCTATGCTTTTTAATTGTTTAACAGGCATTGATGACACCATCCTTATAAAATATAAATTCATATAATCAACAATACTGTAGCATAGTTAGAGCTAGAATTCTAATGATTGGTTTATTATGTATGAATAATATGAAGTTAGTGAAATGTTAAATAGTGGTTAAGGGAAGATTTAATACTTGGGTAAATTGTTAAAAAAGGAACAAATTAATGATAATCCGGATAGACCAATATTACCAATAATGTTACACAATTTATTTTACAAATCGTTCCAATGTTTTCTTAATAATGTACCCAACTAATAAACCTGGAATGACAGAGAGAATTGGTAACCATACAGGTCCCAATTTAATACTAAATACTTTAAAAATCGGTGAGTAAATACATCCTACAGTTACAAAATATGCTGTAAAGACAAATGGAATAGAAGAAAATCGCCCCTTTCCACCACCTGCATCTCTCCAAGCATCCCACATAGCGTAAAAATATAAACATGGATAGAACATTAGCCATTGATAATCAGTAATGTTTATTGCTTCATCAATCTTTCCATGAAAGCTTAATAAAATTATTTGATTAAAATTGGATTTAACATTGATAAGAAACTCAAGAAATACAAATAAGAACCCCTTAATGATTTTTCCATTCAAAATTTGTCCAAACCCTGGTAAGGCTATGCTCCAAAATATTTTATCTACGTGGTGATGTTTCTTACTTAGTTCCATTTAACACTATCCTTATCTTTTATTTATTCAATAATTCCTGATCCTATAATCGTAACTTCAGGTTTAATTGTAACTTGTAAGTTTGGGTATAATTCATACCATTTGTCCTTATCCCACTTACGAGTTCTTGACCTTATTTGTTCACCCACTCCAAGAGGATCGATGTGATGTTCTTGGAATTTGCGAATCATTTCTTCACTAGTTTCTTTTAAGTACTTTTCAACATCTTTCTCTAATTTGTGTATTTTATTGCCTGTAAGGTGTTTATTGCTATATTCACGAATGATTGCTTTCATTTTTAATGTGATAATGATTTCGGAAGGTTTCATTGGATGTGAAATATTATATTTTCTTTTAGAACTAATATTAAATATGGACAGTTCTTCATTCTCTGGTAAATGTATGGAGAATGTTTCGTGATTACTTTTATGTTCAAGCAATGCTTTAAACAGAAAAAAGTCGTCTTCTCGTAAAGTATCAACCAATTTATCATCTTTAAATAAGCCGATACCTGAAATATTAACCGTATCCTCTTTTTGTTTGATAATCGGAAGCCAAGCATCCATCCCATCCGAATATAAAGCATAGTTATAAAGGTGAAAGTTTGTTTTTGGAAGTAATCCTGTTTCAATATTTTGTTCAATCAAATTAGAGAGAAAGAGACCATTATCAATTTTCCCATACTGCTTACTTAAAATTTCCTTTGGATTGCCATCCAAAATAGCTAAGTATATTTTTGATCCAATAGATGGATTACGGATAAATTGATCTAATAGCTTGGAAATCCCTCTTTTCGATAAATTCTTATCATATAAAATAACCTCTATCTTTCCTGCAACATATGGCTTCTCTGATTGTAGATTTATATCATTTTGAATTTCTTTTGCCATTGTATCCTGTACTGTAAAAATTTTACTCTTCACACTTTTATCAGGTTGAAAATCTGGATATACTGCAGTAATTTCTATTATATCTTCATCTAATTCCGCATAACCAAGCGCAGTTATTAACTGCACATCATCTAATACTCTTTGTTGTAGATTAATACAACCTGTTAGGAGAAAAGTGCTCATTAATATTAAAAGAAAGGCATGGACTCTCAAGATTTCTTCCTCCTAAACTTCATGATTACGAAGGATAAAATGCACAAAAGAGGAACATAAATATATAACAGGGCTTGTCCTAGGTATGACATATATTTATTGACCATATCTATATGTTCTCTACTATTAATCAACATGGTTGAAATAAGTAGAATAAATAAAATAATGAGAAGCCCGAGCTTTTGTCGGATATGATACACTTCGTGAAGTGCTTTTGTACTGGCCCAAATGCTTAAACATATATTTGGAAGGATAATTAAAAGCCATGAAGTAATTCCAATGTATTCAAATCTTTCCACGATTGGCATCTCAATAATTTGCCATAAAGATAGTGTTGCCCAAATATGATGACTAATTTGTTTTTCATTGAAATAGCATATGGAAATGATAATAATAAATAGATAGATACATGTCGTTAGTAAGTTTCCAAAATGTGCCCATTTTTGAGATTTTTTTGGATTCTTAATATATGGGTATGCCATGAAAATAACGGAAAATCCTAAATAGGAGAGACTTACATCTCTTGATGCTATTATAATTTCCCCTCCTGAATGATTAAAGACTGGTAGTAAATTACGAAAATTAGCATATTCAATTGGATATAAAAAAGTTAAGTAAATATAAAATGGGATGATTACTCCAAGAAAACAAATTCCAACTACTATCCGAAATCCACCAGAAACACAATAATATACAAGTATGATAAAAATGAATGTAATAACAAATATGTTTATTAATGGGAAGACCCAAACCTGAACAATTTCTAAGTAACTTCGCAATACAATAATCGCTACTAATAGCCAATATATTATCCAAATGGTGTTAAAAAAACCTCCAATCCATTTGCCAAATAATTCATTTTGTATCCTCACCAAATCTTGCTTATGGCGGTTCATAATCGCATACATAAGCCAAATCGTTATATGAATTGCAATCCCAGCCAAAATCACCGCTATCCATGCATCATTTCCAGCTGATTTCATCACAACCCGTTGAAAACCTAGTACTCCTACCCCTACTTGAACAGAATGAACTAAAAAGAATATGAGAAAGGCAGAAATTTGTAGTTGTTTCGGTTCCAATATACTCACCAACTTCCGCAATCAATTCTTTTTAGGATCGTTTGTCTTAATTGCTTTTTTCTTGCTGAATCGACGTGTATTTTCTGATTGTAATGCAATTGGTCTTTTATCCGGAAATGAAATAGGTAAACGGATAATTGCGTCTTTCAGGTCTTGTACACGTGGGGGAAATATTGGTTCTAGAAATGGTCTCCCTATAGATGACAGTCTTAATAAATGGATTAAAAGAAAACAAAAACTTATTGCGACACCAATTAAACCAATATAATGGGCCATTAATAAATAAGGAAAACGAATAAGTCTAATCGTATTACCCATTTGATACACAGGTGTTGTAAATGATGCAAGGGCTGCTAAAGCTACAAATATTAACAAAACATTACTTGTTAATCCAGCCTCTACAGACGCTGTTCCTATTACAATACCACCCACAATACCAATTGTCTGACCAACCTTCGTAGGTAACCGTGCTCCGGCTTCACGCAGTAATTCTATTGTTAATTCTAATATTAATGCTTCTAATATTGGTGGTAATGGGATTGCACTCCGAGAAATAACAAGTGTGCTAATAAGATCTTTAGGAATTAGTTCATAATGGTACGTTATTACCGCAACATATAAGGGTGTAATCATAATAGAGAATAAAACCGCAAAAAAACGAATTATTCGGAAGAACGAAGCTACTGCCCAATTCAAATAATAATCTTCAAAAGCAGAAAAAAATTCAAAAATCGTTGTTGGTGCTATTAAACCATGTGGTGCTCCATCTACTAATATTGCTACTTTCCCTTCTCCTAACACAGCAGCTATTCTATCAGGCCGTTCTGTATCAATTATTTGTGGGAAAGGAGAATGTTGATTATCTTGAATTAATTGCGTTACTGTAGAGGAATCATGGATTTGATCTATCTTAAGATCTGAAATACGTTGGACAATTGTATTAACATTTTCTTGATTTGCAATACCTTCTATAAAGAGAACAGATATCCTAGTTTGCGATAAACTACCGACTATAATTTCTTTAGTCTTTAACAATGAGGTTGGTAATCGCTTTCGGATTAAATTTATATTCATATCTAAAGACTCTACGAAAGATTCTTTAGGTCCAATAACACTAAATTCAACTTCCGGAAGTGATACTTCTCTACCTTTTTCAAGTTTTACATTTACAAGTGCTACTACATCTATGTTATTTGTATCAAAAATAATTAAATATCCTCTGGATACATTTATTTGAATGATAGCTGGATCAGATGTAATAATTATATCTTCAATTGGTATCTCGGAGGATAATGATGAAATTACTTTATATGTTTTTAAAAATGGCAATACATCTCGATGAACCATTTCTGAATCTACTAGTGATTCATAATAGCCTATGCAGAGAACAGCCTTATTTTTTTTTACTGTAAATTGAGTGAAATCATCCGAGTTCACGAAGTTTTGTAACAATGCGTCAAATGAAAGTTCTTGCTGATTTTTGTTATTGTTTAGCTGTTGATTTTGTTTTGACTTCCTCTGCATTTTCCATCTACGCATTATTTTCACCAACTCAACTACTTTATAGGAATATTTACCTATGATGTATCATTTGCAGATTATACGTATATTATGCGATTATTCAACCGTTGAAATTCCAAGATCATGAAATGGAATGATTAAATCACTTTGATTTCGATTATCGTGTCTGTAATCATCATAATGATTTATAGACGGAGAGTATGTTCGAGAAATAATCTTCTTTCCCTTTATATCCACATGCATAAGTCTAATAAAACCAAGTCCACCTTCTTTTAGCTTTTGGTAATCAAATAATAACTGCCATACCTTTCTATCCGGCTTACCATCCCCATTGTCATCAATCGCATCTACACGATGGTTCGCATCATGATAATGACCTGATAATACCATCGATACATTCGAGTTTGGTTTCACAACTTCTTTAAATATTCTCTCTCCATTTTCATTTCGTTTCCCATTAGGAGTAAGAAAATCATGAAAACAAAGAATAGCTCTTTTATCCGGATATTTTTCTAATATTTTGTTCATCCATTGAATGCTTTTAGGTGTAATATCCCACCCCATATATATAAATAATAGATCAATACCTTTTATGGATAGTAAGTCATAATGGCCACGGTTATTCTGAAAACTTTCACCATACCAATCATTTTCTTGAAAACGATTTTTCCCAAAGTAAGTATAATAGGTTTCATAATGTACTTTATCTAATAACATTACATCGTGATTTCCTGCTAATATGCCGTATGGAAGATTTGCTTTATCTAATAATTGATAAGCTTTATTTGCCCTCTTCCACTGCTCTTCATCATACGCAACATTCACGATATCACCCGTATGGATTAAGTATTGAATATTCATTCTTTCACGATTAGCAATTAACCATTTATGAATATTAAGCTGGTGTTCATAGTAGGTTTGATTATAATATTGTGTGTCCGTTTCCCAGGCAAGAGTAAAATCATAGTCTTCCCTGGGAATATCATCAGGATGCCCATAAGGGATACTAGTTTTTTTTGAAAGCTGAGTATAATTTTCCAAAAAGTTAATGTGTGTTTGAGCAGGAATTGTTTGGGGTAAAGTTGTTAGGGCCATTATTATTACTAGCAAATTTGCAAGATTTTTTCGTATCATATATGCCCTCCTATCTTAGAATAACAGTGGTTATAAGTATTATTTTCTATTCAGTTTTTTTTAATCATTTATTGAATTAGTATTTTTTTAGTTCAGTTTAACCCTTTACATTCCAAAATAAATAAGGTACATTACTAAAGGGCGAACAATTATCGCTCATCAATTCATCAACATTCGTGTTTAGGAGTGTATACTATTATGGAAAATGTATTTGATTACGAAGATATTCAATTGATACCTGCAAAGTGTATTGTAAATAGTCGTTCAGAGTGTGACACCTCTGTAACTCTAGGAGGACATACTTTTAAACTTCCTGTAGTCCCAGCAAATATGCAAACAATTATTGATGAAAAAATTGCACTTTATTTAGCCGAAAATGGTTATTTTTATATTATGCATCGCTTTCAACCAGAGAAAAGAATTGACTTCATTAAGGATATGCAATCTCGTGGTTTAATTGCTTCTATCAGTGTAGGGGTTAAGCCTGAGGAATATGATTTTGTGAAGCATTTAGCTGAAGAAGGATTAGTACCGGAGTTTATTACTATTGATATTGCTCATGGTCACTCTAATGCTGTAATTTCAATGATTCAACATCTTAAACAGCACTTACCTCAAAGCTTTGTCATCGCTGGTAATGTTGGAACACCTGAAGCGGTAAGAGAATTAGAAAACGCTGGTGCAGATGCAACAAAAGTCGGAATCGGACCTGGTAAGGTCTGTATTACTAAAATTAAAACAGGATTTGGTACAGGTGGTTGGCAGTTAGCTGCCCTTCGTTGGTGTGCTAAAGCTGCTAGCAAACCAATTATCGCAGATGGTGGAATTCGGACTCATGGTGATATCGCAAAGTCAATCCGTTTTGGAGCATCGATGGTAATGATCGGATCATTATTTGCTGGTCATGAAGAATCACCTGGGAAAACAATCGAAAAAGATGGTAAGTTATTTAAAGAGTATTTTGGATCAGCTTCTGAATTCCAAAAAGGTGAAAAGAAAAATGTTGAGGGCAAAAAAATGTATGTAGAACATAAAGGAGCACTCATCGATACTTTAATTGAAATGGAGCAAGACCTGCAATCTTCTATTTCATATGCTGGTGGTACTAAACTTGATGCCATTCGCAATGTGGACTATGTAGTAGTGAAAAACTCCATCTTTAATGGTGATAAAGTTTATTAATAGGTTCAAAAAGAGTTTTAACAAAGGAATATAGATGAAATTTAAAATCGAACTATCATTTGATTAATAATCAAGATAGTTCGTTTTTTTTATTCTGTCTTCGCAATGCTAATTTCACAAGATTAGATTGCCTGCAATACGAATAAAGTTATTAGCGGAGGAAATACACGTAGATTCCTATGGGGAACGAAGTGTATTTCCTTAGCACTATTGATACACATTAACATCCAGTTCATGGTTAAGTCCCCGGCGTTCGAAGATTCTTTTCTTTACAACTCTTCCAAATCAAATGATATAACACGATTTGTTTTTGCATTGTAAATAACATTAGCTCTAGCTTTAATATTTTCAGTTGGGGATTGGAGGATAAATTCATACGTTTCTTTTACTTTATCGCCTGATAATTGATTTTTACTAATGAAGTTATAATCTCTAACTACATATTTTGGATAAGCTGTTTCCGTAAGTTCTAATAAATATTTACCCCATTGTTCTTCCTCTAATTCTGGTGATGGAGTTATCTCGATATTAATAACACCAAGATTCAAGTTTGCTCCTAAAGCTTCAAATGCACGTCGATGTAAATTAATTTTATTTGGTGGATAGCCTCGTACTTTATCGACGATCGTTATAACAACTTCCCTTTGACCAGGTGTAGAAATATTTCGGATTTTAAGTGTTTGACCACATTTATATGGGCTATTCTCCCCTACTGCAGCCGTCATAAATAAATTATCTGACCAAGGAATTCCACATTCTGTTACTTGTCCTCCTTCGGTCCATGTTGCCTGCCCTCTTATAGGCTGTTGTCGAGCCCAATGGTCAGGTTGTGAGTAATAAGAAAAATATGGATTATGTCGATAAGGATAATAATATCCTTGCTGGTTGATAAAATGATAATACATATGCCTACCTCCTACAGAAATATAAAATCTTTTTGCTAGCATATGCGATGAAATGGTCTGTGTGTGCCAATTCCATGATTGTTTACCCCTTTCCCTCAAATTCTAAAACGAATAACCTTATTTATTTTGTCAAAACTAACATAATTGTAACGATTCGTTAGGAGAGAAGAATATGATTTCATATCAAGATATTGTAAAAGCAGCTGAATTGATGAGTGGTATCGTACATAAAACACCATTAGATTATTCAAGAACATTTAGTGAGTTTTCTCAAAATGAAGTATATTTAAAACTAGAAAATTTACAGAAGACAGGTTCCTTTAAAGTTCGTGGTTCCTACAATAAAATGATGTCCTTAAAAAAGGAAGATTTAATAAAAGGTGTAGTAGCAGCGTCTGCAGGAAATCACGCACAAGGTGTGGCATACGCAAGTTCGAAGCTTAATATTTCCTCCACAATTATCATGCCGAACGGTGCTCCTTTAAGTAAGATTCAGGCTACAAAAGATTATGGTGCAAAAGTTTTATTACAGGGTAATGGCTTTAATGAGGCTTTAGATTATGCTTTGGAATTAAGAGAACAAACAGGAGCTGCTTTCGTACACGCCTTTGATGATGAAGCTATTATTACTGGTCAGGGAACGGTCGGAATAGAGATAATGGATCAATTATCTGATGTAGATGCGATTGTATGTCCTATTGGTGGTGGTGGTTTAATAGCTGGGATTGCCATTGCTGTGAAAGAGAAAAATCCCTCCATTAAGATCTATGGCGTGGAGGCAAAGGCATGCCCAAGTATGGCGCAGTCGCTTCAGGAAGGGAAAATAACTACTGTAGTTGCAGATCCAACAATGGCAGATGGGATTGCAGTGCAAAGACCAGGGCAACATACATTTGAAATAGTTTCTAAATATGTAGACGATATAATAACAGTCGATGAAATGGAAATAGCACAAACAATGTTAATGCTACTGGAAAGAAATAAGTTGTTAGTAGAAGGTTCTGGAGCTGTTTCCTTGGCCGCTCTAGTACAAAAAAGAATCCCGCTGAAAAACAAGAAAGTTGTGCCGATCATTAGCGGTGGGAATGTAGATGTGAGCTTTATTTCCAGAATTATTGAACGTGGCATGGTAGAATCTGGACGATTTATGCGTTTCCGCACCATCTTAAAAGACAAACCTGGAAATTTAGAAAAGATATTAGAAGTGATTTCAGAACTAAATGGTAATATATTAGATATATCTTTAAGTCACATCGGTGATAAAATATATCCAAACTACGCCCAATTATCAATTTCCATCGAAACAAAAAATCAAGAACATAAAGATGAAATTTATGCTGTATTAAAAACAAAAGGATATGAAACGGAAATGGAGTAACAGCTGCTAAAAAAGCAGCTGTTTCTTTATTTTTCGATTAACTCTTTTAATATGAAGGCAAATTCATCATTTACTTTATGTCGTGATATAAATTGAATATTAGGGTAATAGATTGTTTCCATAAACACACCATTTTGATTATAGATACGAATCAACACAGAGTTGCTTAGCTTGTTGCCTGCAGAACCATTATAAGCTGGTGAGGATTGCCCTCCCCCTTCATCTGAGGTAATACTCTCTTCCTTCTCTACTACTTCATTGTCGCTCGGTTCAAATAAAGTCTCAAAATATTCATTACTAGCATTTTCTAATACGGAATAATATTGATAAAATTCGGAGATAGAGCCTCGACTCGTAATTTCATTTTGTACAGCAAGTTTTCCATCTTCCAAGTACGCGAGAAACTCAATTTTTGCAACATCATCTGCTGAATGTATCCCGTATAGTTCAAGATACGTTCTGACATCTTCATCCTGATTATTCAAATAGCTATCATAATTTAAAAATGCAAAAAGCTTATATTGGTCATTTATTTTTACTGCAACAACTGCCTCACTTCCTGCGGGTAAATATTGATATACATCTTTACCTACTAAATTGGAATCAACGGAAGTGCTAATTGTAGTTATCTTATTACCGATATCTTTTGCATGAATATCATTGGGCAAAGTAAAATTATCCTTTTCCGAATCATGCAACATAGAATAATGTTTATCTCCTATTTGGAATTGATTTGTAATATGTGCGATATGATCTTCCGTATTTCCATGATTAGTATCAAGTGCTAATTGACTGGAATCATTATTATATAGTAGTTTGAATAGTGAAAAGCCACCAGCTATTATAATTAACATCGATGTAATCAAAAGTAGCTTCCTCATAAAGATTGGTTGTTTTTTTAGTTGAGAATGATTGATTATGTTACCCAACATTTTTTGTTTCGCCAATTCATCAGGCTGTATATTTTCAAAAGCATTTTTAATTTCATCTTTTCTCACTCGAAATCACCTTCCATTTGGATTTTAAGGAGCTTTCTCGCGGTAGATAAATAACCTCTAATAGTAGATTCGTTTTTCTTTAGTATTTCTGCTATTTCTACAGAAGAATACCCTTCATAATAGTACATATATACAACAGTTTTATATTTATTAGGTAGATCCATTACCAGCTTTAGTGTTTCGTCTATGATTGGACCATCCTTTTCTGTCACATCAGCTACCTTTTCTAGACTTAAGACCTTTCTCCATCTATTTCGAAAAAAATCTTTACACACATTGGTAGCTGTTCTAATTAACCATGCTTTTTCATGTTCTTCGCTTTGAAATAAGGTATTATCTCGCATCAGTCTAATGAATGTATTTTGAACCATATCCTCTGTATCATGCTGATTTCTCATATACATTAAGCAAACACGATATACGGTATTTACATGGCGAAAATAAATTTGTGACAGTTCTTCATCCGTACGCAATAAAGAACTTTTCACAATCCCTCCCCCTTTCCTTCACTAATAATACGAATGATAAGACTAAAACGTTGAAAGTATGTTAAAAAGAACCGAATTAAATTTAAATTCGGTTCTTTTTAATATAGTTACTATAGTACTAACAAACAAGCAGCTGCTATAGGAGTAGCAATCATACCTGTTTTTAAGAGTTTTTGAGGTGCACGTTTAGTAAATTTTGCTCCTATATACGACCCTGTCATCGTTCCAATTAATACGGTAAATAATAATTGAAAATCTAAGCTGCCAGCCCAAAAGTACCCTGCTCCTCCAGCAGCTGCTATTGGCAAGATAATAAGCATCGATGTTCCTGCTGCCATTCGCATTGGAAGTCCAAGCAACAACATTAATCCTACTTGAATGAATGGTGTTGAACCAATCCCAAATGTTCCGGATAGGAATCCTGTTACAATTCCGATTAATACAGAAAGTATCCAATAACGCGTTGTTTTATTGTCTAGTTGTACATATTGATCGGAAGCTAAAACTAACCGCAAAAATAAAGCGACACTAGATAAGACGAGCATTCCAGCTGTGAACCATCCAATAATTGATTCTGGAATTGCAAATGCAACTCTAGTCCCAAAATAAGCTGCTATTGCTCCTGTAAGTCCAATAATAATTCCACTTTTTATATCGGTATTTCTTTCACGGATTTGGCTTACTGTACCAGATAATGTAGTAAACATCATTGCTGCTAGTGCTGTACCCATTGCAATATGGATCGGATAATCAAATATGACTGTTAAAATAGCAATCATAAAACCGGAACCACCTGCTCCGATAAAACCAAGTAGCATTCCGGTAATAAACATCATTAAAATTAATTCCATTATTTCCAATCTATCCATCTCCTCAAAAACAGCTTCTATATATCTATTTTTATATTAATTTGAATTTATCATATTGTCTAATGTATTATTTATATAGGATTAATGCATTTTATGCATGAAAGGGAGCTGGTTAGAAAATGGAATGGCAGCAATTGGAATATTTTCATACAGTTGCAAAGGTTCAACATTTCACAAATGCAGCTGAAATACTGTCTATATCACAACCTGCATTAAGTCGATCTATTGCAAATTTAGAAGCTGAACTCGGGGTCCCATTGTTTGACCGTGAAGGACGAACAGTTCGCTTAAATCGCTATGGCGAACGATTTAAAACACGTGTCAGCCGTGCATTGAAGGAAATTTCCGATGGTAAAGAAGAACTCAGTAACTTACTACATCCCGATTATGGAGTTGTGGCATTTTCTTTTCTTAAATCTTTAGGTATTTTTGCTGTCCCTACTTTATTGAATCAATTTTTACAAGAAGCACCACATATTCGTTTTCAATTATACCAACAGGCAACTAATGTTATGCTAGATCAATTAGAACAAGGAGAAGTTGATTTTGTACTGTCATCCATGACAGAAACGAGGAAATCGGTAGAATGGAAATATTTATGGGAAGAAGAAATTTTCGCATACGCCCCGATGCATCACCCTTTAGCAAATAAAGGAGAAATACATATTCATGAATTGGAGAATGAGGCTTTCATAGCAATTAAACAAGGATATGGGTTGCGGACAATTGCAGATGAGTTATTTAACCAAGCACAAATTACACCAAATATATTATTCGAAGCAGATGAAGTTGTAACAGTACTTGGTTTCGTTACTGCCGGTTTAGGAATTTCGCTGTTACCAGATATCACTAAACTTGATTATAGTAATGTAGTCCGGCTCCGAATTAAAGACTCGGGGAGCCGGAGAAAAATTGGATTAGCATGGAAATCAAATGGATATTTATCACCAGCAGCAGAACGTTTTCGTGATTTCCTTTATAAACGCTACGCGGACAATATGGAATAAATGGATTTAGCTTTTCTTCCCTTTAACTTGCTGAAATACCCAATCAATTAGCTCTGGATTGTTATAAGCAGGTACCCAGGAACCATGATTATACCCTTTATCTGCCGAATACTCGGTATAAATTGGATTTCCACCTGCTTCCCTAATGCTATTAATAATATTGCGAGAATAAGAAACAGGAATTATTCCATCATCTTCTGCATGGAAATTCCAGAGCGGTTTATCAACTAGTAATTCAGCTTTTTCAGGATCGCCACCACCAGCTATAGGAACCATAGCAGCAAATAAGTCAGGATATGCCATATTTAAATTATATGTCCCAAATCCACCTTGAGATAATCCTGTTACATATAAACGATTATTATCAATATTGTACTCTTCCACTACATTCATTAGTATCTCATGTGCCATTTTCAAGTCATCGCTCATCTCAAATGCTCGGCGCAGATTAATTTCTGTTGGTTTTTCCGGATCACGAGTTAATCCAAAGCCACCATCCGCTTCGTCACGTGATTGTGGAGCTAAAACAAACGCTGGATTTTTCTTTTGGTTCTCAGAGGTTGTCCATACTAATGCACCATCATTTATAAGAATGTGCCTTTCATTATCGGTTCCTCGTTCCCCTCCACCATGCAAAAACAATACGAGTGGGTAAGATTCTTGTTCGTTATAATTTTCTGGTATAAAAAGCCGATAAGGCATCGTTTTATATGTAAGACGTACAAATTTTGAAGCGAGTAATTCTCTATTATATTCCATTGCATTCATCACCCTTTTTCATTTTTCAGAATTCAAATCTAAGTTTATCATAATTTATTAAAATCATTGCGTCCAATGCATAAATGGAATAAAAATAATGCATATAAGGTATTAATACAATAAAAAATTACCTGTTCCAATTAAATGAAACAGGTAATGTACTTATTTTATTATTTTCAAAGGTATTATTAATTCATTTATTCTCGAACCATCTTTCGCACTTTCTTCATATAATACAACTAATCCTGTTTCATAAGCTACACCATTGACATCTATCGTAATTTCAAATTCTCCCCATTCTGGGGCACCCTTAGTTGCAGTCGTGAATCCTTCATCTAATATAAAGTGACCATCTTCAAATTCGTACATGATAACCCCTTCAAAAACTCGTGCTAACCCCCTTATTACAATCTTATCTTTTACTTCTGTGTGTGGTGCAGGTTCAAAAATACGGAATGCAATATTTTGCACCACTATCGTCCGCGGGTCTTTATCTTTTATCCACTGATAATTATCTGGATCACCTGCTACCAATGGCTCCGCTGTAAATAAATGTCCAATAATAGATTCTACTATTTGCCCTTCAACTAGAATTTGTGTCTGCTCAAATCCAAATTGTTCCATGATCATCACAATCTGTTCAGCAAACATTAATTCCCCTGTAGAGCCCAGGTTGCTTTTAGTGATCTCTTCTGAAAAGCTAACATATGCAACACCGTCTTTATTTTCAACATATTCTATCATAACATCAGGATGAATTAATCCGTGCAATTCATCATGACTTGGCCCTTTAATCCAAGCTTCTAGTGCTGATTTAGCTATGTTAAGTGGATTATTATCTTCCACAGTTATATTTGCTTTGACGCGATACGTATCCATTAAGTCATTGTCAGAAAAGTAAAGAATAACTTCTTTTTCAATAGTGGGATTTGTTGTTCCAGGTGTTGGTGATAAGTCTGATTCATCTAATTCATCTTCTGTTTTGTTATCACTGTTCTTATCTATTTGCTCAGGTGGATTCGTATTTACACTTTTTTGTGCACATGCTACTAATGTGAAGAAAAATACAAGTACGATAACGATCCATTTGCAAATCGTCTTCATTTTCTTACACCCCCTATATGATGATTTAGTTCTCACCATAATGTATAACTTGTTTGTATCACTACAGTTGATGAATTGTAACAATTTTGTTACCTCATAATATTATTCTTATACATGTTCCTTGTTCCAGCTCAGATTCAATTTCTATCCTGCCTTGATGACTGTCAACCATTTGTTTAACTATGGACAAGCCAAGTCCACTACCTTCTTGATTCCACTCAGTTGCATCATTCACGCGAAAAAATGGTTCAAATATATGGTTTATATCTGCATCGGATATTCCTATCCCTTGATCACATATGGAAATTATGCAGTTTTCACTCCATTTTTTAACACTGATTGATACAATGCTGCCGTTCGGTGAATATTGGATGCCATTTGCAACAAGATTATCTAGAGCGTGCAAAAATAACGATCTATCAACATATATTGAGATATCTTCCATCTCAAATTGGAGGTAAATTTGTTTTGATTGAGACAAATATTGAAATGTTGTATGAAGATGACTTTTAATATCATGGGTGGTTCTTTTTTCTTTCTGTATAAATTGGTCCTCTATCTTGGTTATTTGTAATAGTTGCTCGACCATGCGTTTCATTTTCTTTACCTGTATCATTAGATCATGTATGAATTCATGAAAAGATTCATCGTTGTCTCGAACATAAGGTAAATTTTCTAATATTAAATACATTGTTGTTAAAGGTGTTTTTAATTCATGAGAAGAAGTACTTAAAAAGCGTCGCTGTCTAGCATCATAAATATTAAGTTGCTCAACCATGCTTTGCATTGCTTTAATAAGTTCTTTTATTTCATCATTGTGAGGATAATTTAAGTAAAAGTTCCGCCTATATGGTGTGATGGTTTTTAATCGAAGTATTATTTGACGAATGGGCAATGTAAACCATCTTGAGACAAAATAAGCGATGACAAAAAACACTAAAATGACACTAAGTAATGTGATAATTAACCATTTTTGAAAGGATTTTATCTCTTCGTATAATTCGTTTGCATCATGTATTATTAATAAATAACCATCCTTATTTTCTGACAGTGGAATCATCGTATATTGCACATATCCGTAAGGCGCTGTTTTGATAAAAATAGATGCAGGAAAACTATTCTTATCTAAAATAGCCAAGTTTAGTTTTGCGTCTTTCTGTAATTGCTGAAAACTATCTGCAAAAATTTTTTTAGTCTCATCCAGAATAATTAAACTACTATTTAATTGTTTGCTATATGATTTTAAGTAACCCATCGTACGTAGAGGTGAATCTGGATAAGTGTCTGCTAATCTTTCATTAATTGATAAGGCTTTTGCAATTGCTACCTCCGTGTACCCCGCCTGAAGTTGTTTCTCATAAGTAATTGTAACGATAAAGTACAAGATAATTTCTACAGATAAAAATATAGAGGTACATATAATCCACAGACGAAGGTGGATCCTCATACTGTTTCTCCAAAACGGTACCCCATGCCTCTGACTGCATAAAAATATTTCATTCCAGATAAATTTAATATCTTTTTTCGTAAACGACTTATTGTAACATCAACCGTTCGTTCACTAAACTCCAACGATCCACCCCACACTTGTTCATATATGAACTCTCGTAAATACACATTATTGGGTCTTTGTAAAAATATCTCCATTAACTTATATTCATTTGCAGTGAGATGGATCATACGTTCACCAAATAAAAGCAATAGTTTCTCTCTATCTAATATCAAACCTTCATAATATATTTGTGATGATAATTTGTTCTCATCTTTAAATTGATTTCTTCTTGATACTGCATGAATTCTGGCTAACAATTCTCGTTGATCAAATGGCTTCACAATATAGTCATCCGCACCAAACTCTAATCCGAGAATTTTATCAATAATTTCACCTTTTGCAGTTATCATAATAATTGGCACATTTGAGACTGCTCGTATTTGCTTACATAATTGTAATCCATCTTTTTTAGGCAAAGTCCAATCTATTAAAATTAAATCATATGATTTTTTTTGGAAGGAGTTCCACCCTGCCTCTCCATCATACTCAATGTCAACTAAATATCCTTCTCGCTCTAAGAAGAATGCTATATTTTTAGCTAATATTTTTTCATCTTCAATTAATAATACATGCATCCCTAGCCACTTCCTTCTAGCAAGATTAATACAGTTTATGGGTAGATGCATTTGTGTATACATGAAAAAAAGTAGCCTTCACATATCGTGAAGGCTACTTTTCTAGTTTCTCACAATGCATCATCCATTCTGCTTCATCCCACTTCACACTATAACCAGCACCTTTTGCACAAAAGATGGAGGACGATGTATATTCTGGATCGGCCTCTTTGTCATAGCCAATTGTAGTAATTACTGTAAGTTCATTATGACAACGTTCATACCCATCAAAGGATAATGATATTTGACCTTTTCCTTTCGTGAAGGTAGCTAATGTTGTTGGGTAATCCATAAAGGTTGCGACTGGGGCTTTACCCGTAATAATTGCTTTTTCCCCCTCTGTTACAGGAGCTTCAAAATTGCCAGAAGCTGTTTGTATATCCGCTATTACCCTCCCCATATGTTCTAAATCTACTTTTATTTTAAACTCATAATATGGTTCGAGGAGTATATTTTCCGCTTTCTCTAAGCCCTGACGCAAAGCACGAAAAGTAGCTTCACGGAAATCGCCTCCATGTGTATGCTTATTATGTGCTCTCCCAGTTAAAAGTGTAATTTTTACATCTGTTAATGGAGAACCTGTTAAAATACCATGATGGTCTCTTTCAAACACATGCTGCTTAATAACATTTTGTAAACTGGTGGATAAGTGATCTGTGTGGCAAATACTTTCAAATGTAATGCCCTTATTTCGCTCATTTGGTTCTATTTTCAAATGCACTTCTGCATAATGGCGAAGTGGTTCAAAATGGCCATATCCATATACAATAGAATCAATCGTTTCCTTATAAATAATTTCAGGTTTATCAAATGAAACAGTTAACCCAAACCTAGCTTGTATTACTTGCTGTAATACTTCAAGTTGAATAGTACCCATCACATGTAAATGAATTTGTTGAAGAGATTCATCCCATACAACATGAAGGGATGGATCTTCTGCATCTAATATGTAGAAATATTTTAACGCCTCTCTCATGTTCATACCTTGTTCAAAAACTACCTTTGATTTCAAAGTAGGAACAATATTATAACTTGTATTTTCCTGTAAAGTACCAAGACCGTCCCCAATAGCTGCACTTGAAAGACCTGTTACTGCAAATATTTCACCAGCTTGAACTTCATCTACTTGCACAAAATTAGTTCCATTATACTTTCGAATTTGAGTTATTTTTTCAACTTCTCCATTAGAATAGTTTATTTCATCTCGCACCTTCAATTTTCCACTTATTGCTTTAATGAACGTAATCCTTGTACCTGCTTCATCATGACGAATCTTATAAACACGTCCTGAAAATGTAGTATTAGGATCATAATTTGTCATCGTTAATAAGTCCAATTGGTCGAGAAATTCTTTAATCCCAATATCTTGGAGAGCGGAACCATAAGCACAAGGATAAATGTTAGTTGTCTGTATCATTTGCTTCATTTTTTCTAACCATAGGATTTCTTCGTATCCCTTCTCCATGTAATGATCTAATAAATCTTCATCACGTTCAGCGATACATTCTATTAATTCCTCGGTTATCCTTCCATTTTGCATACCAGTAGTTATATCACAAATATCTTTAGTTAAATGAATCTCAATATCACCCATTACTTTACCAATATTTGCACCTGTACGGTCTGTTTTATTAATGAATATAAAAGTCGGTACTTGATGTCTTTTTAATAAATTCCATACTGTTTCAGTATGTGCTTGAATTCCTTCGACAGCACTAATGACAAGGATGGCAATATCCATTACTTGAACTGCTCGCTCCATTTCAGGAGAAAAATCCACATGCCCCGGAGTGTCAATAAGAAAATAAACGGAGTTATTGTATTCAAATGTCGCTTGTTCGGCAAACACGGTAATTCCGCGTTGTTTTTCAATCTCATGATTATCTAGGAATGTACTTTGGTGATCGACTCGGCCTCTCTCCTTTATACTATTTGTATGATACAGTAACTGTTCGGAAAAAGTTGTCTTCCCCGCATCTACATGTGCTAAAATGCCGACCGTCTTATACATAAATTATTTTTACTCCTCTTCCTTATAAGATATTTTTCATTATAGCATGATTAGAAAAAGCCCCTATGGTAGGGGCAATATTTTATTCTATAACAATACTTTCTTCCCTTTTTTTGCACTTTCAACTGCCCCAAAAACCATCTCCATACTCTTAATATTGTCTGTACAGTCTGTCTCAGCCAACCTATTTTCTTCTAGTGCTGAAAACATTTCATCTAGACAACCCCAATGTCCTTCTTGCCCATTCCAGTTATCTTCTATCTCTACACTTTTAATATGATCTACAAATTCAATGGGTTTTGATGAATCACGAATCTCACAAACTGGAAAATGGTGTCCATCCCACTTTGCGCTTCCTATACTGCCTGTTACACGCCAATCCGATTCCCAAGAAGTTTGCATACCGATTGCTGACCAAGATCCTCTATATGTAAATACAGAACCATCACTCATTTCAAAGATACATACAGCAGAAGAGTTTCCTTCATACCATGAACCTGCAGGATTATATTCATGACAATAGACAGAAACAGCGTCTGCTCCTGTAATAAAACGTGCTTGATCAAAAGTATGTATAGCCATATCCACGATTAATGGATTATCCATTACATCACGAAATCCTCCAAAATGAGGTCCTAGGAAAAAATCAGCATGAATGGAACCAACTTTTCCTATGACATTATTTGCGACTACCTGTTGCAAAGCTCGTATTTGGCGGTTATATCTCCGGTTTTGCATGACAGAATATTTTTTACCAGTTTGCTGTGCTACTTGTAAAACAGCTTTTGCATCCTCTAACGTTTCTGCCATAGGCTTCTCACCAAAAACATTACAGCCAGCTTCCATCGCGGTTGTAGCTATTTCTTTATGGCTAGCCGGAATCGTTATATCTAACACTAAATTTGGTCCAGTTTCTTTAATGGCTTTTGACAAATCAACAAAACATGGTACTTGTAAATTTCTACGGTCTGCCATCTTTTTAGCCGATTCAATATATAAATCTACTAATCCAACAATTTCAGCATTTTCACGTTTTTCAACATAATCTAACCATACATTAGACATTGCACCACAACCAGCAACAACAATTTTGTGTTTCATTTTTTCATCCTCCAAGAATACTAGAATTGATAATGAATGTAAGTGCTTTCCGTTTTGTTTTTTATAAGAGCAAGGTCTAAAACCTTGCTCTTAGCAGTATTATTCGTTTGTATTTTCCGATTCCCATTTCGCTACTTCTTCGCGAACAATTGGTGCTACTTCTTTTCCTAATAATTCAATTGCTTTCATCACGTCATCATGTGGCATACTACCAAC
This sequence comes from Paenibacillus bovis, assembly GCA_007679095.1. Lineage (GTDB taxonomy): Bacteria > Bacillota > Bacilli > Bacillales > Bacillaceae_C > Lederbergia > Lederbergia graminis. Next base: position 20,588 of record VEFU01000031.1, read on the forward strand.
AGGTACATGGAGCATGAAGCGTGTAATCCCTACATTTTTTCTAAGATGAATGATTTTATTTGCTACAGTTTCTGAATCTCCAACGTATAGTGCACCTTCAAAACTACGTGCAGCATCAAACGTATCCCGCGTATATGGACCCCAGCCACGTTCGCGACCAAGTTTATTCATCGCTTGTTGTGTTGAAGGGAAAAACTTTTCTGCTGCTAATTCTGTATCCTCTGCAACAAAACCATGTGAATGAGAAGCAACAGTTAATTTAGTTGCATCATGACCAGCTTGTGTTGCTGCTCTTTTATACAATTTAACTAGTGGGGCAAATTGTACTGGACGACCTCCTATAATCGCTAAGACGAGTGGCAATCCTAAAGCGCCTGCTCTTGCGACAGATTCGGGAGTTCCACCACTACCAATCCAAACTGGTAACGGATCCTGAACTGGTCGTGGATAAACCCCACGATTCTGAATAGCAGGACGATGTCCACCTCTCCATGTAACTTTTTCTGATTCACGGATTTTTAAAAGTAACTCCAGTTTTTCTTCAAATAATTCATTGTAATCATTTAGATCATAACCAAATAGCGGAAATGACTCGATAAAAGAACCGCGACCAGCCATTATCTCAGCTCGACCATTTGAAATAGCGTCAACAGTAGCAAAATCCTGGAATACTCGGACAGGATCTGCTGAGGAAAGAACTGTTACCGCACTAGTTAAGCGTATGTTTTTTGTTTTTGCTGCAGCTGCTGCCAAAATAATAGCTGGAGCAGATGCAGCATAATCTTCACGATGATGTTCCCCTACACCAAAGACATCTAATCCAACCTCATCTGCAAGGACAATTTCGTCGACAACTTCTCTAATTCTCTGAGCATGGCTAACTACTTTACCTGTTTTCACATCCGGTGTTGTTTCTACAAATGTACTGATACCAATTTCCACGTTTGCGCCTCCTATATGTATCTTAAAAGGATAAATTTATTATTATGTTTGTATTGTACCATTTAACACCATCTATATATTACTCTTTTGTATTAATAGTGCTACTGATACTTACCAGATGCATTCAACAGTATACTTTCCATCGTTCCAGCGGATGTGATAGACATCTGGATTGCGCAAAACCATCCAATTATCAAAGCCATACTCAGGTATATAATTTTTCAGTAGTAACGCCATCAAGTTTCCATGTGTTACGATTATCGTATTCGAAAATGAGCTTGTAATAATATCGTCGATTACATCTTTTATTCGCGCTTGTGCTTCTCGACTCGACTCCCCACTATCATATTTTAAGTCCATATCTGTAAATGTCTTTTTCAATTTCTCCATCCAATCATGATACGATTGATTGCTTAATGTTCTTTCTGCTAATCTATTATCTATTTCAATGTTAATATTTCGTTTCTTAGCATAAGGAGTAATCGATTGTATTGCTCTAGTAAATGGGCTAGATATTATTCTATCAATATTGTATGTTGAAAAAAACCTGACTAATGATAGAGATTGATTAATCCCCTCTTCCGTTAACTGAGCTTCGGGTTGTTGCCCAACTGCTTTACAGTGGCGTACTACAAAGATACTTTTGTTCATTGATCATCACCATCACAATATTGTTCTTTATAGTTAATTAAACTAACATTTCTACATTACTTATGGATATATATGGATTCTGCGTAATAAGTAAGAATAACTTTCTTTCATAATGCTTTAATTAAACTCCATTAGATTTATTTCTTCAACTACTTTAGAATTAATAAATTTTTGTTCATATAATTAAGTAAAAAAAGAAGGATACGGTATTTTTCACCGTATCCATCATTATTATCCTTTAAGTGTTTCATATTGGTCAATAATTACTTTCGAAATATCATCTGATCCGTCTAATTGGCAAATTTCCTTTAATACATATGTTATCCCTTGATCCTTGATCATTTTTTGTAATTCCACTGATTCTGGGTCATCTTGAACGTCAAATAAAAGACAAGCAGCTACTGCACTTGCTAGGTGTTGGAATGATAAACCTAACTTTTGAGCCTCTACCATCGGTTTTATTAATCTGTCATTTGGTCCTAGTTTACGGATTGGTGAGCGGCCAACACGATTGACATCATCGTGTAAATGTTTATTTTGAAAACGGACAATTATTTTCTCAATATACTTTTGATGCTCACCTTCATCTAGTTGATAACGTTTCGTTAAGTATGCTCCTGTTTCTCCTAAGGTCGCTTTAACTTTTTGATAGATTTTAGAATCCTTCAGTGATTGGTCAATCGTTTCCTTACCATCTAAAAAGCCTAAATATGCGGTTACTGCATGTCCAGTATTAACAGTGAATAATTTTCTCTCGATATAAGGTGCTAAATCTGCAACTTTTATCATTCCTTCAACTTCTGGAATATCCATCGTTGTTTCCACAATCCATTCATAATAAGGTTCAACTAAAACATCAAGAGAATTTTTATTATCTTGTATCGGGACGATTCGATCTACTGCTGAGTTAAAATAATGGACTTTATCCTCCATTTTTTCAATTTCGACGTCTGTAAGCTCTTTTTGAATATAGCCTTTTAATAGGTTTGTTGCAGATATTTGATTCTCGCAAGCAATTACATATACCTTTTCATCTGTTACTTTCCCTCTAGATTTCAAGCCTTTTGCAATTAATGGAGCAATATGGGGTAATATATTGGGACCAATTGCAGTTGTGATGTAAGTTGCTTCTTCAATTTCTTTTATTACACTTTCTTCTTGTTTCATATTGTTTAGTCCAGAAACATGATTAATTTCTGATACTTGAGGAGTATCTTCTGCTGTTATTACTTTGTAAGCTTTGTCTTTATTTAATTGATCAATAATCGCATCCGCTATGTCAACAAATGTTACGTGATAACCTGCTAGTGAAAACAAAGCCCCTATAAAGCCTCTACCGATATTTCCAGCTCCAAAATGTACTACTTTTTTCACATTAACTCAATTCCTTCCATATTTACGTTGTAAAAAGTTTAAAAATGCTGCTTCTAGCTTTTCTCGTATTAACTTTTCATTCGCAGAAGAAAAGATCATAATATTCCCCTTATTTTCCACAATAACCATACTTACTATGCTGATAATTTCCAACTCAAGCTCATGTAAATTTTGTGGAGCAATGAGCAAAATAATATTATTGACTTCCATTTCCTTACCATCCATCCCTAACAGCCTGAATGGAGACTCTATATTTACGATTTGAAAGCTAATTTCCTTCACACTTTCGTGTCTGCAATGGAAGAGGGCCATGTTGGTTTGGGGAATGCCCAATCCTCCTTTTGCTTCACGAAGCTTTAGTTGATGAAATACATCTTCTACATTTGTTATACTCCCTTTTTCTCTTTCGTATCGTAGCATCTTCTTAATGAGTAAGTCATAGGAGTTTTCATTTTTCATATTGTTCAAAGTAAAATTACGTAAGAGAGTACGAATACTGTTCTGACACATATCAACTTCTTCCATAAATGTATAAAGAGATGTCCTATTCCTTTTTCTCTCCTTTTGATTGTCCTCGTATGCTTCCGAAGAATAACTAACATTTCTAGTAATGTTTTGAACATGGGATTGTATATAAGATTGAATTGCCTGTACATCTTTATCATGTAGTAACGGATTTACATGTACATATTCAAAATTTTCCTGTAACGGCAATAAGACAGTAGAAACAATGATTTGGTATTGACTCCAATCCATCGTATGCATTTCTTTTAACGAGATAATATCGGTTGAAGTAATCTCAGGAATTTCATTTTTAATTCGACTAGCTAACATCTTTGAAGTGCCAATTCCCGTAGGACAAATGATTAAAGCTTGAATCTGTACGTCTTCTTTTTTCAATTCCAATGCTGATCCAAAGTGCAACACAATATAAGCAATTTCATTATCTGAAAAAGACAGATTAGCAAATACCCTATTAACACTTGTGTATACTGCCATAAATAAAAGAGGATACTTTTGTTTAATTTCTTCTGTTAACGGATTAAAATGTGTCAAACCTTTACTCATACGATAAATTGTCGGTTCCATATGAGCCATAAGACCTTGAAACAAAGGGAAATCTGCTGACAAATCAACATTTAATTGCTCAGAGACATCCTGAATTAATTTCTTAACGGAGCGGCTAATAAGAATTTGATCGTAGTACTTACTCTCGGGCTCCACAATTTTTGAACCTCTTAAAACGGAGACTAAATACACGATTTCATTATTGTTAATCTCGATAGAAAAATAATCCGCTAATTCATTACAAATTCTGAGCAGAAGTGAATATTTATCAGAACTCTTTTGGTGCTCTAAATCGTGTTTTTGTACAGTAAGAGTACATCCTTTTTTGATCCTTTGTAACGATATGCAAATATGAATGATGAATGCAATATAATCACTATCTGCTAATTTTATGTGGGATTGATTTATGTAGGAATAAACAATTTTATCGATTTTCTTTAAATAATCCCTTTTAAGGAAATATAAGATTTTTTTATTTTGTAACCTGTCATTCGAAATCATGAATAAGCTCTCAATCAATTCTTCATTAAAATGAATGAACAAATAACTTACTAAGGCATTTCTTTTATCTTCTTCTAGTCCGACGATTTCAACCCCGACGCCTTTTTTTCGATAAAGAATAATATTATAGTTTTTCAACCACTCCATCAAATCATCTAAGTCTGTACCCAAGGTTGTAATGGAGATGCCTAGATCGTTTGCTAAGGATGGTAGTTTTATAGGTCCATCTGCATCTAATAATTTTATGTAAGCAAGTAATCTTCTTGCTTCTAATGACAAATCAATCGGATTAATTTTATTCAACTCTTGAATAAGTCTATAAAAGTTATGATTGGTTCCCACAATCGTTAATCCATTATTATTCTCTACAGATAGTTCGAACTGTTTTAAAATCTTTTCTACACCTTTTAAATCTCTTTGAATTGTTCTTGTACTAACATGCAGAAAATCAGCAATCGAAGAGATTGAATGCTTTCCACCTTTTTTCACCATTAGGTCAATTATTGCCTTCTCCCTTGATGTCATTATCATTTCCATCAACTCTTTTCAATCAAATTCATTATATAAATGATTGATATTATTCATAAAAATGGAAGAAGAAAGATGCATGGTTTGCATCTTTCTACTTAATTATTTCTCAAAGGAAGCTCCGATAATGCTTAGGATCTCATCTGCTGTCTTTGCAGTTGCCATTTTTTCAACGTTCTCCATTTCTGAACATGTAATAGCAATTGCAGATAGTATTTCTAAATGTCCTCCATCTTTACCAGCAATTCCAAATATTAAACGAACTTTTTGTCCATCATAATCAATACCTTCTGGAACCTGTATAATGGTAACTCCTGAATTTTTCACACTTTTCTTTGCTTCATCCGTACCATGAGGGATCGCTACATCATTTCCCATATAGGTAGTTGTTATGTTGTCCCTTTCTATCATTGCCTCGATATAAGATTCATCTACATAACCGCCATCTGCCAAAGCTCTTCCTGCAAATCGAATTGCTTCCTCTTTAGAAGAAAATTGTTTATTTAAGAAGATGTTTTCTTTTCTTAAAACATCTTGATTCGTCGATGGGGAATGATCTACTTCCTCATCTTTTGATTCTTCTTTAACAACATCCTCCGTTATTAGACGATGAATCAATTCATCATATTTTGGACTTGATAAAAAGTTGTCAACTGAAATATGATATGCATTTGGTACTTTTTGTCTTGCACGTGGTGTTAGTTCCTCTTGGGTTATAACTAGTTTTGCATCATTAGGAAGGTTGCTTATAGCTGTATTTGTAACCTTCATATTCAATCCAGCTTCTTTTACCTTTTTTCTTAATAAAGAAGCACCCATAGCACTTGAACCCATACCAGCATCACAAGCGAATATGATATGGTTGATATCTTTCGGGTTGAATTCCCCGTTTGCTTCTTCAGAAGAACTTAATGCACTTGCTACACTACTCTTCTTACCTTTCATTTCCTGCATTTTTTGTGATGCCTCTTCAATATTTCCTTCATTTGCTTTACTTGTTTTTAAGATAATGGAAGAAATGACAAGTGAAACGATGGCAGCAACTAATACACCTGCTATATTAGCAAAATAGTTGCCTGAAGGTGTCACAGCAAGAATGGCTAGGAAACTTCCTGGAGAAGATGGTGCTACTAAACCACCACCAAGAACAGATAAGGTGAATACTCCACTTATTCCTCCTAAAATAACTGCTATTAATAACAGTGGATTCATTAACACATATGGGAAGTAAATTTCATGGATTCCACCAAAGAAATGAATGATACTAGCACCAGGTGCTGTTTGCTTAGCTGTTCCTCTTCCAAAGAAGCAATAAGCTAAAAGAACACCGATACCCGGTCCAGGGTTAGCTTCTAGTAGGAATAAGATAGATTCTCCAGTTTGTTTTACTTGTTCTATCCCTATTGGTGATAAAACACCATGATTAATTGCATTATTTAAAAACAATATTTTAGCTGGTTCAATTAGAATGCTAGTTAATGGAAGAACTCCTATTCCTAACATCCATTCAACACCAGTTACTAACCATCCGGTAAGCACGCTTACTCCAGGTCCAACTAACAAGTAAGAAAGAACAGCTAGTATTCCACCTAATATCCCAGAAGAAAAGTTATTTACTAACATTTCAAAGCCAGTCTTAATTTTGCCTTCTATTAGCGAGTCAAACTTTTTGATGACCCATCCGCCAATCGGACCCATGACCATTGCTCCAAGGAACATTGGAATTTCGGCACCAACAATGACTCCCATTGTCGCTATCGCACCAACGACACCTCCGCGAGTGTCATATACGAGTTTACCTCCAGTGTAACCTATTAATAATGGTAATAAATATTTTACCATTGGGTCCACTAATGAGGCTAATTCCTCATTTGGGAACCACCCTGCTTCTATAAATAGAGCTGTAATTAGCCCCCATGCTATAAACGCTCCAATATTCGGCATTACCATAGAGCTTAAAAAGTTACCGAATTTCTGAACGCGTACTTTTATTCCTCGATCTTGATGAGACATATAATTCACTCCAAAAAAATAGTAATCATATATTAATCTTAGATAATGAACCGTTTACACTCAACAGGAAGTAGAACTAACTTTGTCCTAAATAACGATGCCAAAACTTTTTTTGACAAAACCCATTCTTTTTCTATCTTTTAAATATGCTCTGTATAGTGATTTCTATGCAATACTTTGAAGAAAATCATCCCTACATCTTTAGTCTATTAATGGTTTTTCTTGTAAACACGATAGTAATGGAAAGAAAAAAGGGCAATAAAAAAGATCCGGAAATCGGAAATATTTATTTTCACGAAAACCGGATCTGATTAGAATTTGTTTAATTGTTTTCCACTTCTAGTACTAACTCAGCAACTAATTCTACATGAATTGTATGCGGGAATAAGTCTACTGGTTGAACAGTAGTTAATCTGTATCCAAATGGAACTAATTGGTTAATATCTGTTGCAAATGTTTCTGGGTTACATGAAACATACACAATCCGCTCTGGTTTTGAACGTCCAATTTTACGCATTACTTTACCACCAGCACCTGAACGAGGTGGATCTAGTAATAACAATTCTGGATTTCCGAAGGTCTCGAGCACTTCATCAATGCCTGTTCTAGCATCTTTTGCTAAAAAGTATGTGTTCTTAATACCGTTATCTTCTGCATTTCTTTTAGCTGATGCAATAGATGTTTCAACGATTTCAATTCCAGCAAGCTTTTGTACACGAGCTGCAAATGGCAATGAAAAAGTACCAACTCCACAAAATAAATCAATCATTTTCTCTGTGTCTTTTGGCTTGCCCATTTGTAGTGCTAGATCAACTAATTTTTGTGCTTGTGTTGGATTCGTTTGGAAGAATGTATCGAACCAAAGACGATATCGATACCCTGCCATTTCATCATAAATATAATCACGTCCAGCTAATGTATGGCTTTTTTCTGATTGCGTACGATCTGCCCAATCTGTATTTTCAAGCCACATTAAACTTTTAACTTGTGAGTATTTTTCAGTAATCCGTTCGATCAAGTTATTTGTAGCTGTTGACAAATCACCAGTCGGAGATTCTGTTGCAAAAACAGCTAACATCATTTCACCAGTTGCAAAGGATTGGCGAACCATCAAGTGGCGAAGCAAACCTTCATGCTTATCTTTATCATAACCAATCAATTGATGTTCTTTCACCCAATCTGCTACTTCAATTGCTGCTTCCACCATTTCTTTTCCAGCAATCAGGCATGTTTCAAGTGAGATAATTTTTCTAAAATTACCTTGTTCGTGCAGTCCTAACGAACCGTCTGGAGCAAAGGTAAATTCCATTTTATTACGATAGTGCCACGGGTTGTCCATGCCAATAGTATCTTGTACTAAATTTGAGTCAAATCCTTGTGATTCAACAGCTTGCTTTACACTTTGTGTCTTGTGTTTTAGCTGACCTTTATAATCCCAGTGCTGCCAAACACAGCCTCCACAAAGATCAAAGTGTGGACAAGGTGGTGTGATTCTTTCTGGGTGTGCTTCCAATATTTCATCCGCTAATGCTTTTCTTCTTCTCTTTTCAGGTTGATCAACAGTAACCTTAACTTTTTCACCAGGGAGTGTTTGCGGAATTGTTAGTTTTAATTTTTTTGGGTTACCTAATTCATTTTTACGCCATACTGCAGCTTGTCCTGAACCTTTCGCATCTAATTGACGGATTTCTGCTTCAAAAACTTCTCCTACTTTAACAGTCAATAATACTTCCTCCATTCAACATAAAACAATATATAGTAAATGCATGCAGATGCATTAAAGGTCACTCATACATACCTAGCTAATTATAACGAAAGTTAGAACGAATGGAAATAGCAAAAAGGATAATGAAGTTGAATGATGAGAAAGTTCACTTACTAGACGCTGAGAATATATGAAAAAAAGTCAGCCTTTCACAATTCTAGTGAAGGACTGACTCTTTTTGCATCTTATTTACCAGGAAGAAATCGTATTTTCATTGCTTCTGCCATAAGCACTGGAAGACTAGTATTTTCATGTAAACCTGCGAAAAGATGAGAACCTGGTCCAAAGGCGTATAATGGAACATCTGTGCCGGTATGACCTGTACTTGACCAACCAACAACTGCCCGCTCTGAAACAATTTGATTAATTATTGTAGAAGGTGAAGTAGCAAGTTTAATTCTAGTTTCTTCCTCATCGGTAATATCTAGATCGGTGTACTGTTTCATTACTTCTTTGATGTTGCTACGCTCACTATTTAGTTTGCTTTCCATGAAATCGCCAGTTGCAGTTACATTTCGTAATATTTCAAGATTAGTATCTCCTTTGCCGTATCCACCTACTGACATACCACCAGTATCATGATCACCAGCAACAACCACCAATGTTTTTCCATCTCTTTTTGCAAAGTCAACAGCGACTGCAACAGCAGACTCAAATGCTTCGCTATCTTTCATTGCCCAAGCTGCATCATTATCATGGCCCGCCCAATCTATTTGACTTCCTTCTACCATCAAAAAGAACCCATCTTTATCCTTACGCAACACTTCAATTGCTTTCTCTGTCATTTCTGCAAGGCTTGGCTGGTCCGTTTCATCTCTATCCAACTCAGGAGCCATTGCTTCCTCAGCGAAAAGACCGATCAGTTTCTTTGCATTCTTTACATTGTTAAGTTGTATCTTATTAGATACAACTTGATATTGGTTTCCCTTCGCTTCTAGTAAGAGTGATTCTGGAAAGTACTTTTTCCCTCCACCAAGGATTACGTCTACATCATTTTCAATTAATTGAGGAGCGATATCGGATTCACTTGCACGAGACGCAACATGTGAAGCAAATACTGCAGGAGTTGCATGTGTAATTGTAGAAGTAGCTACTAAACCTGATGATTTTTTATTTTTTTCAGCAGCTTCTAAAATTGTTTCTAATTCAACACCATCAGGCGTCATACTTATAATTCCATTATTAGTTTTTACTCCAGTAGCCATTGCTGTACCTGCAGCAGCAGAATCAGTAATCTTTGAATCTGCTGAATAAGTACGATGCATCCCAACTAACATAGAATCTAGAATTGTTTCTTCTCCCTTGTACCAACGATAATTTGTAGCATAGGATGCAGAATAGCCATCAGGTACCATAAAAATAACATTTTTAGCAATCCCACTATTAGAATGCCTATCCTTCGGCTTAGCGTCTGCTACAGGAACGGAAAAACTACCTACTAGACTACCAATTGCAAGTGAAGTTACTACAGCTAATGGGAGAACCTTCTTTTTTAAAGACATCTTATCCATGCTATTACCTCCTCAAAATTGATTACGAGTTTAGTATAGTTGCGGAGTGTGAATACAAGGATAAAATATGGTTAATAATGCGTAAAACGAGAGAAATGGGAAATTCCTCCGTTATTTCATTTAAATAAGTCGTTTAAAATCAGCTCTTATACCTACATACTTTTTCTTAAAACTTGTAATACTTAATAAAACTATCACCCTGAATTAGCTTTACATAACTTTAGCCCTATCAAAATTATGTAGAAATCGTTAAATTATGTAAATCTTTATTCAATACGAAAAGTCAAACTAATACTTGAATTAATTTCAAGTTAGTTTGACTTTTCGTATTCTAATTCCTCTATTTTATAACGTGACTTCTTCCATATGACTGGAAGGTGAGATTTTTTCAATAAAAAAACATTAATTCTTCACTACACTAACATCGTCTACTTGGATCCATGTATCACCATTTGCCCACATTCCTGCAAATAATTCTACACTATGGTTGTTTCCGGAATTAAAAGTAACATTTAATTTAGTATATTCTCCTAAGCTACTAAACTGTGTTTCTTTTAATATTGGTCCATTATTCAATAAACGAGCACCGAAATAACCATCAGTGTTATTAGCGGAAGTTTTTATCCAAGCTGATAAAGTATAATTTTGATTAGGCTCTACAAATACTTCTTGTTTAATCGCATTCCAGCCGCTATCATATCGAGCAAAGCCATTATTTTCTCCAGTATATGCGTATCCAAGGTTACGATCAACACCAGCATTACCATTTGAATACCATGGTGCCGTTAAGGTTAATGTATGTTGCTCCTCGAAGCTACTGTGACCGACTAAATTGCTTTCTCTTACTAAACTTACATCATCTAGTTGTGACCATGTTTCTCCATCAGCCCAAACCCCATTGTAAATTTCGACTATCGCATTTGGTCCCGAATTGAAGGTTACTACTTGTTCTGTATAATCGGATAAAGTTCCATAACTATTTTCTTTAATGACTGGTCCTCCATCGGGTACCCTAACCCCGAAATAGCCTTCAGTATTATTATCTGATGAGCGTACCCATCCTTTAAGTGTATAATTCGTGTATGGTTGAACAGCTACTTTTTGTTTAATAGCATTCCACCCGGTATCATTATAAACAAACCCATTATTGTTACCAGTTCTAGCATTTCCTAAATCACGATCAATTCCTCCCGATCCTTGTATATACCATGGCGCCATAATTGGGGTGTCTCCTTGTGTTTCAAATCCTGGTGCAGAAATGATATTATCTGATATTTGATCATCATTTATATCTACTTTTAATAAGCGAGTATTATAATCCGGATGCCAAGTCGACATAATAAAATACAGAGTAGAACTATTATTAGAAAGTGGATGCATGAAGGCATTGTATTGCCCTAATCCTGTTAAATTTCCAGGAACTAAAATTTTCTCTCCACTCCATGGACCAACAGGTGTTGGAGCATCACGCATCACAATTGCTCGACGGTCTTCATTCAAATACGTCATAATAAAACGATTAAAATGTGTATTGTAAGCAACTGACATTTCCCCAGCAACACCAATTGCTACAGGTTGTGCTGCTGTTTGATCTGCTACCCAACCATTTCCGTTCCAATACCGGTATGCTCCAATATTAAGTAGCTGCTGTTCTGGAACACGAGATAAATGAATATTACCAAATCGACCATTTGGTGTACCATACATATACACAAAACCATCTTTCTTCACAAATGCCGCCATTTGAAATTTATTGTCCCATGCCGTTTTATTATTGTGCCACCTTGCAGTAGGGTGTTTTATCCAGTTTTGGCCATTATCATCTGAATAAGCAATACCAGAATAGTTTGTATACCATCTACCTGCTGCTCCCCAATGATTAACTGACATATAGTGAATATAATGTCTATTGCCTACAGTAACTCCTGCTGTAGGAATAACCGTCATTTCGTCATTATTAATTTTCTTAGAATATAGTATTTCTTTAGCAAATCCGGAATGACTTTCAATCATTCGTGAGAAAGTAAGCCCATCCTCTAAATTTGTATCAGAAGAAACTGCTAATACATTACTTCTGTTCCATTGTCCTGCTGCATTATTTGTATCACCAAATGCAATAAAATATTCCCCTCCACCTTTATCCCAAATTATTCCTAGGTCTGTCCCACCAATGTCCCATCTAGTATGGGTTTGATTTGGGTTAGGTAAAGTCTCACCAGGAGGTGTAGGTCCAGTTACGCGAGCAATCATTTGTATGTTAGATGGACTAACAGCTTGTGTACTCCCTACGAATACAGTACTAACAAGTAAAAACACGAAAGCAATTTTGGAGATTAATTTACGCTTCATTTCTATTCCCCTCTTTCTATAATCATTTAGACACATACAAATCTTTTAAATATCCCTCCTTTTATTTTGATGGTAAACGTTTACTTAGCAAGGAAACGTTTACATTGTATGTAGGATGAAATAGCCAGTTACTCTTTTATAAAGCACTGTGTATCTTTCCTACCTTCAACATATATATTGAATAATTGTAATTATATTCATAATATTAAGTGATTCGAAATTCCTATATTCATAAAAGAACGTCAGAGCACGAAGCATTTATGCTCCATATTCTGACGCAAAATCAACTACTATATTTTATGTTCCACAATAAGTCCGATACGGGGTATCTGTTGGTTCAGGTGGTAAAGTAAACTCCTTAATCACGTCTGTGTAATTATAAGGATTCTTTAATACTGATAACAAGCAAGTCATATCGCTATAATCACCTTGATTCACAGCATTTTCTAGTACTTCTTCCACTCGATGGTTACGAGGAATGATGGCAGGATTCGCATTTTTCATTAATTCAATACTATCTTTTCCTCTCTGAGATTCCCGCTCTTTCCGTTGTTCCCAACGTTGATACCATTGTTGGAAATCTGGACTTTGAAACATCCCACAACCTTTTAGTTCATTCAAGGTTAATGCACGGAAAGTGTTCGTATAATCAGCTTCATGTTTTTGCATTATACCTAAGAGCTGATCCACCAGCATATCATCTTCATATTCATTAGTAGCTAAGCCTAACTTCGCTCTCATACCATGTAACCAATATTTTTCATAAATACTGGTGAATTTCGAGATTTCTTCTTGGGCTATTTTCAGTGCTTTTTCATCTTCTTCGTGTAAAAAAGGAATTAAAGTTTCAGCAAATCTTGCGAGATTCCAAGCAGCTATATATGGCTGGTTCGCATATGCATAACGACCTTGTGTATCAATGGAACTAAAAACTGTATCTAGATGATAAGTATCCATGAACGCACAAGGTCCATAATCAATTGTTTCACCACTTATGGTCATGTTATCTGTATTCATCACACCATGAATAAATCCAACAAGCTGCCACTTTGAAATTAGTTCCGCTTGGCGAGTAATAACGCTTTGTAAAAAAGCGAGGTATGGATTGTCACTCTCTTTTACTTCAGGATAGTGTCTATTAATTGTATAATGAGTAAGTGATTTAAGTTCTGTTAATGAACCCCAATTTGCAATAAATTGAAATGTACCAACACGTATATGACTAGAAGCAACTCGAGTTAAAATCGCGCCTGGGAGCTCCGTTTCACGGATAACTTCTTCACCAGTAGTTACTACTGCTAAACTTCTAGAAGTTGGAATTCCTAGTCCGTGCATCGCTTCACTAATAATATATTCACGTAACATTGGACCAAGTGCAGCTCTTCCATCGCCCCCACGAGAAAATGGTGTCTTACCAGCACCTTTTAGTTGTATATCAAAACGTTTTCCAGTAGGAGTAATTTGTTCGCCTAAAAGGACTGCTCTTCCATCCCCAAGCATTGTAAAATTTCCAAATTGATGCCCTGCATATGCTTGTGCGATGGGGAATCCACCCGGAGGAATTTCGTTTCCAGCAAATATTTCAATACTTTCCTTCCTTTTCAATCCTCCCTCATGTAAGCCAAGTTCTTCAGCAAGGGTACTATTAAGTATGACTAACTCTGGTTTTTTGACAGGAGTAGGGTTGCTTCTGGCAAAGAAAGACTCGGATAAACGAGCGTAGCTATTATCAAAATTCCAGCCTATTTCATTGGTTTTGGTCATGATATCTCCTCTTGTATTTGACTTAAATTCAATAATAATAGTTTCTAACTACTATTACTGTATTATACCTATATTCCTTCTGTTATGCCCACTCCACAGCTGAACAAATACCTCCTCTTTCGCATAGACATATATGAAAAACGGAGAGTGGGTTTCTTATGCACACTTATTATTATCGTCAATGCCCTAACGACCATTATCCATATGTCATTCAACCTGGCGATACACTGAATTACATTGCTTTACGTTTAGAGAAAACAGTGTTCAGTATTTTAGCAGCTAACCCTGGACTAGATCCACATAATTTAAGAATTGGTCAATCTATTTGTATACCAGCATGCCCCCCAAATCATACTTCGAAGATAATTGAGCAAGGCGATACACTTTATCAAATTGCCCAAAACTATCAAGTCACTATTGAAAGTATTTTAGAAGCTAATCCAAGTGTAGATCCTAACTCACTTAGAGTTGGACAACGATTATGTATTCCTTCTGCCTGTGGAACAGGATTTACAGATGAACGTGCGATTATTCAAGCAATGCAACATGATATAAATATGCTAAAAAAAGAAAGTCACATACAACAAACAAAACAAGCTAATTATGGAAAATCTACAAGAACAACAGCAGTTTTAAAAGCAACTAAGAGAGAGTTACAATTCGAGGACGCACCTGTAGTGTTTTCGGGAAATTATGAACATCACTTTACAACAGGCCAAAAATACGCATTCTATAAAGATGCTTCCATGGGAGGTCAAAGAGGTATTTCGGTAATAGATAACTTCGGAGTTTGGCATACTTTTAACTATCGAGTATAAAATGAAGAATTGGGAAAAATCCATTAAAGAAATTTATGTAATTCTGAACAATGTTTGTGCAAAAAGAGGCTGGCACAGAGGAATATGGTTGCAAATAAAAACCGAACTATCACTTTATTTCAAAAAAGATAGTTCGGTCACCTTATCAATTATTAAAATTTTATAGTTACATTCAGGTCGTTTGTCTCAACCTCTTTTAAGTTCGTCTACATTCTTTTGTCCCAATCTTTATCTTACTGCAACACTAATTTTTTATCGACAATTTTATATACTAGATCAGCCGTATTTTGAATAAATGTTTGATCATGGGAAACAAAAATGATGGTTCCCTTATAGCCATGAATAAACTTCTCCAGAGCTTCTGTTGCATGAATATCTAAAAAGTTTGTTGGCTCATCAAGCAAAAGTATATTATATTCACCAAGAAAAAGCTGACACAGTTGGAGACGAATAGCCTCTCCTCCACTTAATGTTGTTACTTTTTTTTGTATATCTGTTCCAATGAATTGCATCGAATGTAAAACGCTACGTAAGAATCCCTCCTCATAATCAGAGCGTATTTTCAAAAAATCAATAACCGTTTCCTCGGATGTGAATTGATAACTCATTTGTCTAAAGTAACCGATCTTAGCTTTCGGTGATATCGTTAAGTTTAAGCCCTGTTCTGCAATATAATGCAACAACGTGCTCTTTCCACTACCATTGTCTCCTGTAATGGCTATCTTCTTGCTTAGTGGGAATTGAAAATTCACATCATCGAGTAATATTTTATTTTCCACTTGCAATGTAAGTCTATCTGCCATTATCGGAAATTTATTATGCAGCTGCAATGCTTTCGATTGGTGAAACATGATGGCTCTTTCTTCTTTCACTGCTTCTACTTCTGCAAGTTTTTCAATTCGCTGTTCAATTGCTTTTGCTGCACGTTGTACTGCTTTTTGACTAGTTCCTTTTGATTTTGTCTCAAACATCCTGTTAGCTTTTGCTTTAGCTTCTTTTTTCGACATACTTCCAGCTTGAGCAATTTTTTCAGCCTTTTTCATTTTTTCATGTGCAGCTTTTTCTAAACGTGCTTTCTCTTTTAAGAATTGTCCATGTGCTTGATTTTGTTGTTCTCTTTCTAATGACTTTTGTTCTCGATAATCGCTATAATTACCTGTATAAACCTTAACTTGACCGTTCTCTATTTCCCAAATGGTCGTCACTAGCTCATCCAAAACAGCACGGTCATGGCTAATTATTACGAGTGCGCCATAATAATATCTTAATTCATCGAGTAAAAATTCAATTCCACTACGATCTAAGTGTGTAGTTGGCTCATCTATTAATAACGCTTCATAATAATTGGTAAACAATTGAGCGAGCTTTAATCGCGTTTGTTCTCCTCCACTCATACCATTTGAATGATTTGGTACAGCTAGTTTCCCTAATAAAGCTGGATCTGCCGCTTCAATCGACGGAGCCTCTAACTGCTGAAAATATCCACTTTCTACAAAGCGATGAACTTCTCCTTTATCAGGTTTTATTGTACCAGCAAGTAACTTTAATAACGTACTTTTTCCAACACCATTTTTACCAACTATCCCAATACGATCAAATTGGTGTATAGCTAATCGGTCTATATTTAAAATTTCCTTGTCTAAAAATGATACTTCTATATTTTTCAATTCAAAACAAATTTGTTCCATATCGCTACCTCCGAAATTTTAAGATTTCGTATCGATAGCTTGGATCGATACGAGCTTATACGTGATTACACATAAGCTCGTATTAAAAGAATAATAACATTACTGAACCCATACATCTTCCCTCCAAATTTAAAAAATCATAGACTGTCTACCTATGAATTGGAGTAAATAGATATGCCTTCCTAATTTACAAAAGTATAAAAATGGAGAAACAAAAAGAAAGACAGAATAATCCGTCTTTCTTCATAGCTAATATTGAAAATGAAGTTTATTAAAAAAGGACAGACTTATCCCATTTACTCTACTTAATAAGTAGAGCTAATGACCATATTCAATTACTGGGTCAACGTGGGAAATCGTAGTCTCATTTTTTAATAACCTCCAATTATATACAATCTAAAAATATTATATGATTTACTAAGGAAAATGTCAAAAGCCTCCTGCTAGAATGCCAGAGGCTTTGTAATTACTTTGTTAAATTGCAGTTGGCGCCATCCAACCAAATGTTTTTGTATTTCGTAAAATGAAAAATAATACTGCCATGACAAGCATAGATGTCATAAGGACTTTGCTTGGTTTTAGCATTTTTTTCTTTTCTAAAACGAAATAAGTGGCTAATAAGGGCGCTATTATAAAAGCGAGCATATTCCATCTAAATGCTTGATACACATCTCCATCTAATAACGCTAATGCCGCTCTAGTCATTCCACATCCTGGACAATCAAGACCTGTTATCTTTTTAAAGATGCACGGAATATGTATATTGAACATTGGAGAAATCACTGTTAAGTACAATATTCCTATGGACAATACAGAAATTGCTATTACAATTTTCTTCTTCATGAAGCATCACACCAATTTGTTCACATTAGATTGTGCAATTGCCATAGAAACAATACCAAGTCCAAAGATACCGAGTACTAAGTAGATGATGCTCTCATCACTTGCACGTACTCCCTTATTTTCTTGTGCTTGTTGAATGTGTTTTCCTAGTTGATAGTACCAGAATAATGAATAAATTCCACAAGTAATAATGCTTAATAGAATTACTTTTCCACCACTGAATGATGAATCACCACTTAAATGGCCAATTTCATTCGTTAGTACATACATCCAATAGATTGCGTAAAGACCACAAGTAATAAAATAAAGAAAAATAGCTAAACCAATACTTCTTTGCTGTACAGCCATCATGTCCCCTCCTTCTACAATTTTCCACATTATTCTATCATACTTTCACTATTGATTCTATTAAATTTTTATTTTTCAAGTAACTATAAGAATAATAGTAACTTACTATATTCAAATCTAATAAAAGTCAATAGTAATCTTATCAAAGACCATCATATGAAATATAGAAATAATCTATGACAAAAAAGTGTTAATCACTAGTGACTAACACTTAAAGTTAACTATTCAATATTAAATATTATTTCTGTCTCTAATTTGGATTCATCTTCATGCCAATGACCATATACCTCTAAACTTGGCGGTATATGCCTGTTTCCCGAAGAATCTAGAATGGTATTGATTTTCTGATAGCTGCTATCCAACTTATAATATGGGCCAATATGTTTACAATAAGCAAATTTCTGTAATTCTATTTCTTTATGTTTCAATAAAGTTTCCTCACTAGGTCTAGCTGTTAATTCAATTCCTGCAAATACAATTCCGTCTGAGTCATATACTACATGATTCTTACCTTTATGGCTTAACCCATGCTTCTTTACTTCTGACCAAACCGTGTCCAACAGTTGAGATATTGTTTCACTATATGGGGTGTTTTTATCATGGACTTTTGAAACGCCATATAACGAAAAAACTTTTTTCTCCTTCATAATCGTTGCTTCCATCCTCACACATCCCAATTAGCTTATTTTACTTATTGTCTTCAACATATATAAGCTAAAATCCTTTAAGTAAGCCAGTAAATATAAATAATATTCATACACTACTAATTTCTTCGATTACTTCTTTTAATTCTTTTGCAGAACTTTCTGTTAATGTATATAACGAGTGATTATCATTTAGATTCATAATGGATACAGAATTTTCATCTACCCATAAAAAGTAGGTCTCATTGTCTATTTTGATTTTATATTCTGGTTTTTCCACATTGACAATCCCTGGATGTTTTTTTGCTTGTTTAATTGCATGCAGTATTGTGTTGACCTTCCTCACTTCATCGGAAACATTTAACTCTGCCTGTTGATCGAATCGAACAATAGTTACATTAACAACTTTTTCACTGTTAGAAGAGTTAATTTTACTGGACTGCTGTTGACAACCAAGTATTCCAATAATAAAAACAATCACGGTGGAAATGAACAAGACACTTTTCATAAAAATCCCGGCCTTAATTTTATAAATTAGACGGGGTTTTTAAGGGAAAGTTACAATGATTATTTTCATTTTCTTATAACAAAACTGTCTTCACAATCTTGTAGAGGTAAATCAATTGAAGTTATATTTTGAACAGATGCTCTCTTTAATGATTTCATACAATTAACTAGAAAGTTTATTTTTGATTCATTTCCTTGGAGTTCGGCTTCTACACTACCATCTGCTAAATTTTTTACCCAGCCGATCAATTGCAACCTTTGCGCCAAGCAGTTTACTTCTAAACGGAACCCTACGTTTTGAACCCTACCTGAAAAAGTAATATTCCTTCTAATAATATTTCCAGCTTCAAAGGATGGGATCTTAATACGATTCGCATGCCAGATGACATAATCTTCTCTCCATTTATTAATTAAACTCATCATTCTGTATGAACTCCTTTACACTTTTAATAGAAAAACAATTCTATTTTTTATTTGAATTACTTTTCGTGTGTAATTATTTGCATATAGAATACACATAGGAAATATATGGTATATGAAATAGCTTACATGAATAAAGAACTCGGAGCAATAGTAGATTCAATATTGAGTGGTTACGATTTGAACGAGAGATAAATCCGAACAATGCAAATATAACTATACCGCTTCGGAAATACACTAAGCTGACAACTTTAAATTCGTATAGATAATAGAAAAAGACCGAACTATCTTGATTATTTTCAAGTTCTAGTTCAGTCCTTGGCTTTATCATTATTGTCCCTACGTTGATTATTACACCCGCCAAAATGTTTTACAATCTTTTTTTGTCCAAAATGTTAAATTCAATCAATTTCGCAAGTAAAGTAAAATCAAATGGTTTATTCCAAGGGAAACGAATGATTTCTTTCGTGTGTTTCAGACCACTTTCCTTTATTTCATTGTCAAAGTGCATCATCGCTGCTTGTTCAGGAGCAACCGCTAAATGTTGTTTGGAAACACTAAAACCGATAATATATGTATCATGGTCAGTAAACATAGGCTGATTCCACTTGGTTACTGGTACTAAACTTGGATATTTATTTGCTACCCATCCCAACACTTCTTCCGTACGCAAACGATGATCAGGATGGTCAATCTTTGCAAGAATATCGGCAAAAACCTCCATATCGTATCCTCCTTTCTATCATAAATTATATACAAGTTTATTTTATTGACCAATTACATTTGTAATTTCCCGTTACTCCATTGCGGAATTATTTAATTATTGCACTATCAACTAAAAAAAGGGCCAAAGCAATTATGCTTTATAACCCCCTTTTCACTTTATTCTTGATAGCTAAATTGCCATTCGATATTAAATTTATCTTTTATACTACCATAACATTTTGTCCATGGAGTCTCTTGAAGTTCCATAATAACGGAACCTCCGTCTTTCAATTTCTCAAACGCTTCTCTTATTTCCGTTTCTTTATTGGAAATATAGCCTAATGAGAAATTGTTTCCTTGTTGTAATGGCATCCCTGGAAAATTATCAGAAATCATTAGGTTACCACCAGCAATTCTTAATTCTGTATGCATAACTAAATCTTTTGCACCTGGAGGTAATTCCTCTTCACTATGAATAGAACCAAATGTCATAATTTGCGGTTCCTCTAGTTTAAATACATTTACATAGAACATAATAGCATCTCGTGCATTTCCATCAAATCGGATGTATGGATTCAAAGCCATATAAACCACTCCTTTTAATCTATTCATACCTATTTTAACACAAATTACCAAATAGCACGAACAGACGTTCTGATAAATTCAACTCTATTTATAAACCTTATGTAAATTTTTGCACTTACTTGTTATAATAAAGTCGTCTTTATTATTTCAAGTTGAGAGGATTACATACATTGCGGGCAATGCGAAAAATTTATCAGTTATTCAAAGACAAACCGCTTCATAAAGGCCTAATACTGAACTCTAAGTACGAAATACTTAACATCATTGGAACTGGTAGCTATGGAATAGTTTATCTTTGTAAGGAGTTACATACGAACGAGCTTCGAATCATTAAACAACTTCGCCCTAGTAAACGCCGGAAGGAAACAAATCTATTTGGAAAAGAAATGGATATATTAGAGACGTTACATCACACAAATATACCAAAGTTTATCGAATCATTTTTTTATGACGAACATTTTATGTATGTAATGGAGTTTATTAATGGAGAAAATCTGGAGGAACTTATTTTTCATCACAAGAAAGTGTTTAATGAACTAGAATCATTACTTCTTCTTAATCAATTACTAGAACTAGTAGCCCACCTTCACGAAAATCATATATATCATCTTGATTTAAGAATTCCAAATTTGTTACTAAAAAACAACGAAGTATACATAATTGATTTTGGTCTTTCAAGGCTAGTCACCAACGAGGATGATCCTCTAGAGGTAAGCAAGATGAAATATCAAGATTATTATGATTTAGGAGAAATACTATTGTTTTTACTTTATACTACATACCCAGCTAAGCGTAAAAAAGCTCTCCCATGGACAGAAGAGCTTTCGTTAAAATTAGAAACTGTAAATTTGATTAAAAGCTTATTTGGTTTGCAGAAACCATATGAAACAATAGCTGATATCTCCATAGATATAAAAAAGCAATTAATGCTCAAGTAAGGAGTAATTAGCTGCTGCTCCACCCTTTTCGCTTATAATACTTGCTTCCTTTCATTGGTGACCTTCTATACATTCGATCACTACTACTACTTCCTTTGTAGTAATATTTGTGTCTACGATCGCTGCTACTTCCACGCCGATAGTGTTTATGACGGCGCTCACTACTGCCAAGAGATAGCTGTTTCATTTGTTTCATTATTTTCTTAAACATCATTTACCTCATTTCTTTTTTGAGCATTTCGTCATTTTTAGTCTAACATAGTATAAGAATAAACTAAAAAAACCTTCAATCAAAAGATTGAAGGTTTTTTTAGCTGACAACAAGTTGTTTCTCAACAAGTTCAAGCGTTTGCGCTGTAGATTGATGAACTTCACGTAGCAGTTCAGGGTTCTCCATTAATGATTCACCATAAGACGGAATCATTTCTTTCAGCTTTGACTCCCATTCTATCATATGGTCAGGGAAGCATCTTGTAAGTACATCCAACATTACATTTACAGCAGTAGAGGCACCTGGAGAAGCACCTAATAATGCAGCAATTGATCCATCTTCAGAAGTAATTACCTCTGTACCAAATTGGAGTGTTCCCTTACCTCCTTCTTCCGTGTCTTTTATGACTTGAACACGTTGTCCTGCAACAATTAATTCCCAATCTTCACTCTTAGCATTAGGTATAAATTCTCTTAGTTCTTCCATGCGTTGTTCTTTTGATAGCATCACTTGCTGAATTAAGTATTTTGTAAGAGATACGTTTTTGGCACCAGCCGCTAACATCGTGAACAAATTATTTGGTTTTACAGACGTAATTAAATCAAAGATAGATCCTGTTTTTAAAAACTTTGGTGAAAAACCTGCAAAAGGACCAAATAATAATGACTTTTTATTATCAATGAATCGAGTATCTAGATGTGGAACAGACATCGGTGGTGCACCAACTTTTGCTTTTCCATAGACTTTAGCATGGTGCTGTTCTATTATTTCAGGGTTTTTACAAACCATAAATATCCCACTAACAGGGAATCCACCTATCTGTTTACTTTCCTTAATACCTGATTTTTGTAATAGATGGAGACTTCCCCCTCCCCCACCGATAAATACAAACTTAGCACGATGAAGTTCTACAGTACCATTATTAAGATTCTTTACTTTCAATTCCCATGAATTATCATCTGAACGTTTCATATTTTTCACTTGGTGATAATAATTCACTTCCACATCTCTATTCTGTAAATGTTGAAATAACATTCTCGTTAATGCACCGAAGTTAACATCTGTACCTGTATCAATCTTCGTTGCTGCAATTGGTTCATTATTTTCACGGTCTTGCATAATAAGTGGAATCCATTCTTTCAGCTTTTCTGGATCATCAGAAAATTCCATACCAGCAAAAAGCGGATTCATTGATAGCGCTTCAAAACGCTTCCTTAAAAAAGATACATTTTCTTCCCCTTGGACTAAGCTCATATGTGGTAATTGAGTAATAAAATCATGGGGATTTTGTATCAAATTATTTTTGACTAGATATGACCAAAATTGCATCGACACTTGAAATTGTTCATTAATCTTAATTGCTTTACTAACATCAATAGTGCCATCTGCTTTCTCTACTGTATAATTCAATTCACATAATGCAGCATGTCCTGTTCCTGCATTATTCCACTCATTAGAGCTTTCTTCACCAGGTTTTCCTAATTTCTCAAATACTTTAATATTCGCATCAGGCATTAATTCTTTTAGTATCGTCCCTAATGTAGCACTCATAATTCCGGCGCCAATTAAAATGACGTCTGTTTTATTTTCTATGTTGCTCATTTTAACCAACCTTTTCAACAAAATTTTCATAAAATGCAAATGTGTTTCTCAAGACTAGTTTTCTGTTAAATTAAATATATTAGAATATATTTTCTACTACTCTATGATACCATATACTTTAAAAAATGGATGCGTAATCAAGGAAAAAATGTAAAATTTCTTTAAAAAGAAAAATCGCACCAAAAGATGCGACTTATCCTTAGTTTGATTTAATAAAATCAATAAATGTATTAATTTTGCTATCGAGGAAATTTAGAGTTGTTTCATCAACAAGCTCACCTTTTGCTTCATCGACTTTTTGGTTAACCATATTGATTAATACTTCATTTCCACCAGGAGGTAGAACTCTAGCTTGAATACCAGGTGCTACTAAAATCTCACGTAAATGAAGTTGGGCACGAATAGTCCCCATTTGTCCAGGTGTTGCCCCAAGTGTCATAACTGGCTTGTTTAAGAAGACTCTTTCTACACGGGAAGTCCAATCTAGTGCATTCTTTAATACACCTGGAACAGACCAATTATATTCTGGTGTAATAATAATTACTCCATCTGCATTTGCGATTGAATCTTTAAACTCTTTTACGGATTGAGGTGGATTTAACTCCTCATCCTGATCAAAATATGGAAGTGAACGAATATCAGCAATTTCAATATTCAGTTTTTCCTTATAGCGTTCTACCATCGTTTTAGCAATTTGCATATTATATGAATCTTTTCTTATGCTACCTACGATTGCAACTATTTTCATTATGTATCCCCCCCAAATGTGTAAATGTATTATGTATAGGGAATTTAATTCAGTCAAGAAATAAAACCCATATTACTTTATTAATTAATAATTCTACAATTTTTTAGCTTACTATCCAAACTTTGTGCTCAATTATTTATTCTTTTCTGAAATATGCCAACAAACACCCGCAGGATCAATTAAATGGATTACATGGATAATGTGCAGGCTCCTTTACTTTAATAGGATAGTTTTTTGGTATAATATTTTGCTGAATATGTTGCCACCAATAATCTAGATCTGTAACTATTAATTCAACCATGAAATTATTCTGGAGTTCTTGCTGATGAAAGTTTTGCAGATAAAATTCTTGTTCCCCCATCTGATAAATTGTTAATCCTGCGTTAGCATAATTCGTCTTAAAGCCTAAATCTGAATAAAATCGCTGTGCAAGATCATAATCTGAACCTGAAGGTATAAACGGACGTAATTTGACTGACTCCATACTAAATCCTCCTTTATATATATTTTTTTTGTAAACCGCTTAGGAATTTACTTGGACGAAAAGGCCATCACCATGTAACCACTCAGCAATAAAAACATCCTTATAATTTATTACATTATGTTTCGATAACTCTGCTTTCAACCATGATTCATCATAACCTAATTCCATAATTTCATCCCACAGGACTTCTCCATCGCGAATGATTGTAACTGGTACATAGACGGATTGAGAAGGTAAATTTAGATCCTCCTGTGTAGTTTTTTGATACTTTGTTTTTTTGAGAATACTAAGGGATCCATTTGCTTCCAAATAACAATAGGCTACTTCACGAATAGAAAAAGTTTCACTTTGGCGTAGCAAGCTTTGTAACAAGTTAATATTTATCCTATTCTTCTTTAATGCTTCACGATCAATCACACCATTTTTTATGAGTGCGACTGGTTTCCCTATCACTATACCACGGAATTTTAAAGATTTCTGACTTAATATTTCCACAATGAATAACAATACAGCCCAAAGGACTAATGAATAGATGATATAAAATACCCCGATTTTGTTATCATACAAGGCGTTTCCTAATATTTCACCTAGCACAATAGCAGCTATAAATGTAAAAGGTGAAATTTGGCTAATAATCTTCTTACCAACAAACTTTACAATAAGAAATAAAAATAAAAATCCTACTATCAGTTCAAGAGTTAAATGACCAATTTGCATGAACAATAAACCCCATTCTAACTAGTAATAAAATCAATTGCTATTTTTAGTAAGAATGGGTATTGTTATACACATATGTGTTTTTCGGAAATAGTATTAATATTGGGTACTAAATTATCAGTCACCTACCTATTAGGTCGATTATTAGTATTGTTCTTGGATGCTGCATTAATTTTAGGAACTCGATGTGGAATCTCCATTTTAATTGCTATTTTATGTAATA
Organism: Paenibacillus bovis; assembly: GCA_007679095.1. Classification (GTDB taxonomy): domain Bacteria; phylum Bacillota; class Bacilli; order Bacillales; family Bacillaceae_C; genus Lederbergia; species Lederbergia graminis. Next base: position 46,535 of record VEFU01000031.1, read on the forward strand.
ATTCTATTATTTCAGCCAATCCAATTAATACAATACCAGAAATAAGTCCACTACCTCCCCAGTGTAGGAAAATAATCCAACCACCTTCATAACCATCAATTCCAAGCAGAAAACCAATGATGAAACTTAGAATAATTATTACTTTTCCAAGTGCATTCAAAATACTAGCAATCTTATTAACCAATAGATACTCCCCCTTATGTATTACTATTGATTTCTAGGTGAATACAATCATCTCCTGTAAAATTATAGACAAAAAAGTTTTTATGAAAATATCTCTACTCCAATAAACCAGATAACTGGTACTAACAATGCTGGTAGCATATTTAGCGATTTACTATCTTTAATGCCTAAAATAGATAAACCGGAGCTCAATATTAAGATTCCACCAACAATAGAAACTTCTGTCATAAGTGCATTGGTTAAAAATGGCTCTACATATTGTGCACATAAATAAATGGCTGTTTGCCATGCAAATAACACAACGGCTGCAAACCCAATTCCGATACCATATGTTGCTGCTAGTGCCATCGATGTTACTAAATCAAGAGTTGCATTTGTAAATAAGTATGTATGATTATGGTGTAAGGCACTTTCAACTGGTCCAAGAATGGATAACGTACCAATACAAAAAAGTAAAATTGCTGTAGAAAGACCTTTACTTAAATCTGATTGGGAAAATCGATTCACAAGCTGATTAAAACGTGCGTCTACATTAATAACTGTACCTACTAATCCACCAATAGCTAAACTAACAATAAATAATACCGGATATGAACTGTTGGGCATATTTTGAACAACTGCATTTATTCCAATTGCCACTGCTGCAAAACCCATTGCTGTAAATAATGCCGACTGGTATTCTTCTTTAATGCCCTTCTTTAAAAAACTCCCTGCAAAACTGCCAACAATTATGGCGATTGTATTTACGATAGTTCCGATCATTTCGACAGACCCCTTCTTATGTATACAAACAATGTTCTAGTTAATATAATTTTATTTCTTTACCATGGTTAATTTATCAGCTTAATAGGAACTGAACTAAAAAATTATCCTTCAATATAAACAATAAAGCTATGTTCTATTTATCTTTCTCCTAGCTTTTATCTGTATTGGAGTAAGTGTTCCTATTAACGCAAAAATACTACTAGCTAATAATATTCCCGTTAACCCATTAAAGGCTACAAATGATAAGATACCAAAAACAACTAAATCAAATGCAGAATCTAGAACTGATAATAAAGATAATGTTGTAGCTCGAATATCGGATGGAATCAGGTCATTTTTTAATTGAGAATAAATAGGTCTCCTAAGTGCCTGTCCTATTCTCAACACAAAAAATGCCCCTAAAACAAGCCAAAGCGAATCACCAAATAATGCAGATAGAAAAAGACCAAACGCCGCAAGACCTCCTGTTACACTCATTAATAGCATTCTTGGAAACTTTGTTGTAAACCAACCAATAGACTGAGAAGTTATAAAACCACAAACTGCAGCGAGTGCATACAACACACCAATCATTACAACAGGTAGTCCAGCATCAGTAAATAGCGGTTGATTAAAAGCTTCATAGACAGAATCAGCTGCAATAAATACAAGTGTGAAGTTAATAAACATTAGTAATAGCGTTGGTGCTCTTCGAATTGCTCTCATTCCAGAAACAACTTGTTTTAACGGATTTTCACGATTTGAACCGATGCTACTTGGATTTTTCACAAAGAAAATAAGAAAAAATTCTATTAAATGAAATCCTATTCCAGCAATTAATAAAAATACAAACTGATTTTCTTGTAAATCCTGAGCAAAATATGATCCAAATAATACAGCTAATATCATTGATACAAAGCTTGCAGATTGTATCTTTCCCATCGCACGGTCCATTCTATGTTGGTCATCATCTTCTTTTAATGATTCATAAATTAAAGCTTCATCAGCTCCAGAGAAAAAAGTGACCGACAACCCATTTAAAGCACTATATAAGAAAAACATCCATGGTTGATTAGAATAAATCAACAAAACGATACTAGCAATTATCATAAGAACACCTATGAGGAATGATGTTTTTGCACCAAACCTATCTGCAACAACTCCTCCAGGGACTTCACCGATTAGTACAGCTCCACTCCAAAATATTTGAAGCAGAAGAATATGGGAAGCTTCTAAACCCCTAGCAAAATAAAAAAGGGTCAGTACAGGCGCAATAAAATTAATGGTACCGAAAAAACGAATCCAAAACATTATTCTAATATTATGTATCGATATTGATTTTGTTTTCATCATTGCTCCTGTTTTATATAAATGAGATTGTTAATCTGTTAACTAGTGTACTACAAAATTAGTTGGAATAAAGCGATTATTATTGAAAGTTTACAGGACGGTAAGTGGATAACTTTTTTATTTTCATCATCCAATTGTTCAAACTGCTGAACATTAGTCATAAAATTAAAAAACTAACACGATAAGCTCTCACCTATCATGTTAGTATCTCCTATTATCCCGCTCAATCCCACAAGTAAAAATCGTTTGTAGTTGCATATATTTGTACATCGTTGCTGCTTTTCTTCCTTTATCCGTTTGCCGATTAATCTTCGGGTATAAGCAGCTTAAGAATGCTCTGTCACAATAGCAACGCGATCTTCCTGAACTAAGGCATTTATCATGCTTATAACAGCATGCATCGACATCATTTATGGGAGCGCCCGGCCCACTGCATCCCGGTCCACACCATTTATAGCCCGGAAACACACACAATCCTCGTTTTCTTCGTCTTGCGTACATCCGTTCACCACCTTATCTGAATTATTTATATATATGAAATTAAAAGGTATGACGTATGTATTAATATCTAGAAATAAGATTACACATAAAAAGATTTTACAAAAAAGGAAGGTCAGAATCCTCTCCAAATATAGAGTGTCTGACCAAAACTAATTTATATTTTTATTATTGAAATAGTCGATTCATTTACTTGTCTTTCCGCAAGCTTCCAGGTGTCCTGCCTGTATGTTTTTTAAACATTTTTGAAAAGTGTTGTGCATTCGTAAAGCCACAATTTTCCGCGATTTCATCCAGCTTAAGATTACTATGTAGGAGTAATTCCTCCGCATGTTGGATTCGTAATTTTACTAAATATTGATGTGGAGATATTCCAAAGTGTTTACGAAATAGTGTTGAAAAGTTTGATATTGACATTCTCATTCGCTTTGCCATGTCCTCGACTGAAATATCTTCCGATAAATAAAATGTTAAATAAGAAGTTATCCAATTAAAATCCTCAGGCGCTTTGGTGCTTTTTGTCGTGAATTCCCCATATTGCTTTAACATCGAAGATATTAATTCACTTGCAATAATCTGAGCCTCAATTAATCCTAAAGTATCACCTGCTTGCCATAATTTTATTACCTTTATCAATGAGTCACGGAACCACAGGGGATTTTCTGGTTTAAATTGAATTGGTATTGCTACATCTTCAAAATCATTTAATCTCGGCTGCATTATTCGCTTACTCAGAGATGTATCCATCTGTCCAACATTTTTTTCCTCCGTATCTTCTTCTAACCTATCAGAATGATAAAAAATATCCATATGTACAAAAGGAGTAATTGTTTTTGTAGTTCCCTGCAATGATACTAAGCTATTTGGTTGAACTAAACAAAAGTCCCCCTCCCTTAGAAAATAATCCTTTCCATTAACCGTAAAAATACATTTCCCTTCTTGTATATACACTAGCAAATAATCAAATAATCTTCTTTCATGCATAGACCAAGGATTTCTGATTGCATAATCAGCTTCCCTTATAAAGGGTACAATAGGCGACCGTTTCAGAAACTCATGTAAATCTATATTCATATTTATCCCTCAAAAAAATCATTTTTGACAATAATTATAACATGAATTGATAATGAAAATGCTTACATTTTCATGTAGGAATATGGAAAAGCAAACACTTCAGGGGTGATATTTATAATGTTAAAAGTGAAAATTGACAATAAAGGGATTCCTCCTTTAGCTGGAATTTGCAATTATGAAAAAGCATTAAATACTGGATTTAGTGTGGATGAAAGTGTTGATTTACTAAAACGTTATAACTATGTAAAAAAGTACTTGAATCAAATTTTCGCGGCACATTTAGCTAGAACACCAGAGTGGGAAGTTAAATGTGCTTTCAGCTATCATATGTGGCTGGATGCCGAGCATTGTGCAGCTATTCGTAAAAGAGTTTCAGAAATGAGAGAACCACCCCTCCATCTAGATAAAGTAGCTGATCCTAAATTAAAATCATTGCTAGATGAAGCTATCCGATCAGAAGATACGTTAGAATTATTAGTAGCCATTTATCAAGTCATCAAACCTGAGATTATCCGTTCTATAAAAAAGCAACTTGACAAGGCAAATCCTATTGCCGAACAACCCACATGTAGATTGTTAAAGATAATTTTAATGGAAGAAGAGGAAATGGTTGCTTGGGGAAAATCAGCTATATCTGCACTAATACAGAATGAAAAACAAGAGCAAAAAGCTATTACATGGGATAAACACTTAACAGCTTATCTTCAGTTAGCAGGTGGGATATTTGGTGATTTAGAAGAAGAGATACCTTCAATCCCAGAACCTAGAGCAGATGGTAATGTCTTTGAAATGGATCCAGTTCCGAGACGAGATGATCGATTCAAGGATAATTTTAATAGTGCAGGCTTAATAGATGAATATTACCAAGATGAAAATAGAAGTTTAGAAGAAAGAACATATGCATTATTATATAAACGCTTGAGAGAAATGGACGTTCCTGAATGGATGGCCCCTATTATTTATAAGACGAAAGATAAACCTTGGGAATATTACGTTGATATGAGCAGGCAGTTATAGGATGAAGCAAGACATGCGATGCTAGGAGAAATTGGCTTATATCAAGGAGGCGTTCCCTTCTATAAATACCCAGTTGACCTTAAGTCTTCCATGTCACTTAATACGAAACTGGAACCTTTGGAAGCACATTTAATACTTTGGGCAATCGAACAAGGATTAATGCCGAGAAAAACAGGAAAACATTGGGAATGGGAAATTGCTACTCAATCTGAGAATAAACTTGCAGTAACATTCCAGGATTATGATTGGGCGGATGAAGTATTGCACGCACAAATTGGTAGGAAATGGATTGTTCCAGAATTCGGTGGTTTATCGCAAGCTAGAGAAGCTTCAGGTCCTGCATTCAAAAAATGGGGAAATGCAATGGAAGAATATCGTGACTGGTCTGAACAGGAAAATTGGTGGCCAAAATTTATGCAAGATATAGAAAAGAATAAATCTTTAAGACAGAATCTATAAAGGTCTCGAGACAGATATAAATCGTAGTCAACTGAAATGTTATAAAGAGACGATACCGAATTAGGATATATCGTCTCTTTATTAATTCAACTATTATATTAAACTATGTTTTTTACTTGTCTAAGGCCCAAATATCATAGCTTTTTATAATGCAGCCGAACTTGTATTAATCCCTTGATTTAGTTTTCGATTTTTAATAATGACATTTAATTTTTCTGATCCAAATAGCATTCATGCTACAAACATAACGATAAAGATTGGAAAGATACCTAAAGTAGTATTGGATGCAAGGAATCCAAGTATAGGCGGAATAAAAGTGCTTCCTGTATAAGCAGTAGCCATTTGATAGCCCATTATTGTTTGCGAATGAGTCTTACCGAAACGGGTTGGTGTTTCATGTAACATACAAGGAAAAATTGGTGCTAATCCTAACCCTATTATGATGAATCCAGTAAGTGAGAAAATAGAAGGTAAAGGTAAAGGTAAAACTAAAATAACTGCTCCCAATAATGCGATTAGTTGCCCACCACGAATTAATGTACGATTACTCAACTTAAAGGTAATAAAACCAGTTCCTGAATCCGTGATAAAAAGTAGTGGTTTCAGTGATTTTGATAAATCCTAATTTTCTTTCATTTTATTGCTTTTTAAGTTAAATAAGAGCGTTTTTGAGGACACCAAATTAAACCTGCTCAGCCAATTTTTTTTACAGGT
>VEFU01000320.1 GCA_007679095.1 Paenibacillus bovis
GGTTTTGGGGATAATGTGATGATTGTGGGTAATTGAGGACCGGGGATAATGGGGATTGTTTGAGGGGGGTTTATGATGTTATTAGAGAAGTTGATGAGTGGTTTGTAAGAGTTTTTGGTTAATGTGGGTTGTTGTAGGTTGTAAGGGTTGGGGAATTTGTTGGTGATGAGTAGTTAATATTTGAGGAGGTAGGAATGGTGGATTTAGGGGGTGTGGTTTTGGAACTGCAAGAGTTGGTAGAGGAACTGGACGAGGGATTTGTAGGATGGA
>VEFU01000321.1 GCA_007679095.1 Paenibacillus bovis
ATTTTTTGTGGGGGGGTTGGATGATGGGGATTAAAAATTGTTGTGGGATATATTTTATGGTTGGTGGTGTTGGAGGAAGTAAAAGTGGTGATTGTAATTGGTGGGGAAGTTGTAAGAGTGGTTTTGGTATTTCTAGGTTATGAAGATTAAATGGTGGAAGTGGGTACTTGGGAGGTTGTGGTGAAAGTAATAAGGTATTTGTTGTGGTGTTCATTTTACTTTTTTGGGAGATAGGGATAGAGTGTTAAAGGTTGAAGGAGTGGATTTCTG
>VEFU01000322.1 GCA_007679095.1 Paenibacillus bovis
ACCTCCCTCTCATTTACTCAACAAAAACCAACCTCCACACCAAAAACCTCCTCCTCCTCCTTCCATTCAACTAATACCTCATTCATATTCCCCTCCTTCTCCAAATTTTCATTACCCATTCAATCATTCCCCTCGAACCAGTTACCCACCCCTTTTTAATTATCCACCACTACAACCTCAATCCAACCCCCTCTTTCAACTTTTCCCTCCATCTCAATCTCTACCAACCATTAACCCATTTCCCCATCATCCTAAACTTCGCAATCATTT
>VEFU01000323.1 GCA_007679095.1 Paenibacillus bovis
ATCTAACTTAACTTATCTTACACTTTTCCTAACTCCTAATTATTCTCTACAATTCTCCATAGTTCAGATCGTATTTATATACATTCCAGTCTTTTTCATCAATCACCAACACTTAAATCATCAATTACAACTTACACCCCAAAAAATCTCTTCCTTACCTACCCCCGCTATTCACCCATTTCGAAAACCATTTCACCCCACCGATAATACAACTCCCATTAACCACAAATATCACCAACAATCCAAACAAGACCTCTCAGAACCAAATCT
>VEFU01000324.1 GCA_007679095.1 Paenibacillus bovis
TCCATTACTGCACTAAATAATCCTCTCATTACCTTTAAACCATCTATTATTTTTCCATCTCATCATCATCAATTTCTCCAAACAATTCCCAATCCTATCATTCATTTAACACCAAAAGCTATCATTCATAAACACATCACTTATAATCACTATTTACAACATCATAATCTTCAAAAACAACTACAACAAATGTATATCTAATAAACTTTCTACACCCCTCAAGAAATGGCAATTTCACGCGTGTCATTCATTTAATAAATCCTTTCTTT
>VEFU01000325.1 GCA_007679095.1 Paenibacillus bovis
GGGGGGAATGAAGCAAAGGGGGATGTAGATTATATGGGTGAATTAGATGAGGATATCGTGGATTTTATTGGTTTTATAAAAGCGAGGAATGATGATTGTAGTATTATAGTTGGGGGTGACTGCTTTGGTGGGGGTTGGGTGGTTGGTTTTTGTGAAAGGGATAGTGGTAATGAAGTAGATGGTTAGGTTTTGTTGGGAGGATATATGCATGCAAGTGGTGGTAGAAAGAATTATGGGATGGTATGGATGTCAAAATTGATTATGGTTAA
>VEFU01000326.1 GCA_007679095.1 Paenibacillus bovis
TATTTGTGGATGTTGACGGAAATATATGGGATTAAAATAATTGGGGTGTCTTAGGGTTGTTAGAGGATATGGGTTATTTGGAAGGAATTGTTGGGAATGTAATTGATGTTGATGATGGTTTGGTCGGGATGGGATGTGATGAAGGGTTGGAAGAGGGATTTCTTGAGGTTGTAGTGGTGTTTGGATAAGATGGATTATATTTTGGATATTTGGATATGATTGGAAGGGAATGAGTTGAGGGTGTTGGGTAAGGATTTGTAAGGGGATAA
>VEFU01000327.1 GCA_007679095.1 Paenibacillus bovis
TCACACCTTCACTTCCTCCTTCTTTTTTCTAATTACTTAATATCTCTTTTCCATATTTCTCCCCTCTTTCAGCCATTCTCCCATTATAACCATCAATTCCTACCAAAGACCTCCTATCAATCACCTCAATAACTCTTACTTTACCATTCTTTCCTTTACCTATTTCTATTCCTTTTTTCAACCCCTATTCTCCCCATCTTCATCCATCTACTCCCACTAATATATTTCAATAACCAACTCCCATATTAAATCTCCCTCCTTTTTCTCT
>VEFU01000328.1 GCA_007679095.1 Paenibacillus bovis
TTTAAGAATTGTGCGTGTAGGATGAATATGGTGAGAAAGAAAATGAGGACGAAATGGTGGATTGGGAGTGATTGGTGTTTGAAGGTTGAGTGGGATAGGAGGTTTTAGGAGAGGAATTGTTGATGGTTTTAGAGTTTGGGGGATGAGGTGAAGTGTGAAATATCGGCTGTTAAAAAGAGTGAGGGTTAAAGAGAGAGCATTAATTGAAATGGTATGGGGAATTTGGAGGGCATGAAGGATTTTTTCGGATAATATGGTTAGTTGGATA
>VEFU01000329.1 GCA_007679095.1 Paenibacillus bovis
TTTATTAAAAGGAGTAAATCGCGAAAGAATCGGAAACTTCCAAAAAGTAGCTCGACACGGAATGTGTAAGTATGGTGAATATATGGAATGTGAGAAAGTTAGTTGGAGTGTGATTGGTGGTCGTTGTAAAGATTGGGGTGGGAAAGTATTGCGTGGTGGTGCGCAAGAAGAAGAAGTAGAAAAAGTTTGGAATGGAACTTTGAAAGCTAGAAGAGGAAACTTAGATAATGGTATTGAACTTTGGAAGAAGGATGAGGAAAGATTAAGA
>VEFU01000032.1 GCA_007679095.1 Paenibacillus bovis
GGCTAGTGGTTCGCATATCCCAACGCCCACAGTGAACTTTCATCACCTAGTTGACGGACATGCCCGGCACACAAAAACAGGTAGCAACGAAAAGTTGCTACCTATTTTGGTATGAGTTTCTTCCACTCTTCATATATTCTTTTGTATTTGGAGTGATTTTCAACATTTGGTTTTATAACTTTTTCAATATGGATGGAGTCTTTAATTGCTTCCAACGTATGCTCAACGCCTATACCAACAAGTGCTATCCATGCCGCTCCCCATGCAGAGCTTTGCGGGCTCTCTGCAATACAAACCTCTTTTCCAAATACATCAGCTACTAATTGCAACCAAGTCTTTGATCTAGCTAAACCCCCATTTACAAAAATCCGCTCGGGCTCGCCAGCAATTTGTTTAACATCTTGATATATTTCATATAAATTGAGTGTAATCCCCTCTAACACGGCGCAAATAATAAAATTTTGTGTATGTGTAATTTTTAGACCATAAAAACTTCCCGTAGCGTTTTGGTTCCAAATTGGTGCTCTCTCCCCATTAATATACGGAATAAAAAACAAACCATCTGCCCCTACGTTAACAGTATCAGCTTTTTTTAGAAAATCCTCCATCTCATCTTCGTTATGTAATACTCCCTTTAACCACTGCACTACAATCCCGCCATTATTTGTCGGTCCACCTACAATTTTATATTGCTCTGTAAAAGCATAACAAAATGTTCCCTGCTGCTTACTTAGACGTGAATCTTTCACAAGCTGTCTCACTGCTCCACTCGTTCCAACAGTAATCGCTACTTCTCCATGCAAAATTGCTCCTATACCTAAATTGGCTAATTGTCCATCTGCCGCTCCAATGACAAAAGGAGTTTCTTTTAGAATCCCTATTTTTTCTGCCACTTCCACTCTTATGCCATTCAATACTTCTGTAGGGGCTACAACATTGGACAACTGCGCTTCCGTAATCCCCGCTAATACCAACGCTTCTTGCTCCCAGCTTAATGTATCTTTGTTAAATAAACCTGTTGCAGACGCCATCGCATAATCTATCATTCTTTCACCAAACCAATGAAATAAAATATATTCTTTCAGTGATATAAAGTGGCTTGCTTGTTTATATGCACTAAATCCAGTTTCTTTCATCCAGATTAGTTTTACAAGAGGAGACATTGGGTGAATTGGAACGCCCGTTTTGTCATACAAACGTGCACCGATTTCCTTCTTTGATAATGCATCCGCTTGCATTTTTGCTCTTCCATCTGACCAAATCACCGCGTTGGATAAAGCATTTCCAGTTTCATTGACACAAATAAGTGAGTGCATCGCACAGGAAATACCGATTGCCTTTATCGATTCACGCTTGACCGCGCTATGCTGGATTACATCTCGTAATGCTTCTAGTGCTTTACTCTCCACCTCAACAGGATCTTGCTCTGCCCAACCTGGTTCTGGATAATAAGTGGTTACCAACTTTTCCGCTATCGCCAACACTGTACCATCACGTTGAAAAAGAACAGCCTTCACTGCCGTTGTTCCAATATCCAAACCAACGACTAATTCCATATAACCCCCACCTCCTATTCTATAAACGAAAAGCTGCCCTTGTTACTTAGAGGGCAGCCTTCTTGTTGTATATTATTTATCCATCCATTCAGTATGGAAGATACCTTCTTTGTCAATACGCTCATATGTGTGAGCACCGAAGTAATCGCGCTGTGCTTGCAAAAGATTTGCAGGTAACGTTTCTGTACGGTAGCTGTCATAATATGCAGCTGCACTTGCGAATGATGGTACAGGAATTCCACGCTCTACAGCGATAGAAATTACTTTACGTAATTCTTTTTGGTAGCTCTCCACAATCTCTTTGAAATAAGGATCTAACATTAAGTTAGCAAGTTCTGGATCACGGTCATATGCATCTTTAATTTTTTGTAAGAATTGCGCACGGATAATACAACCACCACGGAAGATCATTGCAATATCACCGTATTTTAAATCCCAGCCATATTCCTCAGAAGCTACACGCATTTGCGCGAAACCTTGTGCATAGGAACAAATTTTACTCATATAAAGTGCTTTACGTACTGCTTCAATGAGTTCTTTCTTATCTCCATCAAAAGGTGCTACTTCTGGACCAGCCAATACTTTGCTAGCAGCTACACGTTCTTCTTTCATTGCAGAAATAAAGCGTGCAAACACTGACTCTGTAATTAGTGGTAGTGGAACACCTAGGTCAAGCGCGTTTTGACTTGTCCATTTACCTGTTCCTTTTTGGCCTGCAGTATCAAGGATAACATCAACTAGTGGTTTTCCAGTTTCTTCATCCACTTTCTTGAAGATATCTGCAGTAATTTCGATTAAATAACTATCTAATTCACCTTTATTCCAATCAGCAAACACTTCATGAAGCTCTTCAGCACCAAGACCTAATACATGCTTCATAATAAAGTATGCTTCACAAATTAATTGCATGTCGCCATACTCAATACCGTTGTGAACCATCTTCACATAGTGACCTGCACCGTCTGGACCGATATATGTAGTACAAGCATCTCCATCCACTTTAGCGGATATTGCTTCAAAAATTGGAGCTACAAGCTCATAAGCTTCTTTTTGACCTCCTGGCATAATGGAAGGACCAGTTAGTGCACCTTCTTCTCCACCTGAAACCCCTGTTCCAATGAAGTGTAATCCTGCTTCGCTTAATTCTTTATTACGACGAATTGTATCTTGGAAGAATGTGTTACCTCCATCGATTAAAATATCGCCCTTATCTAAATGAGGTTTTAAAGTTTCAATTGTTGCATCTGTTGCTGCCCCAGCTTTTACCATAAGTAAAATTTTACGTGGTTTTTCTAGTGAATTTACGAATTCTTCTATAGACAATGCACCAACGAAATTTTTACCTTTTGCTTCGTTTTGCATGAAGTCTTCTGTTTTTTCTGATGAGCGGTTGAATACTGCAACCGAATATCCACGGCTCTCAATGTTTAAAGCCAAGTTTTTACCCATTACTGCAAGACCGATAACACCAATTTGCTGTTTTGCCATGATACTAAACTTCCTCCCTCTGTTGTGAGTAAATCCTGTGACTGATTTGCAGGAAAACAGTCAGCATTCATCATATTTTGATTTTATCATACATTTCTCTCGGTACTTTAACAAGTTGATTGATTGAATTAATTAAAAAATCATATAAATAATATTATTTATTCCCGCTTTCATATAAAAAAGAGAAGGATATTTATTCCTTCTCTTCATTTTGCAATTATATATTTGTTCGAATTGGAATGGAGTCACCTTTCTGTAATATCGGTACTTCCACATTCACGGTATTCGGATATTTTATTCCAGCTCCAGTATTTAAGACTACGACACGTTCATTATCTTTTATCCACCCTTGCTTCCGTAATTTGCGTGCAGCTACAAATGCACTAGCACCTTCAGGGCAAATGAATGTACCTTCTTTTTCAGCAATTATTTTTTGCTCAGCTATAATTTCACGATCATCAATAGATACTGCACAACCATTAGTTTCGTATAATGCTTCCAATACTAAGAAGTCACCTAAAGCTTTTGGAACATTAATTCCGAACGCGATTGTTTCTGAATCTGGCCAAAACTCCGACTCTCTCTTGTCTTCTTCCCATGCTCTTACTATTGGTGCACAACCTTCTGCTTGAACAGCTACTAAACGTGGCATTTTCTCTTTATGAACCCATCCGAGCTCTTGTAGTTCCTTCCATGCTTTATATATCCCTATTAAACCTACACCGCCACCAGTCGGGTATAGAATAACATCTGGAGCTTCCCAATTAAATTGTTCCGCTATTTCCAATCCCATTGTTTTCTTTCCTTCAATCCGGTAGGGCTCCTTTAACGTTGATGCATCATATATATCAGATGACTGCACTAACCCCGCTACTATCCTTCCAGCATCACTAATTAATCCATCTACTAAATAAAGATTTCCTCCAGCTACTGCACATTCATTTCTTGTAATTTTCGGTGCATCCATTGGCATAACAATTGTTGCACAGATTCCAGCACGTGTAGCGTACAGTGACCATGCTGCACCCGCATTCCCGTTTGTCGGCATAGCTAACTGTTTCACTCCGAGTTCTTTTGCTTTGGATACACCAACGGCAGCCCCACGTGCTTTAAAAGTCCCTGTTGGAATAATTCCTTCATCCTTCATAAACAATTGTTTAATCCCCATTTGCTTTCCAATTCTATCCATAGGAAGCAAAGGAGTCATTCCTTCTCCCATGGATACAATATTTTCTTCCTTTTTTATTGGTAATAGCTCATGGTAACGCCAAAGATCATTTCTTCTTCCTTTTAAATCAGTCGGTTTCAATTCCTGTGTAAGTAAATGCAAGTTGTATTTTACTAACAATGGTGAACCACATGTACATAATTGGTGTGTTGATTCTAAGTTGTAAGTTTTTGTGCATTTTGGACAATAGAGATGCGAAACAAAACTATAAGTCATCGAATCTTACACCCTTCCCAAATACATAGTGATGTTATACTCTTTAATAATAACATAAAGCAACATCACTTCCTATATATCTAACAAAAAAACCCTGTTATCTTGTTACTCGATAACAGGGCATATATGTCATTATTCAAAAAGTCGATATTGATTCATTGGTAGTGGTTCGGGTCTTTCACAACCACTCGTAATTGTAATATGTGTTCCAGCTTCAGAAGAATCTTGGAAAGCATGCATTACATCTAGTACATGAAATGCAAGTTTACCACTTGCTCGGTTCTCTCCACCTGTTCTAATGGCATTAGCCATATCAGCAGCCCCTATACCTCTGCTATTCTCAGTGAAGCCATATGTCAATGGAACAGACGACCAGTCAGGATCTCCTGGTCTCTTTATATAAATTGGTCCACCAAACGTATTAGGATCTGGAACAATTAACGTTCCATTCGTCCCATATATTTCAATCCTTGGGAGTTGCGATCCCCATACATCAAAACTTGTAATAATGGAACCAACTGCACCACTTTCAAAATCGAATACCCCAGATATATGTGTAGGAATTTCTACTGGTACCTTTTGACCTTTTCTAGGTCCTGATCCTATTGTTCTTTCTGAGTATGTAGCTTTTGTAGAACCCGTCACTCTTTTTATCGGACCTAATAAATGTACTAGAGCTGTTAAATAATACGGCCCCATATCAAACATTGGACCTCCACCTTCTACATAGAAGAAGTCAGGATTTGGATGGAACCCTTCCGGACCACTCCCTAACATAAAAGCTGTAGCCCCTAGAGGCTCTCCAATCCAGCCATCATCAATTAGTTTACGGCAAGTTTGTAATCCTCCACCTAGGAATGTATCAGGCGCACATCCTACATATAACCCTTTTTCCTTAGCTACTTCGAGAATCTTTAAACCTTCTTCTCTTTTAATAGCTAATGGTTTTTCCACAAATACATGTTTTCCGGCTTCTAGCGCTTTTAATGTTACTGGTGCATGCGCAACTGGAATGGTTAGATTTATCACCATTTCAACTTCATCATCCGCCAATAATTCTTCTGGTAAATAGGCTTTGGAAATGTTAAATTGTTCTGCTCTTGCTTTCGCTCGTTCGATATCAATATCCGCAACAGCTACTACTTCAAGATTTTGATAGATGGAGCTTGTGTTTTTAATATAAATCTCACTGATCATACCGCAACCTATAATACCGGTTTTCACTTTTTCCATATCATTTCCCACCATTCTATACTATAGCTTTTATCATAATTTTAACCTATTTATGTCTAGTATACATTCATAAAATAATAATAAAAGTAGCATAATAATAATAATGTTGTAATTTTCCCATAAAAAAAATAATAAAAACGTTTCACTAATACGTTGACTCTTATAATGAAAGCGTATATACTTGACTTATGTCGAAACGTTTCGATAATGTCCGTTATTATACTTTGGAGGTTTATTCATGCAAGAAAATCAATTGCAAGATTTATTAAAGAAAATGTCGATTGACGAAAAAGTTGGCCAGCTCCTCCAGCTTGCAATGCCTTTCTTTGAAGGTGCGTCACATAGAGGTCATATAACTGGGCCAATGAATGAAATGGGACTTACAGAAGAAGACGTTCGTAATACTGGTTCTGTACTTGGTGGTTCAGGTGCGCGTGAAGTAAAAAACATTCAAGATGCCCACTTAAAAAATAATCGCCTCGGTATCCCACTATTAATGATGGCAGATATCATTCATGGATTTAAAACTATCTTTCCTATACCGCTAGCAATTGGTAGCTCATGGGACCTAGACTTAGCACAAAAAAGTGCAGAGGTTGCTGCTAAGGAAGCTGCTGTTTCTGGTGTACATGTTACATTTGCACCAATGGTGGACCTTGTACGCGATCCTCGTTGGGGCCGTGTGATGGAATCAACTGGTGAAGATCCATATTTAAATAGTGAATATGCAAGAGCATTTGTTAGAGGGTTCCAAGGCAAGAACCTTAAAGAAGATGTAAATCATGTTGCTGCTTGTGTTAAACACTTTGCTGCATATGGTGCTCCTGAAGGTGGACGTGATTATAACACAGTAAACATGTCAGAACGCCAATTACGTGAATCTTATTTACCAGCTTATAAAGCAGCACTTGATGAAGGCTGTGAAATGGTAATGACTGCTTTTAATACAGTTGATGGTATCCCTGCAACAGGTAACGAATTCTTAATGCGCGATATTCTTCGCGATGAATGGGGATTTGACGGTGTTATGATCTCTGATTGGGGAGCTGTGAAGGAATTAATCCCACACGGTGTTGCCGAAGATACTAGAGAAGCAGCGTTAAAAGCGTTACGTGCTGGTGTAGATATCGAAATGATGACAGAGTGTTATATCAATAACGTTAAGGATCTAATTGAATCAGGTGAGCTAGATGTTGCTTTACTTGATGAAGCAGTTCTTAGAATACTTACATTGAAAGATAAACTTGGTTTATTTGAAAACCCATATCGTGGAGCAGATGAACAACTAGAACAAGAAGTTATCCTTTCAGAGCCACATAGAAAAGTTGCACGTGAATTAGCTGCAAAATCTTGTGTACTCTTAAAGAATGAACAAGTATTACCATTATCAACAGATACAAAAGTTGCACTTATTGGTCCGTTTGCTAATAGCGGTAATATCCTTGGTGCTTGGTCTTGGCATGGTCAACCAGAAGATGCTGTAACAATTCAACAAGGAATTGAGCAGAAAATTGATCCTTCCCTTCTCTCTGTTGCAAAAGGTTGTGATATTGAGGCATACAATGGGGAAGATATTCAAGAAGCTCTAGAAGTTGCAAAAGATGCGGAACTAATCGTTTTAGCTCTTGGTGAGTCACCAGGAATGAGTGGTGAAGCAGCTAGTCTTGCAGACATCCGCTTACCTGAAGCACAATTAACATTGATTAAAGAAATGAAAAAACTAAACAAGAAAATCGCAATTGTGTTGTTCAATGGTCGTCCTATTGATTTACACGGAGTAATTGACGAGGCAGATGCTTTATTAGAAGCATGGTTCCCTGGAACAGAAGGTGGCGCTGCAATTGCAGACATTTTATATGGAGATGTAAATCCATCCGGGAAACTTACAATGTCCTTCCCGCATTCTGTTGGTCAAGTTCCTGTTTATTACAATCATTTTAATACTGGACGTCCAAATCTGAATAATGGTGAAGGTTATGTTACGAAGTACCTTGATATTCCAAATGAACCACTACTTCCATTTGGTTATGGTTTAAGTTATACAACATTTGAATATAGTAACCACGCTTTATCAGGTGATGTGTTAACTGTTAATGATTCCATTACAGCTTCCGTACAAGTGACAAACACAGGTGAAGTTGCCGGTGATGAAATTGTTCAATTGTATATTCGTGATGTAGCTGGAGAAGTTGTACGTCCTATGAAGGAACTAAAAGGTTATGAAAAGATCACTCTACAACCTGGTGAAACAAAAACGGTAACATTCACCATTACAGAGGAACAACTTCGTTACTACCATAGCAACCTTGAGTTCACAAGTGATGCTGGAAGATTTGAAGTATTCATCGGTACAAATAGCCGTGACGTTGAAACATTGAGCTTTGTTCTTCAAAAATAATATGCTTTATAGAGTTATTAAAGTTACTCTTCGTGTTGATTGGAGCGCAAGGTGCGAGACTCCTGCGGGATGAACGGTAGCCGGGAGACCCCACAGATAGAAAAGCGAAAGCGACTGATCAACGGCGTACGAACGGGAGACATTCCTGCACTGAGATAAAGGAAACACGGCGAGGAACGAGCCGATGTTGACTTATCGTAGGGAAAGGAATGGCTCGTTCGCTAGCCGTTAGGAGCTTGAGCTAGACAGACGCGTTAGCGCCGAGGAGGCTCCCGAACCTTGTCTAGCTGTAGGCGCTATCGGCTCGAGGTCAAATAACCTGAGACATGAAAGACAAAGAACGCCTTTCTTTGTCTCAGAACATTTGCTTGTCGCCGATAGGCAAGCGCCTTTCACTTTTCTAAGCCCGCGGAAAGCGAGCACCTGGAGCGGAAATCAACTGTAGTTTTAAAATTGGCTCTGTTAAAGTTCATTGTTGTTAACAACTTAGTTGATTGTAGCGGATGTACACGAGACTCCTGCGGGAACAGCACGAGCCGAAGATCCACTTGGCAAAGCGGTTTTCCTTGCCAAGTTAGCTGAGGCCGTGCCCGCGGAAAGCGAGTGTACAGGAGCTAAAATCAACAACAGAGTTTAACAGAGCTTTAAAATTAAGCAATAAAGGGAGATAGACATGACTACTAAAAACGTTAAAGCTGCTAATATTGAGTTTTCCTTTTTAAATAGCGGAGACTTAAAAGTAGCAACACATGAACATTTAATGATTAACCAATGGATTGCGAATCCACTTGACGGATCTTTAAACAATATTTACTTACGTATACACAACGGTAACAATATCGACGTTACTCCTTTACTTGGCGTAAATTCCCCAAGCACATTCCTTCAAGCTGACAATCAAGTAGCTTGGAAAGGTGAATACAAAGGTGTAAGCTATCAAGTTACTTTTACACTTACTGATAAAGGTATTTGGTTCTGGGATGTAAAAGTCGAAGGATCAGACGTAGAAATTGACGTCGTTTACGGTCAAGACCTTGCTATTGCTAGCATTGGTGCAGTTCGTAACAACGAAGCATATGTATCTCAATATATTGACCATGCTATTTTTAACGATGACCAACGTGGCTACATTGTTTGCTCACGTCAAAACCAACGTCAACCAGCTGGTTTCTCTTACTTACAACAAGGTTCTTTATCTAAAATTGTTGGTTATTCCACAGATGGTTTCCAATTCTTTGGAAAATCCTATAAAGAAACAAATAAACCAGAAGCTTTATATAATGAAAGTCTTGCTAACGAAGTATATCAATATGAATTTGCTTATACTGCTTTACAAACAGAAAAAGTAACTCTATCAGGTACTGAACAATTTGTTTTCTATGGCCTATATAAAGAAACTCATGATGATGCAGTTACTTCATTAGAATTCCAAGACGAGCTTTCCGCTGCTTGGGACGAAGTAAGTGGACAACCAGAGCCTACTTTTACTGCGGTTGATAAAGTAGAAAAAACTTCCACTTTCGGTGAGCCACTTCAAACTGTTTCCATGACAAGTGACGAAGTAAAAGAACTATTCCCAAATCGTCATCAAGAAGAATATGACGGAGATACATTACTAGCATTCTTCACAGATACACATGAACACGTAGTGTTAAAAGAAAAAGAGTTATTAGTTGAACGTCCACATGGACATATTTTAATGAGTGGTAATAATGTTGAAAATATTGATGAAGTGATTACAACTACATCTTATATGTATGGTATTTTCAATAGCCAATTAGTTATTGGAAACACTTCATTCAATAAGTTCAATACAAATTCACGTAGTCATTTAAACGTAATGAAAACTTCAGGCGAACGCATCTACGTAAAATTAGGTGACAAATATCACTTACTAACAATGCCTTCCCTATTTGAAATTGGCTTTAACTATACTAGATGGTATTACAAAACAGAAGAAGAAACATTTATCATTACAAACTTTACAACAGTAGATACAAAACAAGTTCAATTAAACGTTCGTACTGCAAGTGGAAAAGCTTATGAATACTTTGTAACTGATCAAGTAATTATGAGTGCTAATGAATATGAAGCACCATATGTAATGAAACAAGATAATGACACATTAACATTTACTGCTGGAGAAGGTGCACTTAATAAAAATGCATATCCTGAATTAGCATATCGCCTTCGTGTATCTGGTGCAGATTTCGCTGTTGCAGACGAAACGGTTTTTGCTAAAGGTGTAGAGCCAAATGCTGCATCATTACTTGTACTTGATGTAAAATCATCTGCAAACTGGTCGATTACAATTCAAGGTTTACTTCATGGTCAAGAAACTGAATTAGTAGAAGCTGATGAAAATACGGAAATTGAGCGTTACCGTGAATTCTTCAGAGAAACAATGAATGGCTTTGAATTAACTCTTGGAGAATCTACTCCAGATGAAGTTAAAAAATTCAATACAACTGCATGGTGGTATACACATAATATGCTTGTACATTACTCTGTACCACATGGTCTAGAGCAATATAGTGGTGCTGCATGGGGTACACGTGATGTTATGCAGGGACCTGTAGAATACTTCACGGCAACTCAAAAAATGGATGTCGTAAAAACTATTCTGAAAAGAGTATATTCTCACCAATGGATTGACAATGGTAACTGGCCACAATGGTTCATGTTTGACCGTTATCAAAACATTCAAGCTGGTGAAAGCCATGGTGACATTATCGTATGGCCATTGAAAGTATTAGGTGACTATCTAGCTGTTACAAAAGACTTCAGTATTTTAGAAGAAAAAGTCCCTTACACGAAACATGGTTCATTCCAATTCACAGAAGAAACAGCAACTATTTATGAACATGCCCAAAAGGAAATTGAATATATTAAAAATAATTTCCTTCATGATACGTATTTATCTTCTTATGGTGATGGTGACTGGGATGATACATTACAACCAGCTAATCAACAATTGAAGAAATATATGGCAAGTAGCTGGACTGTTGCATTGACTTACCAAGCAATAAGCAAACTTGCTAATGCATTAGAAAGCAATAAACCAGAAGAAGCGAAAGAATTACACGAGCTTGCTGAGAATATTAAAGCAGACTTCCAAAAATATATGGAACCATCTAAAGTCATTCCTGGATTTGTCTACATGGAAACACCAGATAAACCAGAAAAAATGCTACATCCAGATGATACAAAAACTGGAATTAAATATCGCTTACTTCCATTAAAACGTGGAATTATTAGTGAAATGTTAACTCCAGAACAAGCGGAAGCAAATTATCAACTTATTCAAGAAAAATTCCTTAGCCCTGACGGTGTACGCTTAATGGATCGCCCTGCAAACTACAAAGGTGGAGTAAGTACTCATTTCCAACGTGCAGAACAAGCAGCAAACTTCGGTCGTGAAGTTGGTGTACTTTACGTTCACGCTCATCTTCGCTATATCGAAGCAATGGCGAAACTAGGAAAAGCTACAGACGCATGGAAAGCCCTTGAAGTAGTTAACCCAGTTAGCATTAAGAAAGCAGTTCCGAACGCTGAATATCGTCAAAGTAATTCTTACTTCAGTAGTTCTGATGGTAAATTTAATACACGATATGAAGCACAAGAGCGTTTCAGTGAACTAAGAGCTGGTTCTGTACCAGTTAAAGGTGGATGGAGAATCTACTCAAGCGGCCCTGGAATCTACGTTAATCAATTAGTTTCTAACGTACTAGGTATTCGTTTTGAAGGTGGAAATCTAATTATCGACCCAGTACTTCCTGAAAACCTTGATGGATTACACTTCAACTTTGAAATTGCTGGTAAGCCAGTAACTTTCGTTTACCACTTAACTAGCGGTAACGACTTCTCTGTTAAGATTAATGGTAAAGCGGTAGAAGGAGAAAGAATTGGTAACACATACCGTAAAGGCGGACTAAGCATTACAAAAGAGAACTACGAAGCATTATTAAATAACGAGAAGAATGTTATTGAAATCTCAATGTAATCTTCTGGTTTAAGCACATCTAAAAGGCGGCGGTTCACAATACCGTCGCTTTTTCGTTAAAAATGACCGTTCTGCTATTGTAAAATATTGTGAATAGATTTAGGATTTAATATAGGTGGTATTGTAGGATTGGAGAGAATGTAATAATGGTAAGTATTAAAGACATTGCAAAGCAAGCAGGTGTCGCGATTTCAACTGTTTCTTATGCACTAAATGGCAGTCCAAAAGTAACAGAAGAAACACGCGCAAAAATTCTTGCCGTTGCAAAAGAATTAAATTACGTTCCAAATGCAGCAGCAAGAACATTAAAAAAACGAAAAACAAAAATTATCGGTGCTTTCTTAACAGATTATGGTGGTTCCTTCTTTGGGGAATTACTAAGAGGTATGCGTAAAACATTAAACGAAAAAGGCTATGATTTAATTGTATGTACTGGAAAAGAATCGCATCGCTTTCTCCCAGAAGGTATTATTGATGGGGCCATTATATTAGATGCTCACTTCCCCGATGAAGAGATCATTACGTATGCTGATAGAGGTCACCGTATTATCGTGTTAGACCGTGAAATAGATCATCCTAATATTGAACGTGTTCTATTAGACAATGAAATGGGTGCAGAACTAGCAATTAACTTCCTATTAAATAATGGACATAAAAACTTTGTAATCTTGACTGGATCTAAGGAATCATATGACTCTAACAGAAGATTAAAAGCTGTTAAGGAGATTTTTTCTCGATACCCTTCACTTAACCTCACCATAATTCCAGGTGACTTTGACAAAGCATCTGGTGAAAGAGCAGCTAAACACATCCTTGCAAATTATGCGGAGCCAGTTGCAGTATTTAGTTTTAATGATGAAATGGCAATTGGAATATATAACTACTTAGAACAATCTCAATACAATGTTGGTGAACATGTTCATATCATTGGATTTGATAATATCGAACTATCTAACTATACACGTCCACGTCTTGCCACTATTCATTATTCAAAAGAAGATTGGGGAAAAGCAGCAGCTGAACAGCTTTTAAAACTAATCAAGAAAGAAAAAACAGAACGACAAAAAATTTCAGTGGAATTATTAGAAGGAGAATCGGTTCAAAAACTTTCATAAAAAGAAAGTTTGAAAGCGGTATTACGAACAATAGAAACCCCTAGGAAATTGAATTCCTAGGGGTTTCTATTGTATATATTACTGTAATTCAGCCATTGCTTCAGCATATTTGTCGTTTGCTAATTTATTCAATTGATCCGCATAATCTTCAATTTTCAATTGCCCGTTCAATATCGCATCCATCAATTGGCCAATCGTTGCATTATCGTGTTCTCCAACACTTACACCAGTTGGTGCCTCCCATTTTGATTGGATATAGCCAGGAACGGTTTTAAATGGTTCTAAAATAGCTTCATCAATTCTTTCATATGCTTTACGAATTCCTGGAACTGGTGCTTGAGCAAAATACTCATCTAAAATCTCCTGATCCGTGTTAATAGGTAATCCACTAACCACCATTCCATTTTCTGCAGCGATTTCCATACGTTTCATAAAGCCTTCTTTACCATATGACATGTACTTAGCAAATAAAAATGCTTCTTCCGGATGGTTTGTAGTTTTAGATATACCTAGAAGGTCGTTCGTAATCGCAACTTTTCCTCCAGGAAGTCCGATAAAGTCAAAATCAAAATCAGCATTTTCTGTAAAACCACCTACAGCCCAGGAACCGTCCCATTTAACGCCCATGTCGCCTGCAAACCAAACTTGAGTTCCATCTTCACCTGAGAAATTAGCTTTCTGCTCATCTGTTAAATAAGCATATGCATAACCGTTAGTTACTAGTTCAGTAGCAAACTTCACACCTGCAATAAACTCCTTACTATCTAATTGATAGGAACCATCATTATACGTATACCATCCTAAATCTGGATTAACTGCTGCTGGATACCAATCAGGAATAGATCCTGCATCTTGCGTTCCAATTTTACCTTCACTAATATTTGTTATATCTCTAATAGCTTGTGCAAACTCCTCTACAGATGAATCCATCGTAGGATAATCTATATTTGCTTGGTTAAAAAGATCTTTATTAACAAAATATCCTAACATACTTTGTGAATGTGGTACTGCAACAATTTGATTATTAAATTCTGTTGATTGACGAACAATTTGCGGAACGTTTTGGAAATCCGGGTCATTCTCTGCCATCACAGTTATATCTAATAACCAATCATTCGCCAGTCCTAATGGCATATTAGTAAGAGCGAAAACATCCGGCATATTATTCGCACTAGCTGCTACCGCTAATTGCTCATTCCAATCTCCAGTGATTTCTTTAATTTCTACCTTAATATTTGGGTAATCCCTTTGAAACTGTTGAATTAAAAGACGCTCTAAGTTCATCTCTTCTTCTGTTCCAACGCTCCAGTTAGAATATGAGATTGTCACTTGCTCTGTTTTCTCTTCGTCTGAATTCCCTTTTTTACCTTCATCTTTTTTCTCTGTCTTCTCTGAACCAGAACATGCAGCTAGGACAAATACTAAACATAAAATAGCTAATAACGAGAACAATTTTTTCATTAAAATCACTCCTGCTCTATTTTTTTATGCCAAAATGATTATTCCCTTTTCAGGGCCCCCCAACGCTCTCATAGCATTAACCAGCGAAAGCAAATACTATCCCTTCACCCCCAAGATTATGTGAAACGTTTCAAAACGAATGTAAAAAATATACAATTCATATTATTTCGAAACGTTTCTATAGATATATTATATCACAGGGAGTAAACGCTTTCAATATTTATATTTGAAATTTATTATATTTTTATAGACAAAAGGCTCTATATAACATAGGACCTTTTGTCTACATTTGTTATTTTAATGCATCTAAAGCTTCTTGATATCTATCATTTGCAATTCTATTGATTTCTGATGCGTAATCTTCGATTTTTATATCACCAGTAATAAATTCATTGATTAGATCAGACATTGGAGCATTTTCAATATCACCAATTTTAATACCTGTTGGAGCTGCCCATCTAGATTGAACATATCCTGGTACTGTTTTCAACTATTATACAATTCTATTAAACAATATACTTCCACTACTTTATATATAGAAACATTTGATTAACTCACTAAGAAAAACAACCCCCGATTTTATATTACCGGAGGTCATTAAACGTATTAACTTAGTTTTCTAAAGCAGCTACTGCTTCTTCATATTTTGCATTTGCAAGATCATTAAGCTGTGTTGCGTAATCCTCTATTTTCAACTCGCCCTTTATGATAGCATCAAGTAACTGCCCAATAGTAGCATTTTCATGTTCGCCAACTTTTACGCCAGTTGGAGCATGCCATCTTGATTGTGCATATCCTGGAACTGTTTTTACAGGCTCTAGAATTGCCTCATCTAATCTTTCATACGCCTTTTGAATACCAGGTACTGGAGCTTGTGCAAAATACTCATCTAAAATTTCTTGATCTGTATTAACTGGTAATGTGTTTACGACTTTACCATTCTCAGCTGCAAGTTCCATACGCTTCATAAATCCTTCTTTACCAAAGGACATATACTTAGCAAAGATAAATGCTTCTTCTGCATGCTCTGTTGTTTGTGAAATTCCAAGTAAGTCATTTGTAATTACAATCTTACCTCCTGGAATTCCAATAAAGTCAAATTCAAAGCTTGAATTTTCAACTAAACTACTTACTGCCCAAGAGCCATCCCATTTAATACCAATGTCACCTTCAAACCAAACTTGGTTGCCATCTTCACCTTTAAAGTTTGCTTTTTGCTCATCAGTTAAATTATCGTAGGAATAGCCATTTGTTACTACTTCATTTGCAAATTTTACACCTGCAATGTATTCTGAACTATTTAATTCATACTTACCATCTGTGTATGTGTACCAACCCGAATCTGGATTTGCAGCAGCAGGATACCAGTCAGCAATAGATCCAGCATTTTGAAGCCCAATTACTCCTGCTTGAACATTTGTAATATCTTTAACTGCAGCTTCAAATTCTTCAACAGTTGAATCCATTGTTGGATAATCTAAGTTTGCTTCATTATAAAGGTCTTTGTTAACAAAATATCCAAGGAAATGCTGTGCAAAAGGTAAAGCTACAATTTGCTTATTAAATTCAGTTGACTGACGTACAACTTGAGGAACATTACCAAAATCAGTATCATTTTCTGCCATTACCGTTACATCTAACACCCAATCATTTGATAGTGCTAGTGGTAGGTCAGGAATTGCAAAAACGTCCGGCATATTATTTGCACTTGCTGCCGCAGCTAATTGTTCATTCCAGTTTCCAGAAATTTCATAGAGTTCAACTTTAATATGCGGATAGTCTCTTTGGAACTGTTCTAACATAAGGCGTTCTAAGTTCATTTCTTCTTCTGTCCCAAGGTTCCAGTGTGCATATGAAATTGTCACTTCTTCTTTCTTGTCGTTAGAATCCCTTTTTTTGTTACCGCTGTCATTTTTACCTGACGATTCAGAGCCAGAGCATGCCGCTAAAACGAAAATAAGTATCGAAATAGCTAATAATGAAAATACCTTTTTCATGAAATATCATCCCCTATTTTTATAATTTTACTAGAATAAAACACCTTATAGTTCCCCCATTTAAGTCTGCAATATCCCTCCTGTTGCTCTTGCTCGAAACGTTTCGAAATTGTCTAAAAAAAATAATACTTTAGTTCCTTGATATTTATTGAAACGTTTCTATGAACCTATTATAGCACCTTCAGTAATCGCTTTCAATATATATTTTCAAAAAATTAGATTTTACTGAATTAGCAATAGTAGATGCTGTATACTTTAAGAAAAGTTGCATTAAGTGAAGGAGGATCATTGTGTTATTCCAATTAAAAGACATCCAAAGCAGAGCGGCTACATCCGAAAATACGCAAGCAAAAAAAGGCGCAGGTGGAAAAGCAAATAACGGAAGAAAAGGTTCGCCTTGTATTGAAAATTTTAAAGCAGGAGAAACTCATATTTTATTAGATACAGAAGGTCCTGGGATGGTTCGCCATATTTGGTTTACGCTCACCCCAGGAAATATATTTTATATGCGTAATGTCATCATTCGTATGTATTGGGATAATCAAGAACACCCTAGTGTAGAAGTCCCCCTAGGTGATTTTTTTGGAATTTCCCATGGTCGACAAAAAAATATGGTAACAGAATATGTTAGTATGCAAGATGGCAAAGGGTTCAATTGCTGGATTCCAATGCCCTTTAAAACAAATGCTCGCATTACAGTAGAGAATGATGGGGATGAAGATATTCCTTTATTCTTTTACCAAATAGATTTTACTTTAGGGAATGAACATGATGAAAATACTGGATATTTCCATGCTCAATTCAGAAGATCCAACCCATGTCCTATGCATGAAGACTATACTATACTGGATGGTGTGAAGGGAAAAGGAGTTTATCTTGGAACGGTGCTTGGAATCCGCTCCTTATTTAATGACGCATGGTGGGGGGAAGGAGAAGTTAAGTTTTTTTTAGATGGTGATTCAACATATCCAACTATTTGTGGTACAGGTGCAGAAGATTACATGGGTTCTGCCTGGGGATTAGATGAAATAATTACGCCATTTCAAGGTGCACCACTCGTCGATAAAGAAAATGGCCTCTATTCGATCTATCGTTTTCATATTAAAGATCCAATATATTTTCAAGAGAATATTAAAGTAACTGTCCAGCAAATTGGCTTCGGACTAAATGAGCCTGCCATTGAACATTATGGGGAGGACTTTGTAAACTACCGAGCAATGGGAACACCTGAAGGAAGTAATGTAAGCTACTTTGAAAGAAGTGATGATTATTGCAGCACCGCATATTGGTACCAAACCCTTCCGAGTATGCCATTTCCTACTCTACCAAATCGAGAACAACGCAGTGCTGATTTATTAGAAAAAAACGTACAGGACAAAGTGAAACGCTCTGATATCTGATTCTCATTAAAATGGTAGTTAATAGAATGTTTAACTACCATTGATTTTTTGATAGAAACCTTGCTTTAGGAAACTTCCATATAAACAACAAAAAAGGACAGCCTACTATTATTAAGTTAACTAATAGGCAGCACCTAGTATAAATAATTCACTATGAGTATATTATTTAGCTTTAATATTCTTCAAAAACTCATCTCGTAAATCATCTCGACCGATAACTTTACTTAAGCGATTCTCCCACATTTCTTTTGTCACATATTTATATGGACCCGTCTGTACGACAAGTGGCAGTGGATCTGGTTGTTTCCCCGGTTGCACATGTTCATGTGTCCATTTTTGTAACAAATGATCTAATTCTGCAACAATGTCTTCCCGCTCTTCTGCAAGATTCTTTGTCATATTAGGGTCATCTTTCATATTATATAACTCTATCGGTTCTAGTGGCACGACACCAGGATGATAGGTACGTATTAACAACCAATCATCTGTACGAACGGAACGACTAACACTATATAAACCATGATCCCATACTAAATATTCACGAGCTTCATAGTCTTCCTCTCTAAGTAATGACGCAAACGACTTACCATCCCATTTTTTCGGTACTTTAATGCCAAGTAAATCAACGATTGTAGCAGTTAAGTCAACATTATAGACAAGTTCGTTGAATCGTTTATTCTTCTGTTGTATTCCTGGCCATTTTATTATCATTGGGATATTATGAACTGCTTCATCGGCACATACATGGTCACCATATATACCGTGTTCCCCCATTGCTTCCCCATGGTCCCCACTAATTACGATTGCTGTTTCGTCCATGATTCCAAGCTCTTCTAGTTTTGCAAATAAGCGTCCTAACTGCTCGTCCATAAATCGGATAGAGCCGTCGTATGCATCGACAAATGCTTTAAAATCATCTGAATTACGGATGCGGTCCGGAATAGAAGGTACATTACTTTTTCCATCTCCGTGTGGAAAAAGGTTAAGAGCACTGAATGGAGCATAATTATCTTGATGACTCGCAATCGCTTCCGCATCTGGCCATGCCGGTGGTGGTGTATCCTTAAACATCTCTTGATATTCTACTGGCATCGTATAATTTCGGTGTGGATCCCAAACTTGTAAATGTAAGAAATAATTTTCATCACGTCCATTTTCATCTAACCACGGTAACACCGCATCCATTACTTCATCTGCATCTTCATTACCCTTCTTTAACGTATGGGTGTGGACCTCATTCCAACCTGCCATAAACCAAAAAGCGTCATGACGATCAGCAAACGAAGAAAACGTTGCCATTTTATAGCACTGGTTACGCAAATAACGGATGAACATTGGTTGGTCCGGATGATTACTAATTCGGAAATCACAACCAGGTCCCCAATGTGTTAAAACACCGTGATTAATTCCAAACATACCACTCGCAAATGATGCTCTTGATGGAACACATGGTGAACTCGCACAATATGCCCGTGTAAAACTTACACCTTGCTCTGCAATCTTATCAATATTAGGAGTCGTATTTCTGTGATATCCATTAGCTCCAATATGCTTTGGTCGTAACGAATCAATATCAATATAGATAACTCGCATTTCCTCATCTCCCCTAATTATGTAAAGAACCATATTAGAGCTTGTCTAATATGGTTCTAATTTAATATTATTTTACAACAAATCAGTATTTGTTTTCTGATTTTTTTAATTAAACTTTACAATTAATTGTGGATCTGCTTTCCCATGCTTATTGGAATAAACATATGTGAGTCCATTCTTTTGTTCCACATTATAATCACTATTTGCAACGATTTCTCTATCTGTTTTAAGAGCAATAACATCTTGTGCTTGCGTTAAGCGGAATTCAATTGCGTTTGCTTCCACATTCAAAATTTCTGCTGTGGAATAAACAATTTCGCCTATATCAAGCTTAAGATTTATTGGCAGCATCACTGCTTCTTTATTTTGTAAAAGAATGTCGCGACCTTCAAATAATGCTTCACCATTGAGGTATAGTTTAAATTCTTTATCTAATCCATCAAGATTGATTAAGTGGATAAAGCGTTCACCTTCAGCGTTTGCAGTTGATGTACTGAAGATACCATGATCCTCATAATCATGAGTAAGTGCAGCTTTCACACCTAATTGCTCAAAGATTCGACCAAAGAATGTTAAATCACATGGATAGTAAGCTGCAATCACTACTGCTCTACCTTTTCCAACTGTCGCATCAAATGCACACATCTCATTCGTACCGTATACCTCTAGAACAGGGGTAGCAGTATCGGATGTTAATGTTTGTGCAATATGTGTACGAGTTTCAGGACGTGGCGCTGCCCAATTCACTGCATTTACAGATAAGAAGTAACCGTGATATCCATGCTTTTCTCCTGTTACTTTAACATCAAGAGCGTCTGCAAGGATTGTGCACTCATTACCTTCCATATCAAACTGTGGCACTTCACCATATAAGAGGATTTTTCCTCCTTCATTCATGAAATTCACTAGTTTTTCCTGAACATGTGCTGCCATATATTTTGCGGATGGAAGTGCAAGAATTTCTATATCTTCTACAGTGAAAGGTTTATTTTGAATATCAATCGAACCGAAGCGGTGACCTTTAAGTAACATTGCACGAGCCACGCTTTCCCATGCTCCGCCACGATCTCGGTTACGAGTTAGATTTTCAAGAACGTCTTTCATCTTCTCACTATGTGGGTAGTGATATTCCGTCATATAATAATCTGGAATAAAAGCAAAAGCGATATTATCTCTTTCTTCATCCATTGCAGCTACCTTATCCGCTACAGCTGTTAATGTTTTTACGGAACGAGCCATTCTTGGGAATGTGTAATTTAACTTTCCTGTTGGACCAACTGGTGCTGCGAATCCGTGATGCTCCCCAGTTGCTGCAATGCGGTCATTTCCGTCTCCTGGTAATTCATCTAGACGATAGTTACGACCACCTGCGAATAAGTAGTAGTTTATTAGTCTAGCACCTTGTGCCACACACATTCTTGCTCGGAAGTCGGTTGCTGATGGATCATTTCTACCACTTAGGTTATTACCAAAGTTTCCGTCTCCACAGTTAAATTCAACTGATGTGATTGGTTGATCTGGTAGATGAACAGAATCCATGAATCCATTTAATAAATATAGATCTTGGAATGTTTCCATCGTAATGTCACCAAAGTAAATATCAGATCCAGAAAGGTAACCAGGTTCTTGGTAAGTTTCATATAATTGGCTAATTCCAATTGGGAACGTAAATGCACGTCCTCCACCCATACCGTGAATATTCACTACAAATGGGATACCTTTTACACCAAACTCTTCCGCATAGCTTCTTAATACTGATACATATTTTGTAAAACGATGGCGCATATAATAGCCAAGGTCTTTCATTAAGTACAATGAATATGATTCTTTTGGTGAACGAATTGCATTATTACGTGCTTCCTTATTAGAAAAATCAATTGGATAGCGTTCTGACAATGTATTCGCATCATATTTTTCTGATAGCCACTCAGTAAAATCATCTAATACAAAATCCGTTAAGTCTGGAGTGTTACTTACCCAAGATAACATACCGATTTCATTATCTAATTGGAAAGCGATAATATTACCATTTGGATATATACGAGGTGCTGCAACTTCCATTAATGCTTCATACCATTTCTTCGCACTCTCTAGGAAGCCTGGGTGTAAATAGTCTACTGTTGGTGTTGTAGCAGGCTTTTCATCCCAGCCAATAGGAACGATTTCTGGATACTTTTCATAAACCCAATATGGTAAACCTTCATTTTTCATTTCTGCCATAATAAATGGTCCTGGACGAAGGAAGAAGTATAGTCCATTTTCTTGACATAGATCAATAAAAGCTTGAAGATCTGTTTCTGGACGTGTCTTACCAGTAAGGTCAAACTCTCCTTCTACTGGCTCGTGAATAAGCCATGGTACATATGTGGCAACTGCATTCATGCCTGCCATTTTCAATTTATCAATGCGGTCTTGCCAATCTTCACGATCAAGTCGGTAATAATGGATTTCCCCTGCCATAATTAATTGTGGCTTTCCATCTATTAAAATTTGCTTATTTTTAATTTCAATCATGCTGTATCACTCCAGCCTAATTATTTTTTGAGGGACAAGGTTCCTGACCCCATGTCCCTCTATTTTATTGCTCAATTTTTAGTGTGAATTCACTTTCAACTTTCGTGCCTGTACGAGCTTCTTTAAAGATAATTCCTTTTGCTTTTGACTTTGGTACAACTTCGAATTTAATGAATTTCCCTGCATCTTCTTCCTTAACGGTATACGATAGTGAAGTCGCTCCATCGATTGGGTCAAAATCACCTTTACTCTTATCAGATATATACCACTGATATGTTGAATCGCCTTCCTCTTCACCTAACGGATCGTAATAAACGTATGAACCTGTAAGTGTCTTACCGACAATAGGATCTCCATGAATTACTACATGATGAGCAGCTGGTTGATGTTGAATGAATTGAAGATCATCCAAGTAAATTTCTTCTGTGCTATCAGCTTCTGGTAGAATACGAATAGTAGAGACTTCATCGATTACTTCTGGTTGATCAGAAAGATCCCATAGAAGTTCATTCCATTCATCCTTTTCAGAGAGTTTAAATTCCTCTGAGACAAGTTCTTTACCATCCTCATCTAAGAGCGTCACCGTAATGGCAGCGTCACCATAAATATGTGCTCGTAGCATATCAAACTCTTCTTCATCATCTATTTCATGTAAATGAGCAGAGATTTCATTTCCAACTTCAACTTTTAAGCTGTACAATCCTGTAAATGCTCGTTCATCACTCATTTGCAGTCCGTTTACATCTTTTGCGAACCAACCGTCATGAAATACATTGCTTTCAAAGTCATCGATTACGACCGTATTTTTTGGTGTTAAACCAACCTTTTTCAATCCACTTTGAACATAATTATTTTGCATAAATAAGTCCCAAATAAGGCCTGTACGGAAGTTTTCAATCATTAATAGTGTAATCCCTTTATTAATGCCAATTACATCTGTTGCATACCAATCAGGTTCAACGTCAAGATTGTATGCATCTTTAAATCCATATTTCCCCCATAATTCTGGGTGATTTTCTTTATAATTCTTCAGCGCATTGATTGTTTCCTCCGGAGTAAAAACAATGGAACCAGCAGCACCAGCCGGTGGGACTGTCCCATCCACAAAATGGGCATCGTTATTAAAGCCACTTGGTGCGTCACCATAAAGTCCGTTGTACCCCTTTGGACCATCACTTGCCGTCATACCCCAAGAATTAGGGCCTAATGTTTCAAAGTTTTTTCCTTGATCAATGGCATATTTTCTGCTAGTTAAAGAAGCAATAATAGAATTGCTATACCAATCTACACCTTTTTTATCTTCTAGATGTCGAAGATCAAACCAAGCATGGGAGAACTGATATGTAAAGATAGAGCCAAACCAGGAGTGAATAAATTTAGGATACCCACCATACCCTGCTAAATGGCGCTGAAAATCATAAAACATATCTGTGTTCGTTGGATGTGTAGGTGATGCGGATCCTAGGAAATACATCATTAGTTGCTCCGCGTAAAAGTCCCAATTTCCTGCAAATCCACTTTCAGGATGGTAGCCCATATAGAACATATTTCTATTTTTATCTCGGTACCATTCCCAATCAACACGCTTGTATAGTTGCTCAGCCTTATCTTTTATTTCGCCTCCGAAATATTCCGCGGCAACAAAAGCACCGTTGATTGCAATAGCCGTATCGATAACGGACACTTCACTATTCCAAGCTCTTTTTCCTGTATTCATATCTAGAAAATGATAAAAATGGCCGTTTACATGCTCAGCCGTATTTAACAATGTATTTAATGTACCTAACGTTCTTTCATATGCTTCATCATGTGTTACCCAGCCTCTCTCCACTCCAATAACGTAAGCAGATAAGCCGTACCCCACAGATGCAACACTACTAATACCAGGTGCCCCTGGGTAACGATCTCGAATGAGACCATACCCAGGACTACCTTCTTTTGTTGTTGTTTCATTCCAAAAGAAATCAAAACTCTTCCTTGACTCTTCATCTAGAAGTGCTTCTGTTTCTTTATCTAACGTTGGTCCTTTTTTTGAGGTACTAAACCAACCTAGGTTATTGCCTACTATTAACCCTGCACCAAGTGCAACAATAACAATAACAGCAATAACTGCTAATTTAAGGCGATTCATACAATATACTACTCCCTTAAATATCCTTTTACCTATGGAGACATTATTCTCCTGTAATACCAGATCGGTCTACACCTTCTACGAACCAACGCTGTGTAATGAAGTAGACAATCAACAATGGCAAAATGGATAGTAATGTTCCAGCAAGCCTAATTGCCTCATTTATTTGGTTACCACTCATTTCCATACCAACAGGGAACATCTTCTGATATGTTGCTACGAATTTTTCTAATTCAAGTGGTAGTGTCGATAAAGCATTTCCAAAGTAAATGGATGCCAAGTATGTCTCATTCCAATACCAAACAAATGAGAAGAGGAAGGAAATAATAAATGATGGTACTGCCATCGGAATTGCAATGGTAAGGAATATTCTCAAATGTCCCGCACCATCAATTTGCGCTGCTTCCTCTAGTGCCTTCGGTAAAGCTTTAAAGAATTGATAGAAAATCAAGATGAATATAGCACTATTTAACCCTTGTCCTGTAACTGCCGGTAGTAAAAATGCGTTTAGACTACCAAGAATATTTAATTCATTGAAGAATATATATCTTGGAATCAACGTTACTGGTGCCGGTATGATAAATGTTGCAAGTACAAGCGCAAAAATAGTCTTCTTAAATGGGAAATCGAACCGTGCTAATCCATACCCGATAACAGCTGCTATTGCAGTTTGTACTATAGATGGCAATACTGTTACATACAGCGTCTCTAGTAGTGTAGGTATGAAATCCAATACTTGAATAGCTCTCTCATAGTTCCCTACATAAAATGTTGTCGGAATCCAGTTAACAAGTGGATTTAAAATATCATCCAATGTCTTGAAGCTATATACTCCTAAATAGATGATCGGATATAAGTAAACAAATCCGATTCCTATTAATAGTCCATATATCAGCACTTTTACAAGGAACCCATCAGTTCCATGCATCCCCAACAGCCATCTTTTTACTTTTATATAAAGATTCTCTGCTCTTTTTAGTGTTAAATTTTGCACATTGAACCCTTCCTTTTTAAGAGTGTTTTTGCTTTCTCCGCAATGTCATAATACCGACTGTGAGTGCAAGTGCAAGTGTGATAATGACAAAGTAAATCCAAGATAATGCTGACGCATAACCGAAACCAGTATCGATTCTAAACATATTTTCTTGGATGTGCCCAATCACTGCATTGAGTGAGAAAACTGAGTAAGTAACAATTGTATAAATGAGAGTAACAACAATCATTGGTACAAGACTTGGTAATGTCAGTTTCCAAAATGCTTCCCATGGTGATGCACCGTCAATCATAGCTGCTTCATACATTGATCTATCTATTTTTTGTAGAGCTGCTAAGAAGATTAAGATCTGAACACCTGAGAACCATAAAATAACAATTAAGTTTTCTACCAAATAAAGTAATATCCCATTTAGAAAGCCATCTGGATTCGCACTCAACGCTTCATAAATTGCATACTGTTCGATTGTAGGGATTGTTGTAATCCCTTGATCGATAAGTTCCTGAATAACAGGACCACTAGTAATGATAACCGGTAAGAAGAAAATCGTCCGGAACATTCCACGAAATTTAACCTTCTGATTTAATAACAAGGCGATTATCAAAGAAAAAACAATAATAATTGGAACAGAGATAACTAGTTCCTTTAAATAAGTTAACAAGTGGTCCACAAAGGTTGCATCGACTGCAAAAGCATACTCATAGTTATCAAACTTAACAAAGGTTGTTTGTATACCACTCGTTGTAATTTTTACCTTTTGAAAACTTAAATACAAAGAATAGAGTAGAGGATATGCAGTAAAAATTAGAAAACCAATAATCCAGGGCGCTACGAATAGTAAACCTGTTCTGCTGTTTCTTGCTCTAAGCCCTTTTAATTTCACTGCTCTCCCCCCCTATTTACTACAGCGTACTCTTTGGAGCCAATCGTAATTCCATCTGTACTGTAATCTGAATTTGTATAGTTGACAATAATCGTTTTGCCATTTGAGTAGGAAACTTCTACAATACCACTCTTCGGTACATTTCTACCTTCAATGGTTGCAGATTCGACTTGACCCAATGTTTCCTTCACTTTGTTATATTGGCTAATAATATCGTCCTTCCAAATGGAAAACTCAGATGTATAGATGTGACTAGATGGTGTATCCGCAAGCAAGTTAGAAGATTCCTGTGTCAAGATGAAGGATGGATATGCTCCATACTCAATCAAGCGTAAAATTTGATCTTCTGGATTCGAATTAAAGTTTGAGAATGGTGCGTAATACGGAATATAGCCTTTCAATACTATTTGAAGAAACGGAACTGTATCTGTTTCATACACATAGTTTGAAGAATGCATTGGAACATCTAAATATTTATCAGTAACCTTCCAAGCATAAACATTTGGCTTATACAGCGCAGTAGAACCAACTTCTTCTCTTAAATGCGTCAAAATATCATTGTACGTATTTAGTGTTTCTTCTCTAGTTAAGGAACCTTCCTTACTGAAATCAGAAAACAGTGTGTAACCAGTTGAATCAATTGCTAAGTTTTCCATACCATAATTTTGATACTCTTTTACATCTTTTTTAGCCATTTCTAAAGCTTTTAATGGTGATAAGAAGTATGCTGTATATCCCCAATGTCTATAGCTGATGATTTCAGAGCTTATTTTCTTGGCGACATCTTTACTTCCAGAGAAGCCACCTGCACCTTCAAATGCAGTTGTATAATCACTGTAGAAGTACATTGGAATATCTTCTTCTTTTAATGAAGCAATTGTATCTTTCACATTCCCTTTACTACCAAGCTTTCTCTCAAATGGGAACTTTTTAGGTAATGTACCTGTTAATCCCCCTTTAGACCAGCCTTTATAAACAACAAACATGTCTTCTATACCATTATTTTGTAGTTCATCCACTATCTCAGGAACTCGCTCAATCTCTGTCATTGGGATTACAGAATCCCAGAACAAGCCTTCTTTAATTTCTCCGCCAAGAAATTCTAGGCGTAGATCCACTTCGCCAGCAACTTTTGGTAACTGGTCATTTGCAACTAAGTAGTCACGATATTTTTTCGCCATACCAACATAGTCTGCATCTTCATTACTTAAGAATGAATAACGAACTTGAACATCTAACTCATTCATCTCATCTTGATATACGTTAATTCCACTCATACTCTTACTTGTTGGTTGGTAATATTGGTAACGATAATGGAATTGAGATGAGACTCTGTTAAAGTCAGTTGTTGCTCCAGAGGAATAAGCTACGATATCACCGTATGCATATCCATCTTCCACAACTGCAACATATCCATTTTGTTTAACACCATGTACAGCACCAAACACCGGCATTGTTACTTGTTCAACCGGAACAATAGCTCTTCTTGTACTAGAACTTGTCGCTCTTCGGGATAAAATTCCTTCGTCCCTTCCAAAAATAGGTGCAACAAATGGTGCAACAGATTTTTTCGGTTTTTCAAAGCGAACAAGCGCCCCACTTCCATCAGGGATAAACATATACCCAGGAATATCATCTTCGTTAACAGCTCCGAAGAAAGGATACAGTTGTAAAGAAATCAGTTTGTTGTATTTATCCTCTTTAATTTTATCCTGAGGTATTGATACAACTAAATCTGATCCTTCTAGGCTAACATCTACTTGCAATGTTAGCTTCGACTGATATAGGAAGATATTTGCTGAGAAACCATTATCCGTTATTGTTACGTCAGGAGTAGAATCATTCGTTAAAATGCTTTCTGACTTTTCCCTACCTTGGCGATCCGTATAATTAACCGTAATCGCAGATTGAACAATCTGTTTCCAAGTTGTATTCAAACGATAATTATCTGGTTCATCTAATCCTGATGCCCAAATATATCCAGTGTCTTTATTTTCAATTTTAATTGCTAATGAATCTTCTTCCACATATAAAATTAAATCTTCATTTTCTGCAGCTTTTGTATAGCCCTCAAGGGAAGACTGCATATTTATTTCTTGGTTTTCATCTGTCTCAGGTTGCGTAAATTGAGCCGATGTATAGCGTGTTGAATAATCGATTTGTTGAGCCATTTCATCGATTACATCATCTGCATCATTAAGTGATTGGTTCGCAACCACTAGTAGAGGCACAGCCATTAATACAGCGACACAAACTATTAAAATTTTCTTAAACACGCAGCATAACCTCCCTTATGATGGAATAGACGAAGTCATACACTTGATCCATCAGGACAAAAATGATGAAAACGACGAGTAGTAATATTGCCATTCCGAACAAAGTGACTAAGATATTTCCGATAGTACCAGAAATAGAGAAATTGTGAATTTCTTTAATCATGATGAACAGAATGATTAAGCACCAACTATAAATGATTAGCATAGAGAATTCATATATAAATGACTCGTTCAATGTTAATCCGTTAGATACTAATGTTACAGGCAAGCTCAATACGATATATGGAGCAAGGGAATAAACTGTCCCTACATATATATCACGGAATTTACCTTCACCATCGTTAATTGTACTTACTAAGAAGTTAACGATAATAAATGCTAATAAAGGAATAAATACAATTCCAACCTCAAACATTAAGTTTGCTTCTGCACCTCGAGTTGGTGAGAAAATAAAGCCTGTTTGGAATCGATTAATTAAAAATACCGCAAATAAAACAATATATAGAATCGTTGCCGATAATACCGATGCCTTACCTAATCTTTGTAAGTCATAGAAACTTTCAATTGGGTGACGGAAGAATCGGAAAAGGAATAGTAATTCCGAAATAAGTTTTACACTTGTTACTTTCTTCCATTGGCGACGTGCTCCATCCAATATATGTTTCTTTTTATCCCAGAACCTAATTCCTGCGTACAGTACATAAAGAACAAAAAGAATAATGATGACTGTACCTAGATTCTCTTGTAGCCATTGATGGCGTACTTCCCAAAAGGCATCTGAATAGCCCTCTACATCGTTTGCGAACTTAAAGGAATCTAATGCTTCTTCAAATTGTTGCTGTTTGAAGTATGCTTTTCCCATCGCAGAGTGAGCAAGTCCGAAAGAAGAATTCAGTTGCAACACTTCTTCCCAATACTCTTGACTCTCTACGTATAAGCCCTCTTTATACAATGCAATACCTGCATGAGTAAGTTGGGAGAATGTAGTTCTTTCAAATGCCTGAATCATCCCAAGCTCTTTGTCTGTTACATACACTCTTCCTTCTTCATCAACAGCAATACCGCTTGGCTGTTTAAACAGTCCTAAACGATTGGAGCCATCATCTGGACCTCCAAAAATGAACAAGAGATTTCCATAACTGTCATATTCGTAAATATCCCCTGTTGCAGCAATTGCAAATATATTTCCGTCCTTATCTACTGCAATATCAACGAGGTTGGTTGCAGCAATGATATCAGGATCAAACATATTTTTCCCTGCAACATTTAATTTCTTAATAATTTCATTTGTAGTACCTGTTGTCACTGAATAAATTAGACCTTGTTTATCAATAGCCATATTATCAGGTGCAGGTGGGGTTTTCATGAATAGTCTTGATCGTGCTTCTTCAGATGTAATTAATTTACGGAGCATCGAACCAAAAGTAGATTGTGTTCTGTTTACACCGTAGAATCCAAGAAATTCCCCGGATTGGCTAAGCTGGATAATACCATTCGTAGAGCCCTCACCGACTACATAAATATTCCCTCTACGATCAATACCTACTTTTTGCGGTTTATACGGTGATCTTGATCCGAATAATGGTGACTCTGGTCTACCATATTCACGGATTAGTTCACCTTCACTAGAAAAGCGAAAGACTACTTCTTTTTGATAATCCGCAACATAAATATCGCCGCCTTCATCTACAAAGACACCAGTCGGTAACCCGAGGATGCCCTCACCTACTTCAGCTAATACTGTCCCTTGTTGATTAAATACAATAACTTTCTTCGTACCAGAATCGACTACATACATAATCCCGTTATCATCAATATAAATATCTTCGGGATTCACAATCTCTTCATCTGCCAGTAGAAGTCCTAATGGTTCATAAGCAGTTTGTGTATTTACAATTTCACCATCTGGTGCAATTGTCATCGTATCGTATGGAGCTACTGCTGAAGCAACTGAAAGAAAGGGAAAAAGGACTAATATAAGTGTACAAATTAACAGTTTTGATAATCGTTGCATTTTTTCCCCTCCTCGTTACTTGATACCTGAGTGTGCCATCGTATTCATTACTTGGCTTTGTAAAAAGATAAAGATAATTAGATTTGGCAAGAACATAATTAATGATGCTGCCGCTGCGATCCCTTGACCGGCTACTGTATTACCTGTATTAGAAGCTAATGTAGACATATAGAATGCAAATGTCTTTAAGCCTTCATCGTTTACATATAACGTAGATGTTTCCACGTTATTCCATACAGCTTGGAACGTTAAGATTGCCACTGTAGCAATTGCTGGTTTTATAAGTGGTAAAACAATTGTTGTGAAAATACGGAACTCTGAAGCACCATCAATTCTTGCAGCTTCGATTAAGGAGTCAGGTATTTGGTCAATAAACTGTTTTACTAAGAACAAACCAACTGGCATAGCTAACAATGGGAATATATGAGCCCAGAAAGAATCTAAAAGACCAATGTTTTCGATAAATAAATATCTTGGAATCCCTACTGCAGCAGGAACAAACATTAGTGCTAATGTATTAATTTCAAAAATAATATTTTTCGTACGGAATTTACGCTTTGATAGAGCGTAGCCCGCCATCGTACTAAATAAGATTGTCAGTATTAAAACAATGATTGTTACTACAATACTGTTGAATAAATACCGGGTAATCGGTATTCCTGTTGTATTGGTTTGTGCAAACAAGTCAATGAAATTCTGGAAAGTTGGCTTTTGCACATAAAACCTTGGTGGATATGCAAATAATTCATCAATTGGTTTAAACGCGTGAAAAAAGATATACACAATTGGCAATGCCATAAAGATAGCCAGCGGTACTAGATACGCATAGAATTTCAGCTGGCTTTTATGGAACTTTTTCGGGTTCATCTTAGTGCCTTGAAAGGCTGACATGTTGATCACTCCTTGTCATTAGTCCTTCTCTCCAAACAGTTTAAAGGCCACTTTTGAAAACACGTATACGACGAGAAGCAATACTACTGAAACTGCAGCAGCATACCCCATTTCATAGCGAATAAAACCAAAGTCCTCTAAGTGGTTAACCATCAATTGACCAGCGTATTGAGGTGTTGGGTTTGCACCTGATAACTGTACCCCAATTGCTCCGGCTTGGAATGTTCCCACTACCGCCATTACGGCACCGAACAACATTTGTGGTTTCATAGATGGAATGGTGATATAAATGATCTCTTGGAAACGATTCCTAATACCATCGATATAACCAGCTTCATATATTTCGCTATCAATGTTCAACACCCCGGAAAGCATGGCAAGGAACCCTACCCCCATACTTCCCCAAAGTGTTACAACAATCATTATCGTCATTAAGTGATCAGGAGACTGTAGAAATTGAATTGGCTCAAAAACTGCTCCCATTGTAATTAACATGGCATTTAAATAACCTGTTTCATCACCGCTAAAGATAATTGTCCAAACAACTGACATTGCGACACCAGCAGTCATCGAAGGTGAGTAAATAATCAATGCCAAGATAGTTCTCGGTAATTTGGAAATTTGCGCCAATGACCAAGCTAATATAAAGGATAGTACATAACCACCTGGTCCAACGATTAATGCAAATGTTAATGTATTAGGCACAACATGTTGCATAAATACTTCGTCTTGGGTTAGTAGGCTTATATAGTTTGCTAATCCTATAAAGGATGGACTTTCTATCGCATTAAAGTACGTAAACGACAAGTATATAGCCGCTACTACCGGTATAACAATAAAGCCTGCGAACATTAGGACATACGGTGAAAGGAATAACCAAGGTGTCCGCTCTAAATTATTTCGCTTCATCTTCATCGCCTGCCCAACTCTCTACTTGTTCAATGGTAGGTATCTGATATGGTTTTACCATTTTCCCGTTTTTCATATATCCGAATTCCTCCAATTTCCGCTGGAACTCGCGGTTAATTGCAATTACGGAATCATCTACAGCAGCCCGAGTATTTTCGCCATCAAACACTATTTTGTTCCATATGTTACTTATTTCCCTCTCTACCATATAAGCAGCAGGATGTTTTGGAACTTCCATTAAATATTCCCATTGTTCTAAAATGACTTCCTTATGCTTTTCTGGCAATGGAAGCATTTTGAACGCTTCAATATTTGCTGTATTCCACATATAAGCAGGACCATATAATGTTTGGATTGTAGACGCAAATTCAGCTTGTGTTTCAGTAGACATCCACCATTTTAGGAATTCCCATGCCTTTTCCTTATCCTTCGTACCTTCAAATATCATGGCAGAAGTTCCTGCTCCAGTTGCCCATCTTTCAACTGACCCGTCCTCTTGCACTACTCCTGGATATGGAGCGATATCCCATGATCCTGCAATTTCCGGTGCAGCTGCTGTCAATTGTACATATGTGTTGAAGCTAGAAATTCCAATTGGCAATGTTGAATACCTGAAATGGTTATAAAAGTTTGGTACTTGTAACGGCATACTATAAATAGTATTTAAGTCTGACATAAACTGAATTGCTTTTAATGCACTCTCTTCAGAAATAGCAGTTGTCATCCCATTTTCCGAATATAATTCTCCATCAAATTGGAAGATATATGGAGCTGTCGTTTGGAACGACTTAAATGCTGCATCCCCAGCTAAAGGTGAGAAGTAGTTCATCCCAAATCTTTGCAATTCCGGTAAAATGGCAACAACTTCGTCCCAATTATCCGGCACTGGTATATTTAAAGAGTCCAGTATATCTCTACGATAAAATTGCACAAAGAAATCTTGTGTTTCAGGTAATGCATATACAGAATCTCCGACCATTAATGATAAGAATGCTCCTGGAGAAAACTGCTTCGTATATGGTTCGAAATCATCAAATTGGTGTAAGTCAACTACTGCACCACGCATCGCTAGTTCATACGGGAGCCAACTACTTACTCCAATTGCAACGTCAGGTTGACTATTTGCCGCACTTGCTAAAATCAGCTTACCTTCATCAGGCATTAGAGAAAACTTAACTTTAATACCTGTTTCTGGCGTAAATAAGCGATCCGCCATATTTTGAGTAAGTTCTACGTATTGACGTGGTCGATTCACCCAAATTTCAATTGTATCTTCATCTACATCATTTGAAACTGCATAGTTATTAGAAGTAAATGATGAGAAGAAACGTTTAACATTAAACCATAAGCCCTTCCAGAAGCCCACTTTAGCATCTGGAATATCATCCGTACCATGTACATAAATTCTGTCTATTAATAATGGTTGTTTTGGTAGTTCCAGTAAAAGATTACCTAACAATTGAGATACAGAAGATGAACCTTCTGTTAACTCTGTTAAGCGATTTGGAACTTTGTCAGGTTCTTTACTTAATGTTCTCAACTTTTGTACAGCGAGATTAAGAGATGCAATATCTTGTGAATCAGTACTACCATTTAATTTTTCTACATATTCGCTTTCTTTTTGTAGGCGGTCTGCCCAGCCAGTTAATGTTTCAGGAACATCTGGAATGTATTCACTAATGTTCCACTCCCTCGCCTGGTCAGCTTCTCCACCAGTTAATTTCTTTATGGTTAAAGCGAATTCTTGCATTTCACGGTTAATATCATTAATCTCATTAATCGTTCTTGCAAGTGGCGAAGCATCTGCTTGGAGGGAAATTTCATTTTCACCTTTATCCAAATAGACTAGAAGCGCATCTCCATCATCATCTGCAAACGTTACGTTTTTCCACTTTTTACTATGTTCAAAGCGGATATGTTTAGCTTCTTCAAATGGAATTTCTCCGTTCACATACAAGTTTCGGAAAACAGTTCCTCCTGTAGCTTTATTTTGAAGAACTTTAAATGTAACTTGATATAAACCTTCTTCTTCTACATCAATTGTCCAGTTAACCCTTTGTCCGCTTTCTGCCCACGACTCACCACCAAGTGTATTTAAATACAACTTTTTAGGATCGTTAGGGGAAACAGAAGAACCGATTGTTGCCTCTGGACGAATATAAGAACTATTTTTTGTATAGCCTTTTTCTGCTTCATGCGTTATAAGTGCGTCTGTTTTCGATTCGTTAGAAAAATTGCTAATGTAATCATTATAAATAGGTAGTTGAGTTGGAGAGTGTACAGATACATTACCAACTAACATTTCTCCTCTTAAATTAGTAAGAGTAATTTCGTTCTTACCTTTTTCTAAATAATATTTAAGTGGTTCAGCTTGTAAATGACTAGCATCTTCAGCTGATATTGTGGTCCACTCAGGAACCGGAACTTGCTTAGGAATAATCTCATTTCCAAATCTGTCGACATCAAAGTCTTCCTGGGCGTTTTTCCATTTGACCGGAAATACGATTCGTCTACTTTCGTAATATGGATATTCTCCATTCACGAGGATTGAACCCTCTATTGGAACAATCTCTTTACTAATCGGATAATAGTCAAAAGATAATTCATAAAGGCCATCGTTTGGAACAGTAACCTCATATGTTAATGACTCTTGATTATGCCAATAGAATACACTATCCCCATAGCCATTACTTTCCCCAGCTGGAACTAAATCGTCCTCATCCACATCGATAAAATCAGACGGAGCAATGAGCGCCTCAAAATTTGAGGCGTCATTAACTCCT
Source organism: Paenibacillus bovis (assembly GCA_007679095.1). Taxonomy (GTDB): domain Bacteria; phylum Bacillota; class Bacilli; order Bacillales; family Bacillaceae_C; genus Lederbergia; species Lederbergia graminis. The sequence goes on from VEFU01000032.1 coordinate 35,084, forward strand.
TCTTTTTCCCACATTTCAAGGACAGTATGATAGCGTTCTTCTACAACATTTTCGACAGTTTGGTTTATAGCTTGGTCCATAGTTTGATCAGTTGCTTGATCCTTAGTTTGGGTTTGATTTGGTTCTTCCTGTGCCAATGGTGCCCCATAAGGCATTAACAATGAAAACACCAATACCAAACTCACTATGATTTTCGACCTCATACTATCAAACCTCCTAGTAATGTGGCTTTATTTTAAAGCCTCTACTGCTTCTGCATATTTATCATTTGCCAATTTGTTAAGTTGAGTAGCATAATCTTCTACTTTTAACTCACCAGTAACAAAGCTATTAATTAATTGCGCAACACTTGCATTTTCAGATTCTGCAGTTTTCACACCTGTTGGTGCATTCCATCTAGATTGAGCATAACCTGGAACAGTTTTAACTGGTTCTAGAATTGCTTCATCTAATCTGTCATACGCTTTACGAATTCCAGGAATATTTAATTGAGCAAAATATTCATCTAAAATTTCTTGATCACTGTTGATAGGTAGTGTATTTACCACTTTACCTTCTTTAGCTGCGATTTCCATACGCTTCATGAAGCCTTCTTTACCATAAGACATATATTTTGCAAATAGGTAAGCTTCTTCTGGATGAGCAGTTGTTTTAGAAAGACCTAGTAAATCGTTTGTGATTGCAGTTTTTCCACCTGGGATACCGATGAAATCATATTCAAAGCTTGCATTTTCTGCGAATGTGCTATTTGCCCATGTTCCATCCCACCAAATTCCAATGCCACCGTTATACCATACTTCACTTGCATTTTCTCCAGAGAAGTTAGCCTTTTGATCATCAGTTAAGTTGTCATAAGCATAACCATTTGTTACAACTTCGTTAGCAAACTTAACACCAGCGATAAATTCATTACTATCTAATTGATATTTACCATCGTTATATGTGTACCAACCCAAATCAGGGTTTGCAGCTGCTGGATACCAGTCAGTGATTGAACCAGCGTTTTGTAATCCTACTACTCCACCATTAACATTCGTTACTGCTTTAACAGAAGCTTCAAACTCTTCTACAGTAGAATCCATAGTTGGGAAGTCTAGGTTTGCTGAGTTAAACAAATCTTTGTTTACAAAATATCCAAGGAAGTGTTGTGCGAATGGCAATGCAACAACTTTTCCTTCATGTTCTGTTGATTGACGTACAATTTGTGGTACTTTTTTGAAGTCTTCATCTTCAGCTGTCATATACGTAACATCTAAAACCCAGTCATTAGAAAGAGCTAGTGGCAGATCCGGTACTGCAAATACATCTGGCATATTACCAGCACTTGCAGCAGCAGCTAACTGCTCATTCCAGTTACCTGAAATCTCATAAAGTTCTACATTGATATGAGGGTAATCCTCTTGGAATTGTTTCAACATAAGACGCTCTAGGTTCATATCTTCCTCTGTACCTAGGTTCCAGTGAGCATATGAGATAGTTACTTCTTCTTTATCCCCTGCGTTGTTACCATTATCTTTGTCTTTGTTGCCTTTGTTGTCTTTGTCGTCAGATCCGCCGCATGCTGCAAGAACGAATACTAGACCTAGTACTGCTAATAATGCATACAACTTTTTCATACAATTTCACTCCTAAATGTAAAAAATTTTATTGAAATAGATGGACCTTCCGTTTGGAAAACCCTATCTAGATTTCACAACATAATCCGACAATTTCTGCACCACTTACATGCAGTTCACATCAATTATTTTTCGGAACCTCTTTCGTGTTCCATCTTTTTAGTATCTTTGCCCATTTTTCTCCATTCATCCATTTTCTTGGGCAAGATTCATCACTTAACCTGAAGCTCTACTATTAATTTTTATGGAGAATTCTCCCGGATCTTCCGCGTAATTCGGGTCTAGCATTTTGAATAGTGTTCTCGCTGCTGTTTTACCCCATTCTTTACGCGGTACACTTATCGTTGTAAGTGGAGGTGTAAAAAATCGCGACATGTAAATATCATCAAAACCGACAACAGCAATATCTTCTGGAACTCTTAACCCTTGCTTTTGTATCGCCTTCATTGCACCAAGCGCCATCTCATCATTAGCACATACGAATACAGTTGGAAGTTCATGACTCGCATTTTCAAGATAGCGGTTCATTTCCCTATATCCACTAACTTCCGTGAAGTCTGCACGAATAAGATTTCTTTCAAAAAATGCAATGCCTTGTCTCTCTAGTTCCTTTATAAAACCTCTCAGTCGAGCTTCACCATCATAGGAAGCTGTCGACCCAGCAATATATCCTAGAGATGTATGGCCTTTTTCCAACAAATAATGCACAATAATGGTTGATCCTTCTTCATTCGGGAGAAGCACACTTTTAATATTAGGAGTTTCTAGTTCACGGTCTAAAACAACACATGGTAGTTTATCGCTTGCAATAGAACAAAGCAATTCATTTTCGATATGATAATTGAGGATAATTGCTCCATCTACATATCTTTCTACTAGAAGACGATGAGTATCCGCAGTAGCACATACCATTAACTCATACTTGTTTTGCATAACAACATCTTGAATTCCTTCGACCATTTCGTTAAAGAAGGGACCTGTAAATCCACTTAAAAACAAACCAATAATATTTGTTTTTTGTTCTTTTAGGTTTTTCGCTAGCCCATTAGGACGATAGCCTATTTCTTTTGCTGCGCTTAGCACTTTTTCTTTTGTATCATCTGTTATAAGCGGACTTCCATTTATGGAATAAGATGCAGTTGAAACACTAACACCTGCACGCCTCGCCACATCCTTTAAAGTTACCAACCATTGTCCTCCTACAATGAACCGCATCAAACCACGTTTGATTTGAAACGTTTCAAATTTGTTGAAAATATAAAACGTTTCAAGAAGTGATGAGTTCCATTTGAAACGTTTCAATACTATTATAGTATAAATCTAACAGGAAACGGTTTCAACTAAAATATTATTTTTTATGATAAAATTTTACTATTTTAGTTAAAAATCCGATAATTTAAAGCTTCTATTGTACCCTTCTTCTAGCTCAAATTGCTCTGTTTGTGGATTAAATACCGATATATCAAACTTTTTATCTACTACATTAAATTGTAAAATACGAATTCTCCCTTCACCACCATTAGGGGCACACTGCCAATTTTGGAAGAATTGATACACGGTGTTGCCGTTTTCACCGCATTCCACACGTGTACTAATATTTTCTGCTATATGATGACCAGAGAAAACAGCGAATACATTTTTATGTTTCTTCAAACACTTATTCCAAACATCTTCTCCATCATTAGCATCACGGGATCCGTTATATACCTTTGGATTATGATCGTCTCCGGGCTTTGTTCGTTCACCATTAAAATACATATAAGAGTGAGTGACAACAATTACTTTATGATCAGAATGTTGTTCTATAACTTTATCAGCCCAGACTAAAACCTCATCTCCTGTTCCATACTCTAATGATAGAAAAAGAAATTTTATCCCATTAATGGATAATTTGGTATACATATTTTCTGCTTTATTATGCTCATATGAATCTCCGAACCAGTCTTTAGATTCATATTTATGGATTCCGCAATATTTGTTAAACATTGCGGAATCTCTATTTTCATGCAGAAGATTATCGTAATCATGGTTACCTATTGCAATTAGATTAGGGATGTTTGCAACATCAATCAGTGAGTATGCCTCTTGGTGGTTCAAATACTGTTCTTCACGAGTTGCACCATTATTAACAACATCTCCAACATGAAGGATTTTTTTCAAATTTAAATCCTCGGCATTATCTACTATCCACGTTGTCATTTCCTTCAATTTATCTGGATAATAAGTTGAAAGTTCCTGTGTATCAGGTATGATAATCATCGAAAAGACATTATTATTTCTCGTCATTTGAACCACCCCTTTTTCCCTATTCCTATTTTGCAATTCACTACTTTATGCTTGTTTATGTCTACTTTCTAGTTTATCTGCAGCTTGATGACGACCTTGCTTACGCAATTTAGCTAAGTAGTTATCTAGCGCTATATCGCCTCTAGTGTGGAATGGTCCACCTTCTTGGATAACTACCCACATTGGGTCAGTAGGAGAATCGGATTTCTTCATTTGTTCTGCTACCCACTCATCCAGCAACCTCATCCCTTTTGCTGCTATATCAGGACGTTCCTCAAATAAATTCGTAGTCTCATGTGGATCATTTTCGATATCAAATAACATCCAATCTGGGAAATCCTTAAATCCATCATGATATGTGCGAATTAACATCCAGTTATCAAAACGAACACCTCTTTGACAACTCCAAGCTTGTTGACTCACTACAAGATATGGACGTCCTGCAGATTCACCATCTGTAAGAGCTGGCAAGAAGCTTTGTCCATCCCAACGCTTGCTAGTTTTGCCACCGACTAATTCTACGAATGTTGGACCAAAATCAACTTGATAATGAAGGTCATTATCTACGTGACCTTGTTTGATTCCAGGGCCAGCAACAATACATGGAATTCGACTTGTAATATGATCTGCAGTTTGGTGGTCACCATAAATATTTAGCTCTCCTTGGTTTTCACCATGGTCAGCTGAAATAACGATAATTGTTTCGTCAAGAATACCTTGCTCTTCAAGAGCTTCAAGAATTTTACCTACATGATCATCAACGTGGCGAATTGCTGTGTCATATCCATCAATCCAAGCTTTGAAGTCTTCTCTGCTAGCGATTTCTTTTGGGAGACCTGGCCAGTTACTGCCTCCAGGAAGGTCACGTGCACTCATCGTACCAAATGTTTCTCTTTGCTTTGCAATGATTTCCTCTGTTAACCACTCTGGTGCTGGATCATCTTTAAATGGATTTCCGTAATCTGCTGGAGTACGGTACGGAGTATGTGGATCCCAGAAGTTTAAGTATAGGAACCAATCTTCTTTCTCCGTTCCACGTTCTTTAATCCAGCGTAGTGCTTCTTTTGAAACATCACCTGCTGTTTCTCCTGCATGTTTTCCTGTATCATGTACTTCTAAGAAACCTTGTAAAATATGCCAAGCAGCATGTCTACCTGCAAACGGGCTAATAATTGCTGTGTGATGGCCTTTAAATCTTAATGTATCAACCCAAGCCTGATACTCAGTATGGTGATAGTTAAATGGACGATCCTTACCAATACGGCGCACGTCCGCTTGAAGTCCTCCGTGATTCACTAATCCATTATGAATCCCAAATTGAGACGCAAATAAAGCTGTACGGGACGGCGCACAAGGTGCATCTGATGCATAATAGTTATTAAAACGGACTCCTCTTTCCGCAATGCTATCAATATTTGGTGAAGTATTGCGATGGTAACCATACGCCCCCAAATGATCAGGACGTAATGAATCGATATCAATATAAAGTATTTTCATGCAAAACAACCCTTTCTGATTTTATCGAAACGTTTCTACAATCATTATAAAAAATGTTGAATATTAACCTTTTATATTATTCAACATTAAATAAGTATTATTCAAACTGCAGTTGAAACGTTTCGACTAATTGTTTTTATTATAACACGTGCTGAAATCGCTCTCAACCTTTAAACAGATAATTTTTTATCAGTATCTACCAAAAGTTGATGAACTAGCACACTCCATGTTAAAGCGCATGCTTAATAGAATAGCTTTCTAAATCAATATTGATTTGCTCTTTAAGTGCTATTTTTTTTATAAGCAGACCTAAAAATGGTGCAACTGTTAAACCGGAAGAGCCTAACCCATTCGCAACAATAATATTGTTATGGTCTGGTAGTGCCCCTATAACCGGAAGGAAACCAGGTGTAAACGGTCGAAAGCCAACTCTTGTCTCTACAATAGTGCTATCTGCAAGACCTGGAGCAACAGTTAGAGCATTTTGTAGGATGGACTGTACACTACCAGCGGTAACACGTATATCAAAACCAGTATCTTTTTCATTAGTTGCACCAGCTACAATTTTCCCATCATTAAATGGAACAATATATTGAGAACCAGGTGGCATTACAACTGGCCAGTTGCTAGTGTCTGCATTCTGTAAGTGCATATGAATTATTTGCCCTTTCTGGAATTCTACTTGCAACGGAATTCCTAATGGTTCTAGTAATTGCGGGGCCCACGCACCGTTTGTGACAATAACAGTTTTAGCATTGAATACCTGTTCATCTACCTTAACGCCTGTCACTTTTGATCCTTGTAGTTCTAAACTCGCACTCCCAAGTATCATCTTAGCTCCATTTCGTTTTGCTGCCTGGAGGAGACTTTCACGCAACGCTCTCCCATCCACCCGGGCAGCTCCACTTATGTAAACAGAGCTGTACATCTCCGCAACTGGTGGAAATAATGCTTTTGTTTCACTAGCAGTTAGTAACCGCACTTCTCCAATTTCAGGTGCATCTTCTCTACGTTTTATAGCACGCTCTATCATTTTTTGAAGCTTATCGTTATCGGAATGCAGACTAATGGCTCCGACTCTAGCATATCCTGTATTCGTTTCTCCTTCTTTTTCTAGCAATGGGATTAACTCGGAATAATAACGGGCACCTGCCTTCGCTAACTTATACCATGCTTGATTTCGACGTTGCGATATCCATGGACATACGATACCAGCCGCAGCATCTGTTGCCTGACCCTTATCTTTTCGATCTATAATGGTTACTTCGGCCCCTGCTTTGGCTAAATGATACGCTGTCGAAGCTCCAAGTATTCCAGCACCAATGACGACGATATCCTTCATTCATTCTCTTCCTTCCTAGCATCTCTACCATATGTATGAATTCATTATATATGAAAAAACTACTGTCGTTCCAATTTTCCTCTAGAACATCTGGAATTAAATTGTATGTGCATTTCTCTCAACTGATTTGACTTTGATGCTTGTGTAAAATCGTCGTGACAGACTCTTTCTGAACTGGTTCAAACCAGATACTCGAGCGAAACCGTAGTGAGAGTGCTTCTCTCGACCGTTTCGACTATCATACTTACGCGAAAACGCCGTGATAGCCTCTCTCTCGACCGTTTCGAATGAGAGACTCGATTAATAACGTCGTGAGGACTTCTCTCTCAACCGATTGGATGAGGAATCTTATATAAAACTGTAGTGACAACCCCTCTCTCAACCGATTCAACTTTAATATTCGCTCCAAACCGTCGAGACAACCATTCTCTTGACTGATTCGAACGAGATACCCAATCGAAAACGTCGTGAGAGCTCTTCTCTCCACCGATATGAAGAAGAATCTCACATAAAACTGTAGTGACAACCTTCCTCTCGACCGATTCGAACAAGATACTCGAACAAAAACGTCGTGAGGACTTCTCTCTCAACCGTTTCAACTTTAATATTCGCTCCAAACCGTCGAGATAACCATTCTCTCGACTGATTCGAACAAGATACCCAATCGAAAACGTCGTGAGAGCTCTTCTCTCCACCGATATGAAGAAGAATCTTACATAAAACTGTAGTGACAACCTTCCTCTCGACCGATTCGAATAAAGTACTCGCATAAAATCGTCGTGACAGACCCTCTCTGAACTGATTCGAACAAGATACCCAATCGAAAACGTCGTGACAACTCTTCTCTCATCCGATTCGACTTTCGTATTCGCTCCAAATCGTCTTGACGACCATTCTCTTGACTGATTCGAACAAGATACTCGAAAGAAAACGTAGTGAGGACTTCTCTCTCAACCATTTTAACTTTAATATTCGCTCCAAATCGTCGTGACAACCATTATCTCAACTGATTCGAACAAGATACCCAATCGAAAACGTAGTGAGAACTCTTCTCTCAACCGATTTGAGGATGATTCTTACATAAAACTGTAGCGATAACCTTTCTCTCGACCGTTTCGAACAAGATACTCGAACAAAAACGTCGTGAGGACTTCTCTCTCAACCGATTGGATGAGGAATCATATATAAAACTGTAGTGACAACCTCTCTCTACCAATTCGAATGAGCTATTTACTTAAAACCTACGAGACAACCTCCCTATCGACGGATTCAACCCAGAATCACCCGTAAATCAATCATGACTTTATTCATCAAACTGAGTACTTGTTAACAATTTCCGAACATTCATTCACAAAAAAAAAGACCCCTGAATTGTACTCTCAGGAGTCTTAACTCTTACTATTTATTTATCTAGCTACAGGCTGAAGAGCCTAGGTTCATATACCTGAGCCAAATAAAAGCATAAACCCTTCTTTAATGGCTCAGAACAATTACCTCGCCCTTAACAGCAAGCCTTTCGCTTTTCTATTACACCCACCACATATCAGCAGGTTGTTCTTTAATTAGTACAGATTTTAAGTTAGAAACTGCTCGCTGGAATCCTTCTTCAATAGACATAATTGGGTCTTCATGTTCGATGCTGACAACATAGTCGTACCCAAATGTACGTAGCGCACTTATCATGTCAGACCATTCTTTCATGTCATGTCCACAGCCAACAGAACGGAAATTCCAAGCTCTTGTTTGTAGTTCTGTGTATGGTTGCATATCCGTTAATCCGTACATATTGACGTTATCTTGGTCAATATATGTATCTTTCGCATGGAAATGGTGGATTGCATTTTCTTTACCAAGAATTTTAATAGCAGCTACAGGATCAATTCCTTGCCACCACATATGACTAGGGTCAAGGTTTGCACCGATTGCGTCACATGTTAATTCGCGTAATTTTAATAATGTATATGGTGAATGTACAAGGAAACCACCATGTAATTCTAGACCAATTTTCACATTATGCTCTTCTGCTAGTTTTCCAACTTCTTTCCAATATGGAACAAGTTTTTCTTCCCATTGCCACTTTAATAATTCACCATAATCATTTGGCCAAGGTGCAACAGGCCAGTTTGGATATTTTGCACCTTCCTGATCACCAGGAGTTCCAGAGAAAGTGTTCACAACTGGGACGTTTAAAAGAGATGCAAGTTTAATTGACTTTCTAATTGTTTCGTCACATTCTTTTGCAAATTCCTCGTCAGGTGCAATTGGGTTACCGTGACAGCTGAACGCACTGATTGTTAATCCACGCGACTCTACTTGGTGTAAATAATCCTTACGTTTCTCTTCACTTTCAAGTAATGCATCCAAATCACAGTGTGCATTTCCTGGGTATCCTCCAGTTCCAATTTCCACAGAATCAAGACCAGACGCTTTCACATAATCAAGCATTTCTTCAAACGATTTCTCAGCAAATAATACCGCGAAAACTCCAAGTTTCATAAGTAATAACACAATCCTTTCCCTAATAATTTTGTCTACTTTTATATGTATCCTGTATTTACTGGCAATCTTAGATGTACAAATCCCTTGAAGTGAAAATTATACCATTAAAAACAGGTACATCCCCAAAATAAAGCGCTGCCACGGAAGTTGCCACATCTAACTATTAACCTATAGATGAGAGGGGGGTGTCCCCTCTCATTAAAGGTCTACTCTATTATACTATTTATATGATTATGAAAGTTGTACAATTTTCTTCGTTTCGCTAGATTCTAATGCTCCAAGAACAACTTTTAATGATTTCATTCCACTTTCTCCATCAATTGGTGGAACTGTATCATTAATAATACTGTTTACAAAGTGTTCGATTACTCTTGTACCAGTTTGTCCGCCTTCATCATTAGACTGAATTCTTCCAAGTTCATAGTTTACAACTTCACCATTTGTATATTGGGCAACTAGTCCATATTGTGGGTGGTCTTCTAAGCGAAGTACACCTTTTTCACCATAAATAACCGTTGAGTTATCTTCGCTCTTTTTGTAAGCCCAGCTTGCAGCAAGTGTTCCAACGATACCACTTTCAGACTTAAGTACACATACAGCACTATCATCTACGTCGCTGTTTTCTTTTGCACTTGATTCTACAAACGCACCAACTTCTACAAATTCTTCACCAAGTAAGTAGCGCATTAAGTCTGTCTTATGAACACCAAGGTCTCCCATAGCTCCGATGAAAGCTTCTTCTCTTCTAAAGAACCAGCTATCTTTACCGTCAATGCTCCATCCTTCAGGACCACCATGACCAAATGCTGTACGGAAGCTATAGATTTTTCCAATTGCGCCGTTTTCAATCAACTCTCTAGCTTTTACATGAGAAGGAACGAAACGTTGATTGTGAGCGATCATCAATTTCTTACCATTTTTCTCAGCAGCTTCAATCATAGCTAATGCTTCTTCCTCTGAAGTAGCCATTGGCTTTTCACATAGTACGTGCTTACCTGCATTTAAAGCAGCAATTGACATAGGTGCATGTAGGTAGTTTGGTGTACATACAGATACAACATCAAGGTCTGCTTCACTTAACATTGTTTCATAATCTGTATAAGCAGTAGCATTGTATTCTTCTGCCATTTCTTTTGCTCTCTCTTCTACTATATCGCAAACAGCAACAATTTCTACCTGTTGATTTGCAGCATATTCTGGTAGATGGCGCCATCTAGAAATACTTCCACAACCAATTACTCCAACTTTTAATTTACTCATTATATAATCCTCCTAATTGTCCATTAAAATATTAAAAAAGCCTTTACATAATTCTATCATAAAAACGTTTCGATTGTAGCCTTTTTAATAAAAAAGAAAATGTTTTCTCTTAAACTTCTTTCCTTTTACTTAACAACCATGTGTAAAATTCAGGGTTATTGTAGGTTTCAGTCCACGAATCATGGTTTGCGTCAGGATACACAGTAAACTTTACATCTCCTCCTGCTTCCCGTAGAGCCTCCACCATCACTTCACTTTCCTCTAGTAAAACAACATCATCTTTTGCCCCATGAAATGCCCAAACAGGGACATCCTTTAAACGTTCTATATTTTTAACAGAGCCACCACCACAAATCGGTGCTGCTGCAGCAAATAATTCAGGATATCTTTTTGCAATTTCCCATGTACCGTAACCACCCATACTGAGACCGGTCACATAAATGCGTTGCTTGTCTACTCGATAGTTCACTGCCACGTCATCTATCAGCGCTTTCAACTCATCCATAAGGTTAATCCACGTCGAGTAACGATAGAGATCATCCGGACATTGAGGTGCAACCATAATAAATGGAAATTCCTTTTCTTCCACTACCTTTGGAATACCATGTACTTTCACCTTATTTAGGTCATTACCACGTTCACCCATCCCATGTAAAAATAGTACTAATGGATATAAATCCTCACTTTGCTCATAATCAGATGGTAAGGATAAAAGAAACGATAAGTTTGCCTGCTTTGTAACGGTAAATTCCTTTTGAAAAATTTGCTCTATACTCATATTAACCTCCACTTGTAAAACGATTTTTTCTAGTCCATTTTAGCACATGAGACTAAAAATACTCTCTATCGTTTTAATTTCTCCCCACCATCACATTAATCCTGCTTAAATAGTCAAAATTAATGGAATAACTCACAAAATTATAATATTGTTAATAAAATAATTGACAGACATTTTTCCTCGGGTATAAAATGTTTCCTAAGGGCAACTTTTATCATGCAGATGCATATGAATAAAATTATCAATTTTTTCCTACATGAACAACAAAGGGAGTTAAGTGTGATGACTGAAAATATATTACTTGCTTTTGCACTAACATTATTTGCTGGATTGGCAACAGGAATTGGGAGCTTTACCGCCCTATTTACAAAGACAACAAACACAAAATTTCTCTCCTTCTCTTTAGGCTTTTCTGCAGGAGTGATGATTTATGTGTCTATGATCGAAATATTTGTAAAAGCAAAAGATTCACTAACGAATGATCTAGGAGATGTCTTAGGTAATTGGATAACTGTAGCAGGTTTCTTTGGAGGGATGTTACTGATTGCCTTGATTGATCAGTTTGTACCAAAGCAAGGAAATCCACACGAATTGAAAAAAGTGGAAGAAATGAATCCTACAAACAAAGGCATAAAAGATCCAGCTTTATTAAAAATGGGTACCTTTACTGCCCTTGCAATCGGTATACACAATTTTCCAGAGGGAATTGCAACATTTACAGCAACACTACAAGATCCCGGTTTAGGAATCGCCATTGCCATTGCTATTGCCATTCATAATATCCCAGAAGGAATTGCTGTTGCAGTACCCATTTATTATGCAACTGGCAGTCGAAAAAAAGCCTTCAAGCTTTCGTTTTTATCTGGTATTGCAGAACCAATAGGTGCTATTGTAGCATTCTTAATTTTAATGCCATTTTTAAACGATATTATGTTCGGTGTCGTATTTTCCGCAGTTGCCGGTATTATGGTTTTCATCTCGCTTGATGGCCTATTACCAGCTGCTAAAAAGTACGATGAAGCACATACTTCTATTTTCGGTCTAATTAGCGGAATGGCCATTATGGCTGTAAGCCTATTGCTTGTAATATAAAAATCAAGGGTGCTTCAAAGGCTTAACCCTTAGAAGCACCCTATTTAAAATGAGCCACATCTTTTTGTAGTATTTTAACTTTTCGTTTTCTCCTTTTATATAAATAGAAAAGTGGTATAGCGATGACAAGCGCTACAAAAAACACATAACTTTCGAAACTTGCAGAAACAATACCATTCACAATCAAACTGACAATCAGCAGATATATTAGATTTCCTAGCACTGTTGCACTTACATAATGATAAATTTTAATCGTACTTGCTCCTGCTGTCACATTAATAAGGCTTGTTGGAAAAAAAGGAAACAGGCGTGCATAAAAAACAAATAGAAAACCATTATTTTCAATTTTACTTCTTATATCACTATTTACTTTAGTCGTTAAAAAGGTTTGTAGCCAATAACGGTATAGCAAAAAGGCAAGTAAGCTTCCCATTACACTCGTTGCCCAACTCCAGAAGAAACCACCATAGAACCCAAATAACAAAATATTAATAGTAACGACTAATACAAGTGGAACAAGTGTAAACAAATTTTGTATGAGCATTAGAATGAAGGTAATGAAAAGTGCTAGTTGCCACTCCTCTTCAAAATAATCAGCAATTAAATCCATGTCACCAGATTTTAACATGACAAACCAATCAGCTTGAAAAATCATGTATAAGCATAAAGCAACAATTAAGAATGATGAAATCTTTAGTATTGTTTTTATTGCGATCTCTCCTAAGGATCTTTTATATATTTTATGATACAAAAAAGAGTGAATGCCAAGCAATTACTTTCCATCTATATTCAAGAAATTTCTATAAAAAAACCAAACTACCTTGAAATTAATCCAAGAAATAGTTTGGCTTTTCGATCATCTATATTTAAGTCCCATTGGCTTTAAATTATTCTTCGCCTCTTACACCTAATACTCCGTCAGCAATATTAACAGCGTGGTCCCCAATACGTTCCAGGTTGCTCACGATATCTACATAGACAATTCCAGCAGTACCTGTACATTTATTTTCGTTCAAACGTGTAATATGCTTATGGCGTAAATCGCGCTCCATTTGATCAATTTGGATCTCTTTTTGCAGTACCATTTTCGCCTGTTCTAAGTCATCCGTTTCTAACGCCTTAATAGCTTGTCTCAAAGTAGAAACAGTTAAATCAAACATATCATCTAAATCCTTTAGTGCAGATTCAGAGAATTTCACCTTGCTTGAAATTTGGCTATCCACAAGTTCCATAATATTCTCCATGTGGTCACCAATACGCTCTAAGTTAATAACTGTATTCATTAAAGTATTATGTGTCTGCATATCGCTGTCTGTTAATGGATGATATGAGACTTGGATTAAATACTCTGTAATTGTCTTATCTAGGTTATTTAAAGCATCTTCAATTTGCGGCAATACTTCACGGTTTTTCTTACTTTGAGTTTTAAAGTATTGACCAACTTCTACAATACCTTGATCTGCCAATTCCGCCATACGTAACACTTCTTTTTTTCCTTGTCCAAGTGCGACAGAAGGGGATTGACGAATAAATTGCTCACCTAAATGAATAGCCTTATGTTCAATTCTCTTATCTTCTCCAGGAACTAACTTCGTTACAATCCATGCTAATCCAGCAATAAACGGAAACTGAATAATTGTATTGGCCACATTAAATGTACCATGTGCAAAGGCAATCGTCATTTTATCATTTAAATCCAAGCTGGTTTGGAAGAATTCCATTAAACTAGTAAACGGTCCAATTAAAATTAAGACTAAAGTTGTTCCAATCAAATTAAAAAGAACATGTGTAAAAGCCGCTCTTCTAGCAGCAATTGAAGCACCGATTGATGCTAAAACTGCAGTAATTGTTGTTCCTATATTTTCACCAAATAAAATTGGCAATGCTGTTTGTAGCTCAATAATTCCTTGATCGTATAATGCTTGTAATAGCGCAACAGAGGCGGATGAGCTTTGAACAAGCATTGTAAACAGTGCACCCACACCAACACCGAGTATTGGGGTCTTTCCTAAGTTCACCATTAAATCAATAAATGTTTGAGCTTCCCGCAGTGGGTACATTGCGTCACCCATTAATTCTAGACCAAAAAACAGGCCACCAAAACCGAAAAATACTTGACCAAAGTTATTAATTTTATGATTTTTAAAGAAAAAGAGCAAGAATGCACCAATTGCAAGTATTGGTAATGCATATGCACCAATATCAATCCCAATAATAAACGCTGTTACTGTTGTACCAATATTGGCACCCATAATAACACCAATTGCTTGTCTCAATGTCATAAATCCAGCTGTTACTAGTCCCACTGTTAATACCGTCGTACCTGAACTTGATTGAATTAAAACTGTAACAACAATCCCTGTTAACACACCAAAAATTGGTCTTGTCGTAAACCGATCTAATAAGTCACGTAACCCATCTCCTGCAACTTTCTGAAGACCATCCCCCATGGACTTAATACCATATAGAAAAATCCCCAGTCCTCCAAAAAAGGTAAAAAGCAAAGTTTGCAAATCCATGTTTTCATTCCTTTACTTTATCATTCGACATTATTCTGCCCTACACAAGTTTAATTAACATATCATTAAAAGTAAATAAATTTATTGTAAAGATTTTGTAAATGAATCAATTTCATAAATGCTTATTGTAAAAAAACACCCTTTTCAATATAAATTGTAATAAACTCTGTAAACACAA
>VEFU01000330.1 GCA_007679095.1 Paenibacillus bovis
TTCAACATACCAAACAACGTTCTTTCCCCAATCAAAATCTCCTCATAAACCAAAACCAAATTTGTTTCCACCCATATATTTTTCATCTAATACTTCATCATCATCTTCTATATCTTCTTCTCACCTAATATACTTTTTCACATACATTTCTCTAAACAACTCTTTTCACCTCACACATATTCTCCTATTATCCATTTCAATATCACCATTACCTAATACTTCTTCTTTAAAATACTCTCCATAATCATCCTACTCCAACCATCTAAA
>VEFU01000331.1 GCA_007679095.1 Paenibacillus bovis
ACAATCACCTCCAAACCCACTTACATATCCATCTCCATCAAAGCTTTCCACATCCCCAACCTCATTTACCCCATATTCTACTTTTCCACCTAATCCTTCATCATTTCTAACCCTATACATTCTACCTCCACCTCACAACCACTCACCCACACACTCACCCCCAATTTCCTTCCCTTCCCAACCACCATATCCTCCTTCCTTCCCCCTCACATTCACACCTTCATAACAACCTCCAATCAACCTATCTACATCTAACTACAATAAATA
>VEFU01000332.1 GCA_007679095.1 Paenibacillus bovis
TGGTAAAATTGGGGTTTTAAAAGATTGGAGATGGTGCATATAGGTAGGGTTGATTTGATGGTTGGTGTTGGATGGAGTGGTAAAAGAAGGGTTGGGGGTGAAGTTGAAAGAAAATATTGGGGGGTGGGTGTAAGTGGTGATGAATGGGATATGGGTTTATTGGGTGAGGATTATGGTGAGAAGATGAGGGAATGAAGTGAAGGAAAAGAGGATGGGAGGGATGATGGAGTTGAATGTGTTATGTGGGAGGTTGGAGGGAGAGTTTTA
>VEFU01000333.1 GCA_007679095.1 Paenibacillus bovis
ATTTATAATTATAGTTTTAGGATTTGGGTTGAAAGAGGCTTTTGGAAAAAAAGAAGATAAAGAAGAGGATTGGAGAAAAGAATAGAGATGAAATAAAAAAAGGGAAGTATGTTTTAATGAACGTTGTGATAGTTGGGTTTTGATTATAGGAATTAAAAATTAGTAGGGGAGGAAAAAGAGGAGAGTGGTGTGATATTTACAGTAAAAATTGTGCTGATTTGCATCTGTACAATTGGTTTTGTGTTATGCTGTTTATTATACTTGAAT
>VEFU01000334.1 GCA_007679095.1 Paenibacillus bovis
TCCCCGCCCTTACAAAACTCAAACCCCCTTCCCACTTCAACCAACCCTAATTTCCCAACATCCTCTTCCCACCCTCAAACACCAACCTCCTCTCCCTTCCCCTCCACTACTACCTCCATCTACTTCCCAACCCCTTCCTCACCCCCCTCCTCTCCCCCCCCCACAACCAAATCTTCTCACACAAACAAACCTCTTCTTTACCTTTCATTCCCTCACCTTATTTCACCTCCACCCCCTACCCCCTCAACCTACACAAAAAACATCAAC
>VEFU01000335.1 GCA_007679095.1 Paenibacillus bovis
TAAAGCATGGGGGTGTAGTTAAGGTTGAGAGGTGTAGGAAAAGGGGATTTGTTTGGGAGGGAGGGAATGATAGGATGGATGTGAAGGGGTGAAAAAATAGGATGAAATGGTTGGGTAGGTTGTAAATGATATAATTGTTGTAGTGGAAAAAGGGTTGGTTGTGGTATAATAGTGATAGGGAGTGTTGGTGGAGTGATTGAGTTTTGTGTGGGTAGTTAGTGATTTGGAGATTTTGGGGAGGTAGTGGTTTTTTTAGGTGTGAAAAA
>VEFU01000336.1 GCA_007679095.1 Paenibacillus bovis
TTCGATTACAGGATGTTGGTGGGGATGGGAACGAGGTTGTATGGAAGAAAAGTGTAAGGGTTTTTTGGGATTGGGGGATAATTTTTGGAGGATGTGATGATGGGGTGATAATTTGGAATCAGGGTAAAGTGTGATGATTGTTGGTAGTTGACGATGTGGTGGGGTGACTGGGAATGTTTTGGGGCGGTGTAGTGGGAAGTTGATGGGATGATTGAATAGGGGAGGTTGATGAAGTGGATATTGAAATTGGAGTTGTGGGATTTTTG
>VEFU01000337.1 GCA_007679095.1 Paenibacillus bovis
CTCTTGACTACGATACACAAATTCTCCACCTCCCCCATAAATTCCAATCTTACCTACTCCTCCAGGCCTTTCATTAATATTACCTCTTTCTTCCCCTTCTCTCACCATACCTAAAAACCCTTTCCCACCTTCATACATTCCATGTACACCTAATCCCATTTCTTCTTTTCCACCATCTCCAATTCTAAATCCACTTCCTAATACTTCACCTACTTGCTCTAACAATCTATGGTCAAGTCCATACACAGGCTCTCAGTAACTATTGT
>VEFU01000338.1 GCA_007679095.1 Paenibacillus bovis
GTACTTTGGAGTGTTTGTTGTAGAGTGATTGTTGCGAGGTGTTTGATATTATTATCTTTAGTTAAGTGGGGTAAGTAAATTGTTTTGGTATTGTGGGGAATTAGATGACTGATGGGTAGAGGTGGATGTTGATTAGAAAGGTGGGGGAGATGAGTTAAGATTGTGGTTTTGAGAGTGGAAGGATATGTTGGGATTGTTAAGATTTGAATATGATGATTAGTTTGAAATAGATAGATATGTGGATTTGAAATCATGGTTTTGATTGT
>VEFU01000339.1 GCA_007679095.1 Paenibacillus bovis
ACCAATACACTCTTCACCCACCTCCATCACCTTCATCATTTTTCCCCTTCCTCCATACTTTCCCCCCCCCTCTTTTTCTCCCCCCACTAAATCCTCAACACACCCATTTTTCATATCCTCTCCCACGCGCCTTACCTTTAAAACACCTAATTCTTCTTCTCCATACTCTTTAAACACTTCTCTCAACTCTCCAAACTAAACATCAATCCATCCTTCTATTCCATTTTTAACTCCACCAATATCTTTCCCAATACGTTCTCCCATAC
>VEFU01000033.1 GCA_007679095.1 Paenibacillus bovis
GTTGTGTTTACAGAGTTTATTACAATTTATATTGAAAAGGGTGTTTTTTTACAATAAGCATTTATGAAATTGATTCAAATAGTAATTTTCCCACATATTTATATGTTACTTCTTACATGATTATAGATAGGATTATGTAGAGGAAGATACTTTCATACTATTAATAGCTTTTCACACCAATTTGAAGGGAAATTTTAATTTACTTAAGATTGTTGATTGTAGCGAAAGGTGCGAGATTCCTGCGGGATGAACGATAGTCGGAAGACCCCACAAGCGCTTTAAGGAGGGAACTGAAAAACCTAGTTTTACGAAAGCTTCAAATGTATGATGGAAAATTTTTGTTTTTATCTGGACTAAAATTGTACAAAAAAGAGCTATAATTCCCTTAATAAAATAATAAATTATATCTTTTAATACTCATCCATTGTTAAGAATTCTGTTGATTGGAGTGGAAGGCAGTGAAGACTCCTGCGGGTTCAAGCGGGACAGGTGAGACCCCACAGGAGCTTTCGCGACGAGGAGGCTCACCGCCCGCCCCGTGGAAAGCGAAGCTGCCTGGAACGGAAATCAACAGCTAAGTTTTACCATAACACGAAATTCAGGGACTTCTTCAGTGCCCATGCTTTTAGCGCCATGGAGGCTTCCGAACCTTGTCTAGTTGTAGGCGCCACCGGCTCGAGGTGTCTCAGAACATTTGCTTGTCGCCGATAAGCGGGCGTCTTTCACTTTTCTATGCCCGCGGAAAGCGAGCACCTGTAGTGAAAATCAACGTTCAGAATCTATTATAATAACAAAGAAATGAGCCGCTTTATGAGCGACTCATTTTAATTATTTTACACTTGCTAGATCCTTTAATTCTACTCGTTTCCCTTCACGATGGGATCTTGCTGCGGCTACATTAATGAGTGTTAAATTGATTGCATCTTCCTTTGTAATAGACGGAGAAGTTCCATTTATAATGGCTTCAGTCCATTGTTGCATCGGCATTGGTAAAGATGATAGATTTTCTGGAGTATGCCAGCCACCTTCAAGCTCTTTACTTTGGATACGCACACTGCCATCTTCTATTAAAAGAGAACCCTTTGTTCCAAATAATTCTAACTGGAATGGGCTACCAAATGAAACAAATCCTGCTTCAATAATACCAAGTGCACCTGATTCATACTCAACCAGTACAGTGGCATTATCGTCTACTCCAAGAGCTTTCGTTTCTTGTAATTGCGCTTGAACAGATACTGCCTTTCCAGCTAACCGATTTGTTAAATAGATTGGGTGTGCTCCTAAATCTATTAGTGCACCTCCACCAGTTTGTTCTTCATTATAAAATCGTTCTGGAAGCCATCCTGTTCTTTCCCCTTCTTTTCCAAGAGCTCCATCATGTGCTAATCGACAACGAATAGTCGTTAATTTTCCTAACTTCCCTGAATCTAGTGCTTCTTGAGCATATATATAATAGTTCTCTGTAAGTCTTGGCAATGATAGCATTAAGTGAACATTGTTGGCTTCTACTGCATCATAAATCTCTTGACAGTCTTCTACAGAAAATGCAAGAACCTTTTCTGTGAAAATATGCTTTTTATGATTTGCAGCGGAAATAATGATATCCTTATGTAGATTTGTTGGTGTACTAATAATAATCGCATCAATTGCAGGATTAGATAAAACAGCTTCTAAATCTGCTTCAAAAGGAACTCCCAATTCTGCTGCCCACTTTTCTCCGCGTTCAGGTTCTTCATCCCAAACTAGTTTAATAGAAAGATTTGGGTTATCCCTTGCATTTCTTGCATAATCATCCGCATGTACGTGCCATCTACTTAATAATGCTACATTAATCAAAGATTACACTCCCTTTATTATATGTTTGTAAGCCTTTGCAAGTTTCATTATAATGGAAAGGTTTACAAATTAATAGGTTAATATCTATTATTTTTATAACAACCTTATTATTGAAAAATATAAAAAGCCTACCATGTACCACAGGTAGACCTTCCATAATTTATTTTTGATCATTACGGGGAACTAATTTAAAGATTTCGTGATCCTCGAATGCCTCTACTACGCGATCAAGCCATTCATAATACTCCAACATATACTTTAGTTTATCCATATCAACTTGTGCCATTTGCTTCACTTCATCATCAATATCATCATTCTCGATTAATTTGTGTAAGTCTCTCAATGACTTCTTAATTTCAATCATATGCATGGAAATGGCACTTTTCCATTTTGTTGAGAATAGATCAATAAAACTTTGATACCAATCTTCTTCTACTTTATAGAGGTCTTTACGAACACCTTTTTTCCATACTTGTTCAACCATTTTCAAGTCAGCTAGGGCTCGAACGGAGGTACTCATACTTGTTTTACTCATCCCAAGCTTTTCTTTCATATCATCAAGTGTCATCGGCTCATCGTTGAAAAACATCATTCCATATAATCTACCCGCAGACGGAGTAACTCCATATAGGTGGATATTTTGGGCAATTGTCTCAATTATCCGCTCTCGTGCTTTTTCAAGTTGTTCGATACCATCCAATTTGCTCACATCCTAAACGATATTACTGCCTAATTACTACTAACAGTATAATAATCGCTTATTTATTGTAAAGAATCAAGTTGCAGAGGATTTAGGAGCATTATGGAGGATATGTAAGAATACCAGCTGTTTATTTCGTACAGTTTATTCTTTACAAACAATACATACAGAATATGGTGTAATATGACATTTGTGTTACAAGCCCCTATTCCCCTACAATTAACTAGGTAAGCAAAAGGGGTGACTCGAATGAGAGAAGAACTTCAAATGAAAAAGAAGATAGAAGTTCAAAACGTAACGAAAATTTTCGGAAAGAATAGCAAAAAAGCAATTCAGCTTTTAAAAGAAGGCAAATCAAAAAGTGAAATTTTAAAAGCTACTGGTGCAACTGTCGGTGTAAAAGAAGCTTCTTTTGATGTGTACGAAGGAGAAATCTTTGTGATCATGGGTTTATCTGGCAGTGGAAAATCGACATTAGTACGGATGCTTAATCGCTTAATTGATCCTACATTAGGACATGTATTATTAGATGATGAAGATATCGTCAAAATGAATAAGGAACAGCTTCGTGAAGTACGAAGAAAGAAAATTGGAATGGTGTTCCAGAAATTCGCACTCTTTCCTCATCGAACGATTCTCGAAAATACCGAGTATGGTTTAGAAATTCAAGGTGTGGAGAAAAAGGCACGTCAACAAAAAGCAAAGGAAGCTTTAGCTCTTGTTGGATTGGAAGGATATGAAGATCAATATCCAAGTCAGCTAAGTGGTGGGATGCAGCAGCGAGTTGGGCTTGCTAGAGCACTTGCAAATGATCCGGATATTTTATTGATGGACGAAGCGTTTAGCGCATTAGATCCATTAATTCGCAAGGATATGCAAGATGAGTTATTGCAACTACATCATAATATGGGCAAAACTATTATTTTCATCACACATGATTTGGATGAAGCATTACGAATCGGTGATCGAATAGCGCTCATGAAAGATGGGCAAATTGTTCAAATTGGAACACCAGAAGAAATCTTAATGAATCCTTCCAATGAATATGTAGAGCGATTTGTGGAAGATGTAGATTTATCCAAGGTACTAACAGCGAATCACATTATGAAGCCAGCTGAGTCAATCCAAGTAGATAGAGGTCCTCGTGTTGCTCTTCGTTTAATGAAAAAACTCGGGTTATCTTCCATTTATGTTGTCGATAAACAAAATCAATTACTCGGAGCAGTTACAGCACAAGTTGCTGCAGAAGCAATGGAAACAGGGAAGTCATTAGAAGATGTCGTCATTAAAGAAATTGCAACAATTCCTGGCGATACATTATTAACAAATTTATTTAATCTAGTTTCGACTGCTTCTATTCCTGTTGCAGTAGTAAATGAGAAAAATAGATTACAAGGGATTATTATCCGAGGAGCTCTTATTGGTGCACTAGCTGGTGATGATCATTTTATTAATGAGAATATTGATGATGTAACAAAAGAGGATATAAATGAAGAATCTTTTAGGGAGGTGAATTAAATGGAGAACCTTCCGAGAATACCAATAGCAGATTGGACAGAGAATTTTATAGGTTGGTTAGTTGATACATTTGGAGCATTTTTTGATGGTGTTACTGATGTTCTAGAAGGAACGGTAGATGGGATTGTAAATGGCCTAGGTTTTCTACCTTCTATTCTATTAAGTTTAATTTTTGCATTACTTGCATGGTTTTTATCAACAAAGAAGATTGCGATATTTTCGCTAGTTGGATTCTTAATTGTAGACTATTTAGGATATTGGGATTCCATGCTACAAATGCTAGCACTTGTAGTCATATCCGTTCTTATCTCCATTATTATTGGTGTGCCAATCGGTATTTGGGCTTCACAAAAAGCACTTGTGAGAAAAATAGTGACACCAATTTTAGACTTTATGCAGACAATGCCTGCCTTCGTATATTTACTACCAGCAATTTTCTTCTTTAGCATCGGGGTTGTTCCTGGAGTTGTGGCTTCCGTTATTTTCTCAATGCCACCTGCAATTCGCTTAACCATTTTGGGAATTCGCCAAGTACCAGAAGATCTCATTGAAGCTACAGAAGCTTTTGGATCAACAACTTCGCAACGGTTAATTAAAATTCAACTTCCACTTGCTATGCCAACGATTATGGCCGGAATTAACCAATGTATCATGCTATCTCTTTCAATGGTAGTTATAGCTTCCATGGTTGGAGCCCCAGGTCTTGGTGAAGATGTGTATCGAGCAGTTACACAGTTGAAAATTGGAGTTGGATTTGAAGCCGGGATTGCGATTGTTATTGTAGCAATGATATTAGATAGATTTACACAAAATTTAGGAAAGAACAAACAAGGAGGAACTATTTAATGAATTTAGCAAAAAAAATTACAGGATTAGGTGCAGTAGCATTACTTTCGATTGGACTTGCGGCTTGTGGGAGTGACGAGGCAAACTCTGATGCAACTGTAGGAGAAAGTGTAGATTATAAGATTACAGGAATTGATCCTGGTGCAGGGATTATGGAAGCAACAGAAAGAGCAATTGAAGATTATGAATTAGACGATTGGAGCGTTATTTCAAGCTCTGGTTCTGCTATGACAGCGGCTTTACAGAAAGCATATGACAAAGAAGAGCCGATTATTGTAACAGGATGGAACCCACACTGGAAATTTGCAAAATTTGATTTGAAATATTTAGATGACCCTAAAGGTTCATATGGTGGTGCAGAAGAAATTCATACGATTGCTCGTAATGGGTTAAAGGATGATCTACCAGAAGCATATGAGATTCTTTCCAACTTTGCTTGGTCAGAAGATGATATGGGTGAAGTTATGCTTGCCATTCAGGATGGTGCTAAACCGGAAGAAGCAGCACAAGATTGGGTAGATAATAATGGAGACAAAATTGCTGAATGGACAAATGGTGTAGATAAAGTTAACGGAGACAAAATTAAACTTGCATATGTTGCTTGGGATAGCGAAATTGCAAGTCACAATGTTATAAAAATCGTATTAGAAGACATGGGGTATGATGTAACACTTACACAAGTGGAAGCTGGACCTATGTGGACAGCTGTTGCTGATGGAAGTGCTGATGCTTCCCTTGCTGCATGGTTGCCAGTAACACACGCAACATATGCAGAAAAATTTGATGGTCAATTTGAAGACCTAGGCATGAGCATGGAAGGTGTTAAAATCGGCCTAGTTGTCCCAACATATATGGATATTGACTCCATTGAGGATTTAAAAGAATAATTATATAAGCAATAAGGCCCATCGATATGAAAAATCGATGGGCTTTTTTACGTGTTTTACATGAAATCCTAAAACATACTGATTCTGTTAATTTTATCGTCTAATATAATGAATAGAAACAGGTATGGGAGGGAGTTTGTTTGGAGAAACAGTCTCTGGAGGAGAGGGTAGAGTTTTTAGAGCAGCGTGTTCGTTACTTAGAGGAAAAACTTTTATCTGATAACAAGCAAGTTGTTGTAAAAACTCCACCAGTTACAAATACAGTATCAAACGTTCATCATATTCAGAAAGAACCGGTAGAATGGGATGTACTAATATTTCAAAAGATACTCCCACGATTATTTATTTTTGTATTAATCATTGGAGTACTTTGGGGATTCAAAGCTGCTTCAGATTATGGAATCTTAACAGAAAGTGTAAAAGTAATTTTAGGATTTATTGTTGCTGCTGTCTTGCTTTACTTAGGACATGTACAAGTGAACCGTGAAAGAAACATTTTAGGGCAAGTCCTTATCGGTGGTTCAATTCCAGTTTTCATGTTAACAACATTTGCTATGCACCAACTGTATGAAATGACGGGACCAGAAGTAACTTTCATACTAAATTTACTTTGGATAGCACTTGGCCTTTATCTGACACTGAAATACAAATCACAAGGGATTGGTATTGTTTCTGCAGTTGGAGGACTGTTAATCCCTTTTCTAATTGAGGGACTCGAACCAAATATCGTCCTGTTTGTATCATACGAGACAATTTTATATACGTTTTTTACTTGGTTAGCACTTCAGCATCGCTATATCGCTCTTTATCATGTTTCAGCAATATTACTAAACATTGTGCTTTTTTTCTATTTTATCATTACAGATATACCAGATGGTTACGAGTGGATCGCCATCGCTCCTATTCTTATACAACAAATGACATTACTAATTGGCTTTTTAAAGACCAACTATTTAGGAAAAGTGCAAGCATATACATTATTCTCTAGTATGATTTTATCAGCGGCTTGGGTTACTGGAGTACTTAGTGATAATCAATCCGCACTTACTTTCGGATTAATCTCTATTATTTATGGAACATGTTATTACCTTTATCAAAAAGACCAAATACGTGCACCAATTTTTATTGCCAATGCCTTAATGAGTATCCTCTTCTTTACACAAATACTCTATGATGAGGCGATGTTTGAAGTAATTATTGGATCAAGTTTACTTTATATGTTCGTTGCTAAAAAATATAAAAGCTTATTTCATTCATTATTAAGTGCATTCACCTATCTTTATTCGTTTACATTTATTGTAAATCAATATATGGAAGCGTGGATAACATGGGAAATGTTGCATTGGATTGTATTTTTAGCTGTAACAGCGGTTGCGATTAACAATCTTGCTAAATCTAGCCTTCCAATAATGGCAAAGATTTACCATGTTGCTATTCCTTATTTTGCACTTGTAACGTTAATTTTCTCATCTAGAATTGCAACCATAATTGCTGGTGATGCCGGAGATAATACAGAGCGCTTGATTGTAAGTATTATTTGGATCGGGATTGCCATCTTGTTTATGTATGGAAGTCGAGCTCTCTCCATTATCCAAGGAAAATATGTCGGTGTCGGCATCTTATTTCTCACCTTAGCAAAAATAATATTAATCGACATTCACTTTGTATCGGTCGTAGTAAGAGCATTTCTATTTATTTTACTTGGAGTTGTTGGTCTCATCGTCTCAAGGGCTTATTATAAAAAATAAAAACCTAGTGAGTCTCTGTCAGTTGGAGACTCACTAGGTTTAACTTAATTGAATTAGTCTAAAGCTGATTGAACTTCTGTCACCATCGCAGAAACAGATTTTAATCCGCCACCAGATAGGTACCAAAAATCTGGGTCTAAGTAAATAATATTGTCATTTTTATACGCATTTGTTTTTTCTACAATTTCATTTTCAACTACTTGTTTTGCAGAAGATCCGCCTTCAACAGCCGCTCCTCTATCGATAACGAATAAGTAATCTGGGTTCTTTTCTAAAATATATTCAAAGTTAATGTTTTGACCGTGTGTAGAAACTTCAAGTTTGTCATCAACTGCAGCAAAACCAAACACATCATGAATAATTCCAAATCTGGAGCTCGGTCCATACGCACTAACCTTACCCTCATTCGCAAGTACAATTAATGATTTTCCATCCAGCGCAGAAGCCTTCTCATGTAATTGTTTAATATTGTCATTAATAGTTGTTAATTCTTGTTCCACTTCAGCTTCTTTACCAAATATTTTCCCGATTGTTTTAGCATTTTCTTCAAATGATTCCATATAATTTGCTGTATCTACACCTAGGAAGATGGTTGGAGCAATGTCTTTAAATTCTTCATATAAAGTTTGTTGTCTACCAGAAATAATGATTAAGTCTGGCTTTAGAGAATGAATTTTTTCAAAATCTGGTTCTTTCAAGCTTCCGACATTTTCATATTTCTTATCTTCATACTTAGATAAGTAACTTGGAACATTTGCTTGTGGTAAGCCAATGATGTCGATCCCTAATTGATCTAGTGTATCTAATGCACCGAAATCAAATACTATGACACGTTTCGGATTCTTATTCACTTTTGTTGTATCTAATTGATGCTTAACTGTTACTTTTTCTACATCAGCATCTCCAGACCCATTATCGTCATTGCTTGTTCCACAAGCAGCCAATACTAATATAAGTAGGGCTAACCCTATGTACATACTAAATTTTTTCATTACCTTCACCTCTAGGTTATTTTTAAAATTATTTTAAATGATAATCATTATCAATAAGTGTCATAAAAAAAGAGCTTACCTATAATCTCTCCCCTCACAACCAATTTAAATCATCATTTTATTCCTAATAATGATATTCATTCTCAATTAGTAATATACCATACTTTCTAATTATTACAATACTTTTTTTCCACTTATTTCTGCATTGACACAAATTGTTCAAAAGTAAAACCCTTCACCAATAAGGCAAAGGGTTAGGGTATTAGTCTTTTTTAGAAATTTCCTCTAGTGGCTTCGCATTACCATATGTTG
Source organism: Paenibacillus bovis (assembly GCA_007679095.1). Taxonomy (GTDB): domain Bacteria; phylum Bacillota; class Bacilli; order Bacillales; family Bacillaceae_C; genus Lederbergia; species Lederbergia graminis. The sequence goes on from VEFU01000033.1 coordinate 8,840, forward strand.
GATATGGACGGTTAGATGGACTCACCCATTCTGCCGCATTAATGAGAACCCTTTGTACACCTTTATTATAATAAGTTGGGTATGTTTCATGGCCTGGTCTAAAGTAGAAAATCTTCCCATTGCCTCGTTGATACGTACAGCCTGAACGGAATACCTCTCCACCTTCAAACCAACTTACGAATACAAGTTGATCTGGAGCTGGAATATCAAAGTGCTCCCCATACATTTCTTCTTTCGGTAATTCAATATATTCCCCAATTCCTTTTGCGATTGGATGAGAAGGATCTACAACCCAAAGACGTTCTTTTTCATCCGCTTCACGCCATTTTAAGTCACAAGATGTTCCCATTAACTTTTTGAAAATCTTAGAGAAATGTCCAGAGTGAAGAACTACAAGACCCATTCCTTCTAAAACACGCTTATGTACTCGTTCTACAATCGCGTCATCGACTTCATGATGGGCCATATGTCCCCACCAAAATAATACGTCTGTTTCGTTTAGTACTTCTTCTGTTAAACCATGTTCAGGTTCATCTAATGTTGCTGTTTTGATGTCATGACCAGTTTCAGCAAGTGCCTCTGCAATTGCACCATGAATCCCTTCTGGGTATACTTCTGCAACAACTGGATTTGTTTTTTCATGGCGGTTCTCATTCCAAACTGTAATTCTCATCTTTTCCCCTCCTAAAATATGTGAACCGATTTCATTCCTATTGTACCATGAGTATTAAATATGTGTTCAAACAATAAAAATTAATCTACCTTATCTTCTGGTCTAATTTTATCAATTGGAACGAATACGTTTAAATGGCGGTATAGATTTGAAAATTCTGCTGGTAAAAGGCCACCATATTCACCATCGATGTTTAATTGCATTTTCTGAGGTGACTTTACTTTAATATGATTTGCTTTCGTATAAATTAGATTTGGATCATTTATATGTTCTCCTCTAAGTGCAAGCGAAGCAACTCGTATAAACTCTGCTAGATTTGTCTTTTTTAAGATCATTAATGTAAAAAGTCCATCATTAATCGAGGAGTCTGGTGCTAATTTTTCAAATCCACCTATGGAATTTGTTAAGCCAATTAAGAACAACATAATTTCGCCTTCAAACAATTTACCATCATATTCAATACTTACTTCTGCTGGGTGAATGGAAGGCAACATTTCAATCCCTTTTAAATAATAAGCTAGTTGACCAAGTACAGTTTTAAGCTTGCTTGGTACCTCGTATGTAAGCTCTGTTAGGCGTCCGCCACCAGCAATATTAATAAAATAACTATCATTCATTCGACCAATATCAACAGGGATTGTATCATTTTTTAAGATTACATCTACTGCTGAATCGATGTCCCGTGGTATTTGTAAGGCCCGCGCAAAGTCATTAGTAGTTCCTGTTGGTATAATCCCTAATCTCGGACGGTATTCCTGTTCCGCCAAACCATTTACAACTTCATTAATTGTTCCATCCCCACCTGCTGCGACGACGACATCATACTTGCGCTCAACAGCAATTTTAGCAGCCTCAATGGCATCACCTTCTGCAGTCGTGGCATGGCAAGAAGTTTCATATCCTGCAGATTCAAATTTGCGTAGAACATCCGCCAGGTTTCGTTTAAAAATTTCTCGTCCTGAAGTTGGATTATATATAATACGAGCTCTTTTCATCTTCATCATCCTATCAATATTATAGAAAAATATTTAGATGGATTTCTCCCATATTAAACTATAATACCTCTTTTTTCTGATAAAATCCATTTACACACAAGTTAGACGGTGCTATTACACTTAAGCACCGTCTTTCTAATACACATATTTTACTTTTCGATTTGTACTTTATAGGAGTCATGGACTTGGATAATTTGCTCACCATTTCCAATTTTGTAGCTGCCAGAAACGTAATCCGCATATTCATCATCATTTTTCTTAATGTTCCAAGAATCCTCATCTAAATATTGTATATCTGTTGCTTGTATCGATATATTTGCGTCTTCTTTTACATTGAACGTAATAGTCCCAGCCTTCGAAATCGACCAATCCGCTTGTAATTTTCGTGTTTCTACTTGTAAATCATTGCCCCGAGCTTTCACTTCAACTTGTTTTGTATCTGGGATTAGCAATGTAGCTTCCATCCAGCCATGGTTACTAAAAATTTTACTTGTTGGTAACCTTTTTATTTTAATATATAACGTATCTGCTTGTTTTTCGATTAAAGCATAATCTGAAATTTCCTTAACAGACGATTGTTTTAAACCATTAGCAGTATATGTTCCAAACAGAACCGCCTTATTTGCTGGAGTAGCTTCTATATTTAATTCATATGGACCAGTCTCTACTACTACCCTTTTAATATCATCTGATAAGGTTTCCTCATATTTCGGTAAATTTTCTGTCAGCTCTTCAGCACTGACAACATCATGAGCAACATCCAATAAACCTACTGTATTTAACATTGCCATTCCTAATCCAAATGTACCTATCACACTAATAAAGATGATGCTGATAAAATCATATTTCACATATTGCTTATCGTTCTTCCCTATTGCCAAAAAGACTAAGATTTCCACTCCTAGAATGATGAAGAGAATCGGCCACCACGATACCATTGCGATGGCAGGATCCCAATCAAATACTTGAGATAGTAATAGGAATATTCCTAAGAAGACAAGTGCTGCTCCCATTGAAAATGAGCCTACTCTCCAAGTTCTCAATCTAATTCCCCCTCTTCTTCCTTCTGTTTCACTTTACTTCCAGTTAATAACTTAATTCCTCCAGCTATTAAAAGTAAGCATAGTACAGCTGTCTGGAAGTACTGGTAGAACCAATAATGAAGGTCAATATGGAACATCTCACGAATATACGGAGCTACAATTGGCATGACAATATATGCCCAAATATAGTACAACCCAAATGCGATGAGCCCAATCCCTATCCACTTTTGATGATTGAAAAATGTAGTAATAATTGGCTCATCCTCTACTTCACCAACAGCTGATTTAGAAGCTTTTTGCAAACCATCGAAAAAGCTATAAAACCATATAATTGGTACGATGAATAGGAATAGACCTAAGCGTAAAACATCTAGGATATAAATGGAAAATAGGAAAGCTACCATTAACTGTATTCCACGCTTCTGTAGCCCTAAATATAAATGCCCCGCTCCTGGCACAATCGATAACAACGTTGCGATTGCTTTGCTCTTTCTTCCTTCTAAGTCTCTGCTTTCAAAGTCTTCAAAGACTGATTTATCTTCTAAGCTTTCTCCCTTTTGCTTTTTATCAAGTTGACGTAAAACATCGAAGAACCCATATATCCATACAATTGGTAACGATGCGAGGAATACTAAGATTTCTTCTCTACCTGTCATCATAGCAACAAATAGAATCATAATTCCAAGCCCCATAAATACTGCTAATAATGTAATCCCTCGATAAACTAACCCTAATTGAAAATGTCCTAAACCAGGAACAAAGGATAATACGATTGTAAAGAATCGTTCTGTTTCCGGATTCCTCTCAATAACTGCTTCGTCACTCGTATCTGCTGATCTATTATATAGTTTTGAAGCTGTAATAACTGTATCTATAAAATTGACGATATACATGAGAATTCCACCAATTGCTAGAAGGGCAAATTCACCATATGCTGTTATAACTGCGACGCCGATTGCAAATATCGGGATCCCAAACACTGTAACTGTATAAAATAAACCGCGCATTACTTTCCCTAGGTACATTAATCCACCACCAGGGAAAAATGCGAGTAAAAATGCGAGTATAGGATTTTTATTCATTTTTTATCTCCCTCCTTCAAATTATCTTCCAGCTGTTCTGTTATCGATGATGCATTATTTAAGAAACTATAAATGAATGATTCTCTCGGTTTCCCATCACTATCTTCAAACTCTCCTACTAAATTCATCAGCTGGGAGAATACTCCTGTCGACATGAGAATTAACGTCATTGCCGCAGCTAATGTATAGTGAATCATCATTTCCTTGCGTTTGTTTTTATGTTTTTTGCTAGGTGTTACACGTTTATTTTCAATCTCTAAAGAAGCAATTTCTTTCTCCTGATGAGATTCAGGTTTATTCAACTTCAACATTATTTCATCTGTAAAGGTAGACGTTTCGGATACATTTGGCATCTGGAATTCATTTGCTTCAACTGCCTGTAGATAAAGCTCCAAGCAGTGATCACAGCTATAGAGATGGTTTTCATACTCTTCACGTAAGACTTCCTCTAATTCATCATTTACATATTGCAACCAGTTTTCATATGTTTTATGGTTCATGAAAAGTCATCCTCCTTCCAGTGCTTCTTCATCCATTGTCTTGCCCGATACAGTTTTACTTCAATTGTTTTCACTTTCACTTGCTGTTTTAAAGCAATTTCTTGATATGTTTTATCTCGGATATAAAAATCTTCTACTACCTCACGATAATTATCTGGTAACTCTTGCATCCGTTGTTGGAGCATTCGCTTTTTCTCTTTCTTTAAAACAAGTAGTTCCACACTTTCAGCAGGCGGTGAATGTCCAATCTCATCGTACTCAACTTGTTGTTCTTCTCCTCTTCTAACCATTCTTCGTTTTATATCAATCGCATGATTTACAGCAATCCTTGTAATCCATGTTTTAAAACCTTGCTTCTCATACTGGGGGAGAGAAGTATAGATTTTCAGGAATACTTCCTGGGCTGCATCTTCTGCATCTTTTTCATTACGCAGTACACCGTATACAGTATGAAAAACATGTTTCCGATACTTTTCAACAAGAATTCGAAATGCATGATCATTACCTTGTTTTATTTTTTCGATGAGCGCCTCATCCAAGTCTTCTCTCCCCCCTTTCAGCCTTACACCCATATAGACGATATTTTTTTCATTCTACCCTACAGGTAATTTCAATTTATTTTATTGCTGCTTTTGTTACAGTTTTTTCGGAGAATCCATAGTCCAGCAGTTTGATCGAATCTCTCCATCGCGAATCTTGACCTGAATTTAATATAACAGCTATTAATTTTTTCTCATCACGCTCAGCAGACGACACGAGACAATACCCAGCTTGGTCAGTGAATCCAGTCTTCAATCCAGTAGCTGGTTCATAGAAAAATTCACTATCTGGATTCAATAGTAAATTTCGATTTGTATATGTGTGAGTTTCTGTAGAAAAGACTAATTCTCCTACCATTGCATCTATTAATTCATTTTGTTTCGCAACTCTGGCAATCTTCGCAATATCTAATGCAGTAGAATAATGCTTTTCATCATGAAGTCCATGTGGATTAATAAAATTCGATTGTGTAGCACCAATTTCCACCGCTTTTTCATTCATCAACTCTGCAAAATAGGAGATCGCTTCTTCAACAGGAAGCTCCTGCTCTTTCTCCTTGTTCGCAATATAAACTGCTAAGGACCTGGCAGCATCATTTCCAGATTGCAGTAACATCGCTGCTAACAATTCTTCTACTGTCTGAACTTGACCTTCAAATAAACCTGCACGAGCTTCCCCTTCTGTTTTAACTAAAACTTCATTTCCAACTCGAACTTGCTCAGTTGGCTCACTATTATCAAGGACAACAAGTGCGGTTAATAGCTTTGTTGTACTTGCAGGATACAATTTATCTTGTTTATTTTTAGAATAAATGATCTCACCAGTTTGCTCATCCATTAATACTGCCGCTTCCCCAGCAACAATTATAGGTGATTTAGTAATAAATTGATTAATAGTATCTTTGTTGAGGTAATAGCCAATAGCAACAATTACTATTATCACAAATATGAGTTTTCGTCTCCCTTTCATTGTAAAGCACTCCCTTGCTTTGTACATCTCATCTTCTATATTGATAGACGTATAGTAACATGCAAACCCTACACTTTTATTTTAAAAAAGTTTCCAGAGGAGCAAATATTTAATGGAAGAGGGAGAGTTGGAGGGTTGGTAATGAGAATATTTATTGTGGGTTTATGGGATGAGATGGGAGGGGGTTTGATAGGTGGTGTTCTTTATGGGGAATGTGGAGGAGTTTGCGTGACTGCCTGAACCTCTTTCTAGCTTAGGTGGGCATGATGAAATGGCTTGCGTGACTACCTTCTCCTTTTTCCAGCTTAGTTGGTCACGTTGAATGCTCTAACGTGACCAACTAATCCTTTTTCCAGCCTAGGTGGGCACGATGAACGCTCTTGCGTGACCACCTAATCCTTTTTCTTGCTTAGCTGGGTACGATGAACGATCCTGCGTGACCACCTTCTCCTTTTTCATGCCTAGGTGGGAACGATAAACACTCTTACGTGACCGCCTACTCTCTTTTCGAGCTGAGGTGGGAACGTTGAACGCTACATCGTGACCGCCTGCAACTTTTACAAGCCTAAGTGGGCATGATGAACGATCCTGCGTGACCGCCCTATCCTTTTTCCAGCTCAGGTGGACACGATGAACTCCCCAACGCGACCGCCTTATCCTTTTTCCAGCCTAGGTGGTCACGCGGAGCAGGAAAGAACGATTACACAGCAAATCCAAAGGTTAATCCCATAACTCTTAACACAAAAAAACCCACCATCATTGGACGGAGGGCTTGCGTACTTTAATTAACGAATTTCGACATCCACAACAATTGGAAAATGGTCACTTGGGAAACGGCCATCTACTATGTCGTTGACGATTTTGATCGTACCTGGTTGTACATTACCACGATATAAAATCCAATCAATTCTTGTGTCTCCACCTGTTGGATCTTTGAAATCGTTGAAACTTCCGAGTTCTGGGTTAATATGTTCTGTTGCAGTATCCCATGTATCAATAAAGTTCCCTTTGTTTAAGAAAACTTGATGTGTATCACTTTTTGCACCTGTGTTAAAGTCTGCAGTTAGGATAAGTGGGATGCTTTCATCTAATTCTTCACATTTTTTAACGATTAGTTCTGCACCTTGGACACGTGCTGCTTCTGAAATATGGTCTAAGTGCGTATTTAGGTGATAAAATTGCTTTCCTGTTTCACGATCTAAGAAACGAATCCATGTCACCATTCGTGTACATGCATTATCCCATGTAATAGAACCCATCGTTTCTGGAGTATCTGATAACCAATAATGATCGTACTCTATTACTTTAAAGCGATCTTTTTTGTAGAAAATGGCCATATATTCTTCTTTACTACCGCCTCTTCTCCCTAACCCAATCCAGCGATAGTCAGGTAATAACTCCTCTAGATCTTGTACTTGTTGAAAAACAGGCTCTTGCGTACCGATAATATCAGGTGATTCACGATGAATGATATCCACAATTAACGATTTTCGTTCATCCCAAGAATTTGGTGACGGGTCGACATTAAGACGAAGATTATAAGTCATAATTCGTAGTTTATCCATGGAGTCCTCTCCCCTTTCAAATTCATATTCTACCATAATTAAAAAAGAAATTTATGAAAAGTTTATTTTGACTGTAGTAATTATTCAAAAGATATCGTCTAATAGAGTAGATACTATAAAAGGTGGGAGAAAATTGATAGAAGTAAAAAATGTAAGTCATGCCTTTGAAATAGGAAAAAAGGGAAATAAAACAATTATTCCTGTTATTGATGATGTTACATTTTCCGTAAACAAAGGAGAAATTGTAACTATCGTCGGCCGGAGTGGTTCCGGAAAATCCACATTACTCAATATTATTAGTGGTTTTATTAAAGCGAATGAAGGAGAAATTTGGATTGATGGAATAAAGGTGAGTGATTTTAACGAGGCAAAATTTGCTGACTTCCGTCTCGAACATCTTGGCTTTATTTTTCAAAGCTTTCAACTCATTCCAAGTATGACCGCATACCAGAATGTAGAACTCCCTCTTGTCTTAAAGGGAATTAATGAAAAAGAAAGAAAAGAGCGTACAGAAAACACCTTAAAAAAGGTAGGTTTATATGAATATAGAGAGCATTATCCTAGTGAACTTTCAGGTGGGCAGCAACAACGTGTAAGTATTGCGAGAGCACTTATCGTTAATCCACCACTTATATTGGCAGACGAGCCGACTGGAAGTTTGGATAGTGAAACGGAAACGAATTTATTGCAATTTATAAAAGAATTGAACAAAGAATTAGGTATTACCTTCCTTATCATTACCCATGATGAAACAGTTGCTAAGTTTGGAGACCGGACAATAGAAATTGCAGATGGCAAAGTATTGGAGGGTTCACGATGAAATTTAAAGATCAATTTCGCTTTGTAAGACAAAATACGAAGAAAAATAAATCAAGATTATTTATGACAGTACTTGCTACGGCGATTGCGGTTGCATTCTTAATGGTACTTGCCTCTGTTGCATTTGGTCTTCACAAATCTATCATTGCAGACTTAATGCAAGACCGAATGGTGACGGAAATAAATGTTCATGGAAAAAACGATCCTGAAACGGGTTATAAACCAATCATAGATGAAGATATCGAATACTTTGAAACGATAGAGAATGTTAAAGCAATAACAAGAAGACAACATTTAAGACAATCACCTGAATTTATCATAGAAAACTATTCTGTTAACGCCAATACGATGGTGGCATATTTTCCAGAAGAAATGAAAGCAGGGTTTGAACTATCCGAGGGAAAAATGCCTGAAAAGGACAATGAGATTGTTGTTGGCTACTCGTTTTCCCAAGAATTAATAAAGCAAATGGACGAAGACAGCATGGATAGAGAGAATCTCTATGATGAAGATGGCAAAATTAAAGAGGAATACACCTATAAAGGGGATATTCTTGGTGAAACAGTTGAAATGCAAGTTTACAAATTAGTAAATAACGAACCAGAAACGAAGAAAATTCCTCTTACAGTAGTTGGAATTGCCAAGAAACCATCCAGAGAATGGATGATGGATTCGAATGTATATATTTCTGAAGCTGTTTTACATGAAGTAGAAACATTCACAGGTACTCGTGGCGGAATGCCTGAAGTGTTTGAAGGCGATGAAGAGTATGCGAAATTAGGGGAACGCAATTATGATGAAGTATATATTTACGCTTCCAATGTTGAAGCTGTAAAAGAAATTTCCAAGCAATTAGAAGATAAGAATTATTATGCATGGTCAGTCGTTAGCGAAATGAAGGAAATTAATATGATTTTTAATATATTAAAAGCTGGTGTCATATTCATTGGGACTATTGCACTCATCATTGCATCCATTGGTATTTTTAATACAATGACGATGGCAGTTACAGAAAGAGCACCAGATATCGGGATTATGAAAGCTATTGGCGCAAATCCAAAAACTATAAAAAATATCTTCCTGTTAGAAAGTTCGTATATTGGTTTATTAGGGGCTTTCTTTGGAGCAATCGTTGCCTATGGAATTAGCTTTTTAGTAAATCTATTCTTACCGATGATTCTTGCAGGTGTATTTGAAGAAGAAGCGCCTGAAGGATTCGTGTTAACACATATTCCTTTATCACTTACAGCTATTAGTGTGGGAATTTGTTTAATCGTTACCATTTTCTCTGGATGGAGACCAGCTCAACGTGCTACTAAAGTAGACGTGCTAAAAGCGATGAGAAGAGAAATATAACCAAAAAAAGTCACTCGGACATTCATTCCGAGTGACTTTTTTAAAATATCTTCACATTCCGTTCAGCTAGAAAATCAAGTGATTCTAATAAAGAAGTTTTATCAATTTGATAAATTTCATGGATATGCTTTACCCATTTGTCCGTTTCATTCATTTTAATCTCACTAATATTACGGAATGTCATCACTTTCATTGTTCCATTACGTAAGTAGAAGCACTTTTGCCCATTGAAGCGAACAGCAGTAATCCGACGCATTGTAATATTATCATCACTATCAAAATAGGAAGCTCGAATATCATCTCGAATATCATCTTCTGAAAGAGGCTCCCATATGATCTGTTTTTTCACAAATGTTTTCCCATTGGAACGGCGATCAATTTCAAATATATGTGAGCTCTGTTTCGTAAAAATAATTTCTTCGCCAAACCCATGCATGACAAGTCGCGTTACTTTATCAAGTTCAATAGGTTTCATAATGGGAGAACCATAGCCAACATCCACATAAAATTTTCTATCCTTGATCTCTACCATGATCGCAATATGGCCTGGCTCTACTTTTACAAGAGAACATTCATATCCCAACTCCGTTAATAATCTAGCGAAGTTCATATTTAAAGTGAAGCAAGTTCCACCCCATCCTTTTTCGACTAAGTTATCGACAAACAATGGGAGTGGCGGGATATAGTCAGGTGCTAATGTATAGTAGTAAAACTTACTAAAAGTTTCGTACGGTATGTATGTTAAATGATGTTGGATAAGGCGCTGCAAATAATTTAAACTTGGTTCTTCTCGCTTAACTTTTAAATACTTTAAATATTTATTTACAACTTCCTCCATCATTTAACCCTCCTCTTTTATTGCAATTTTTCTTTTAAGCTTTGATACACTTCATTCCAAAATGATTCATCTTCTATATTTCGTTGCATGATTTGCTTATACATTTCTGATTGTTTATCCGCAAATGTTGGATCTTCTTTATCTGGTAATTGAGAACGTTGATCCATTACATACTGTTGTAATTTCGGTGCTCTTGGTCCCCATACTGCACGTTCATTTCCTTCTTGATCAATAAAAATAAAGATAGGAATTGCTCTTGCCGTACCATTTGTTAAATATTGGTCCATTAATTCTAAGTTTTGATCGCGTAATAACATTCTAACTTGCATATTCGTTTTTTCTGCTAGTTTCAATAAGATTGGTACATTCAGCATGGCATCTCCACACCAATCCTCTGTTAGTACAATCACTCGTAAATTTTCTGCTTGTACTTTTGCTAAAAATGCTTCATCTTCTGTTGGGACTTCGAATTTCTGTAAAATCGTTTCCAATCCTTCTTTATTCACATTCATGCCATTTATGTATTGTTCAGGTGTTAACCCTTTTTCAAACCATTCTACAAGATTCATGTCATATCCCCACTTCCATATTTTTGTTAATTTCTATTATATAATAGGAACGAAAATACTACACCCTTTTTGTTCGGCTTAACATCCCTTCCATTGTGTAGAAATACCCTTCAATTTATAGTTGTTTTCGAAATTTGTAAATAAATAGGGAATTTTCTTTTTCCTCTGCTATTATATAAGGTAAAAAGTAGAGGGGGCACGTCGAAAGTGAAAAAAAAGAAACAGTTTATTGTTTTTATTATTGCAGTAGTATTATTAGTACTGGGCGATTTTGGCTATAATGTTTATTCAAAAAAACTGACAGATGTTGAAAAAAGTATAGATGCTTATAAGCAGAAATATCTTGATGCCGAGTTAGAAAACAAAAAACTTCAAGAGATGATTGATATAGCACAAAGTGATAACGAGCATTTAAATGATAGAATATCAGAATTGCATCATATTATCGATAAACTATATGACGAAAAAACGAACTATATATTTAGCGATCAAATAGGGAGAAAGGTACTTCAAGCCTTTGCTAATAATGATATAAACCAATTAAATGAACTTTTACCTATAAATGTTAAAGCATATAAAGGGTATCTAGAAAAAACAGTGAATGGTTCCACTTCAAAAGTATCATTTCAGCCCATTCAGTCCATGGGATTGGCTAATAATAAAGGCAACATTTCAATATGGCACTATTACAATGATGAGGAATCAAAGACTTTTGTCATTTTATATAACATTGTTAATGAACTAAACTCCACTTCCATCGATTGCAGAATGACCTTTCGAATTATTAATGAAAAGGATACACAACCAGGAGTTACAAAAACTACTTTCAAGCTTGTTGATATTGAAATAGGTAAAGATCTCATTCATTCAGATGCATAATAGCAAATGCTCGTATTCCCTCTTTAGTAAAAGTGCTAATCCTACACCTAGACAAATTATTTCATTCTCATTTATTTAATAATTAGTGAAGAAATAATAAGAATCTAATATACTAGTAAAAAAAGCACATACTAACTTTGGAGGGGATTATGAAAAGAAAACAGATTATCATTTTTATTAGTATTGTTATTTTATTACTTATTGTTGATACCGTTTACAAAACGTACTCTAAAACAAAAGCTGAACATGTAAATAAGTTTAGTGATTACAAGCAAAAATATGAAGAAGCTAAAGAGAAAAATATAAAACTTGAAGAAATTATAGCCTCTTTAGATGAAGAGTTAGATATTATGGAACAGGAATACACTAACTTAGAAGAAGAGTATTATAAATCCAAAGATGAAACATCAGAATACTTAATAAGTAATGACATAGGGATACAAATCTATCATGCTATGGTAAATGGTGATACTGCTACTTTACAAGAGTTAACATCCCCGAATATAAAGGTAATTGATCATTACTTTGAAAAGACTGTGAATGGAATAACTACGAAGATTTCGTTTAAAAATATTCAAGATGCAGCCATTCGAAATGTTGATCCAAAAACATTCAATTTTGGTTATGATGAGGAACGGGATGCGCTTAGAATTCTGTACGTTATAGATCATCCTCAAAATTCTTCTCGTATAACTTGTAAAATGTACATTAAAAAGTCGGAAGAAATCGATAATGAAACGGGTTCAGTTAGTGTGGAACGAAGACTCCTTGATATTGATTTTTTCTTTCCTACTGAATAAAAAAGCTACCAGCACATATCCCCATGCTGGTAGCTTCTTTCAATCAATTATCGTTTATCAATTTCTTGTTTTAATAATTTATTTACTACTGGAGGATTTGCTTGTCCTTTTGTAGCTTTCATAATTTGTCCGACTAGGAATCCTAGTGCACGGCCTTTACCGTTCTTGTAGTCCTCAATTGATTGCTGGTTTGCATCTAGGACTTCATTCACGATTGGAATTAGTGCGCTTTCGTCAGAGATTTGGACAAGTCCTTTTTCCTTGACGATTGTTTCAGCGTCTCCGCCGTTTTCAATTAATTCACGGAATACTTTCTTCGCGATTTTAGATGAAATTGTTCCGTCCTGAATGAGTTTAATCATCCCTGCAAGGCCAGCTGGAGTTAATGCCACTTCATGCAATTCTTTTTGTTCTGCATTTAAGTATTCAGATACGCCACCCATCAACCAATTGGAAGCTAGCTTTGCATCTGCACCTTCCTCTAATACAGCTTCAAAGAAATCAGACATTTCCTTCGTAAGTGTTAACACCATTGCATCATATGCAGGTAATCCCAGTTCTTCGACATAACGTTTTTTACGTGCATCCGGTAATTCAGGAATTTCTGCGCGAACACGTTCTTTCCACTCGTCATCAATATAAAGTTGCACGAGGTCTGGTTCTGGGAAATAACGATAATCGTCTGAACCTTCTTTCACACGCATTAAGATTGTTTCGCCAGTTGCCTCATCATAACGACGAGTCTCTTGTAAAATTTCTCCGCCTGCTAGTAGGACTTTTTCTTGACGCTTTTGTTCGAATTCAAGTCCACGACGAACAAAGTTGAAAGAGTTTAAGTTTTTCAATTCTGTCTTTGTACCGAATTCTTCTTGTCCAATAGGACGTAAAGAAATATTGGCATCACATCTTAAAGAACCCTCTTCCATTTTACAATCAGAAACGCCTGTAAATTGTATAATGGATTTAAGTTTTTCAAGATATAGATAAGCTTCTTCTGGAGTTCTAATATCTGGTTCAGAAACGATTTCAACTAATGGTGTACCTTGACGGTTTAAATCGACAAGTGATCCATCATTTGTATGTGTTAATTTTCCAGCATCTTCTTCTAAATGAAGACGAGTAATACCGATTCTCTTTTTCTCGCCTTGAACTTCAATTTCAATCCATCCATTTTCCCCAATTGGTTTATCAAACTGAGAAATTTGGTATGCTTTTGGATTATCAGGATAGAAATAGTTTTTACGGTCAAATTTCGTTTCAGTCGCAATCTCACAGTTTAATGCCATCGCAGCTTTCATCCCGAATTCAACTGCACGTTTATTCAATACAGGTAATACTCCTGGATATCCTAGGTCGATGACATTCGTATTATGGTTAGGCTCAGAACCGAATTTATTTGGTGCTGGTGAAAATATCTTTGAATCTGTTTTTAACTCTACGTGGACCTCGAGTCCGATTACTGTTTCAAAATTCATGCCAAATCCCCCCTTACAATTGTGGTTTTTGCTCATGATAGTTTGTAGATTGTTCAAATGCATGAGCAACACGATAGATTGTTTCTTCGTCAAAATGTTTACCGATAATTTGTAAACCTAATGGAAGTCCATTCGTAAATCCGCATGGAACAGAAATTCCTGGAAGTCCTGCTAAGTTCACAGGGATTGTTAATAAATCACGTGCGTACATTGTAACTTGGTCATCTACCATTTCACCAATCTTATAAGCTGGTGTCGGTGTCGTTGGTCCAACGATTACATCATATTTTTCAAAAATATTATCAAAGTCTTGCTTGATCAATGTTCTAGCTTGTTGTGCTTTTTTGTAATAAGCATCATAAAATCCGGAGCTAAGAGCATAAGTACCAAGCATGATACGACGTTTTACTTCATCACCGAAACCTTCAGAACGTGTCTTTTTATAAAGTTCCATCAAGTTCTTTGGATTAGGGGTACGGTATCCATAGCGAACACCATCAAAGCGTGCAAGGTTTGCAGATGCTTCAGATGAAGCTAACAAATAATAAGTTGCTACACCATATTCTGAATGTGGAAGTGAAACTTCTTCCCATGTTGCTCCTAATCCTTCGAGTACTTTTAATGCATCTAGAACTGATTGACGTGATGCTTCACTTACACCTTGTCCTAAGTATTCTTTCGGAACGGCAATCTTTAACCCTTTAATATCGCCAGTAAGGCTATCTGTATAATTCGGTACATCTTTATTTACCGTAGTTGAATCATGTGAGTCTACACCTGAAATAGATTGTAGAACAAATGCATTATCTCTTACATTACGAGTAATTGGCCCAATTTGGTCAAGGGAAGATGCAAAAGCAACTAGACCATAACGGGAAACTCTTCCATATGTAGGTTTCATTCCTACTACACCACAGAACGCGGCTGGTTGGCGAATAGATCCACCAGTATCAGAACCTAGTGCAAACGGAATTTGTCCAGAAGCAACAGCTGCTGCAGATCCACCTGATGAACCACCAGGAACAGTATCTAAATTCCATGGATTACGTGTCACTTTGAATGCAGAGTTCTCTGTTGTTGATCCCATCGCAAACTCATCCATGTTTAACTTACCAATCGTAATGACGTTTTCAGCATTTAACTTTTCCATTACGGTAGCATCATAGATAGGGTCAAAGTTTTCTAGCATTTTACTTGCACATGTTGTGATCAAGTTCTTCGTTACAATATTATCTTTAATCCCAGCTGGAATACCAAAAAGTGGGTTATCTCCTACTTTTCCATCCAATGCTTTTGCTTTATTACGTGCATTTTCTTCGTCAAGTGTAAGGAATGCATTAACTTTTCCATCCACTTCATTAATACGTTTATATGATTCATCCACTAGGTCAGAAACGTTGATTTCTTTTTTATGTAAAAGTTCATGTAAATCTGTGATGGATTGATCAAATAATGACATATGTATTCTCCCCCCTATTCCAATATAGATGGCACTTTAATTTGGCCGTCTTGTTGTTCTGGAACATTTTTCATTACTTCTTCAATTGGTAAACCTTCTTCTGCAATGTCTTCACGCAATACGTTTGTTTGAGCAAATACATGTGAAGTTGGTTCAATATTTTCTGTGTTAAGTTCGTCAAGCTTTTCAGCCATTGTGATAATTTTGTCGAGTTGATCTGTGAAAGTTACTGCTTCTTCATCGCTCATGTCGAGTCTTGCTAAATGGGCAACGTGTAAAACTTGTTCCTTTGATATTCTAGACAATATATGACACCTCCAAATTTTTTCGAACACTCACAATACTATTGATAATAGCAGAAAAATAGGAATATAAGCAAGAGATGGAGTAGCCCTCCATCCCTTGTTCCCGCAGAAGTCTCGAATCTTCGCTACAATCAACATAAAAATTTGAAACACTAATAACTTAAAACTAATAAATATGAACGAATGGTTCTTCTTCTTTTCCTGCATTTTTGACAATTAATGCTTCCGGACCACTTACGGAAGAGATGTTTACTTCCACTCTAATATATTCTGGGAAGTGGTCCATCACCAGAGAGGTGGCCCATTGCGTAAATGCGATAATTTCTGCTTTTCCATACAGCTGAATCGGTATTTCGATTGTAAGTCTTGTAAATTGATCATTTACATAAAAAGCTTGTCCAATGACACCATTGTAATTAGGGAAGAACTTTTCTATGTCATCTTTAAATCTTAAAAATTTTGCTTCGTCTTCACGATGATCTTGTTTCGCTTTACTAGATGGGAATAAATAATATTTTTCATCTATCGATTTCCAATCACCAAGTGAATTTCCTTTACTTGAATGGGCATATGCAAAAAAGTTCCCAGGAATAACAGCATTTTTTGCTTGTTGCTCAAACAAGGCAATAGTAATCGGTACATCGCCAACGCCTTCCATAGCTCGTAGCCTTTTGAGAATTTCCTCTCCCATTTTTTTACCTTCTGCAGCGAGTTTCTCATGGCTAATTTTTGTTTCATATGTTGCGCCCCATTGTTCCTTCTGATAGTAATGAACAGAGTTTAAGGCTAGTCCAATGACAATTCCGCCTAATTTCACAGTTTTATCATTTTTAACTAAATAATTATGTTCCAATATATGTGCTAAATAAATAGGATTTTTTTCATTCTGCTCTTCAATTGAGCCTTTTTCATCATTATATGGATTTAAACCCACACTATCATTTGGACTCGATTTTCTTTTTAACCAACTACTAACGGTCTCTTTATCTAGCTTCTGGCCTTCTTGAAACACATATTTATCAGTAGAGAAATGCTCCTTCGCTACACGCATTAAACCTGTTTCAAATTCTTTAATATCATAACTGGAACGCAGGTTGGAGACGACCATTCCTCTAGTTTGACTAGGTTCAAACGGAATAATGGAGCGATAATAAGATTCATCTATTTGATAATTTGGGATAATAGATGTTTCTTGTTGTTCATCGTCTTCCTGGACAACTTCATCATTTTTTTCCAAAGTAGGCATACACCCACTTAAGAGAGTCGCTACTAAAATGAGCGATAACCATTTTTTCATACCGTTTTCCACCTTTTAAGAAGAATTCCATTTTCTCAGTATGAGGTTTGGAATGTATTAATCAGCCAGTTCTTCGACTAGTCTGTTTTCATTCCAAATTTCTATACCAAGTTGCTCTGCTTTTGTAAGTTTAGAACCAGCATCTTCACCTGCGATTACCAAATCTGTCTTCTTACTTACACTACCGCTTACTTTTCCGCCTAGTAATTCAATCTTTTCCTTAGCTTCATTCCGAGTTAATTGTTCTAATTTCCCCGTTAAGACAATTGTTTTACCATTGAAGAAAGAATCAACATTTTCTATTTGATTACGCTTTGGTCCAAGGTACTCCATATTAACTCCAGCTGTTTTTAACTTATCAATTAACGCTTGGAGATCTTCACTTTCAAAAAAAGTTACAATTGCATCCGCCATTTTATCGCCAATTTCTTCGATAGCAACTAATTCCTCTTTCGTTGCAGCTTTCAGTTTATCCATTGTCTCAAAGTGCTCAGCAAGGGTTTTCGCTGCTTTTACCCCGACATGTCGAATTCCTAGACCAAAAAGGAGTTTTTCCAAAGAATTTTGTTTGGAAGCTGCAATCGATTCAAGTAAATTAGAGACTGATTTCTCTCCCATTCTTTCTAAGTTTAACAATTGTTCTTTCGTTAAGAAATATAAATCTGCTGGATCTCTAATAAGCTCAGCTGCAAATAGTTGTGAGATGACTTTTTCGCCTAAACCTTCAATATTCATCGCTGTTCTGGATACAAAGTGGATGAGACCTTCCCGAATTTGTGCAGGGCATGTTGGATTTATACAACGCAATGCTACCTCGCCCTCGATACGAACTAACTCACTCTCACATTCCGGACAATGAGTAGGCATTTGGAAAGCAACTTCATCGCCAGTACGTCGTTCTACGAGTACGTTCACTACTTCCGGAATGATATCACCGGCTTTTTTCACAATGACAAAGTCACCGAGCATAATATCTTTTTCTCGTATTAAATCCTCATTATGGAGTGATGCTCTTTGCACAGTGGTACCTGCAACTTGTACTGGCTCTAATATAGCCGTTGGAGTAACTACACCCGTTCTTCCAACACTAAGTTCAATATCTATTAGCTTTGTTGCTACTTCTTCAGCTGGAAATTTATAAGCAATTGCCCAGCGTGGTGATTTTGCCGTGCTACCTAATTCTTCTTGCTGTGCATAGGAATCTACTTTTATCACAATTCCATCAATGTCGTAATCAAGTTGACTCCGTTTCTCTGTCCACTCTTCAATGTATTCGAGTACATCCTCTATGCTCTTACAAACACGACGCTCTTTATTAACTTTTAGTCCCAGCGTTTCTAACAACTCTAAGCCTGAACTATGAGTCGTAACACCTGTAGTACCTACATCACCAATACCGTACAAAAACACATCCAAATTACGAGATGCTGCTATCCTTGGATCTAGCTGACGCAGTGATCCAGCAGCAGCATTTCTTGGATTTGCAAATAATACCTCGCCATTTTCTGCTCTTTCTTTATTTAAAGCTTCAAATGACTTTTTAGGCATGAATGCTTCCCCTCGAACTTCAAGAGTATATGGTTCTTTTAGTTTAAGGGGAATCGACCTAATTGTTCTTAGATTTGCTGTAATATCCTCTCCTACTGTTCCGTCTCCACGAGTAGAGCCTTGGCTAAATATGCCGTCTACATAGCGTAAAGACACTGCAAGTCCATCGATTTTCAATTCACACATATAGGAATAATTATCGCCTATTGCTTGTTGAATTCTTCGATCAAAATCACGTAAGTCTTCTTCAGAGAAGGCATTTGCGAGACTCATCATTTGTGTTTGATGACGAACTTTTTGGAATGTAGGGAGTGGTTCAGCTCCTATTCTTTGCGTTGGAGAAGTAGGTGTCACCCATTCAGGATGTTGCTTTTCTATTTCAATTAGTTCGTTTAATAGTTTGTCATATTCTGCATCTGGTACGGATGGATTATCTAACACATAATACTCATAATTATATTTATTTAATAATTCGTGTAACTGTTGTACTCGTTTTTCTAGTGATTTTTCATCCATATGAGCACCTCTTTCCTTATTAAACCTTTGTAATTGGAGCAAATTGTGCTAATAGGCGTTTTATGCCTGTTGGGCTAGGGAAGGCAATATCGAGTTCTATACTATCACTCGTTCCTTTCACACTAACAACTGTTCCAATACCCCATTTCTTATGTTCCGCTTTATCGCCAACTTTCCAGCCGATGTCTGCTGCACCATTAGAAGCTGGACGTGAAACAGGTTTCTGTCTAAGACCGCCACTTGTCATAGTCGATCTCACAGTGTTCGCTCTATTTGCTTTTTGCATTTCATTTATGTTTTCGATTAATTCTTCAGGAATTTCTGCAATAAAACGCGATACAGGATTCATATTTGTTCTACCAAATAATGTCCTCATCTGAGCATTCGTCAAATACAGTTGTTGTTCTGCTCGAGTAATTCCTACGTAAGCTAACCTACGCTCTTCTTCCATTTCTTCCTCTTCCATTAAGGAACGGCTATGTGGGAAAACTCCTTCTTCCATTCCAATTAAAAAGACTACTGGAAATTCTAGACCTTTTGCAGAGTGCAGAGTCATTAGAGTAATCGCATCACCAGGAGTACCATCTTCATCTAATTTATCAATATCTGCAACTAATGCTAAGTCTGTTAGAAAAGCAATTAAACTTTTATCCTCACTACCATCTTCAAAGCTCTTTGTTACAGATAAAAACTCATCAATATTCTCGAGTCGACTCTCAGCTTCTAGTGATTTCTCTGCAATTAACATATCTCGATAACCAGATTTCTCAATTACTTCCTCTACAAGCTCTGTTACAGACAGATACTCTTGCATTTGTGTGTAATTACGGATGAGGCCGTAGAATTCTGCTGCTGCATTTGCAATTCTCCCTGATAAGCCAATAAAATCAATCTCACTTAGCGCTTGATAAAGCGATAAATCATTTGCTTGTGCATAATTAGCAATTTTATCGAATGAAGTTGCTCCTATTCCTCGTTTCGGAACATTAATAACCCGTTGTAAACTAATATCGTCATCCGGATTCGCTATTAGACGTAAATATGCAAGCAAGTCTTTAATCTCTTTACGATCATAGAACTTTGTTCCGCCCACGATATTGTACTCGATATTCGATTTAAGTAATACTTCCTCCATTACACGGGACTGTGCATTTGTTCGATAAAGAATGGCAATATCAGACAGTTTATGATCTCCCTTAGCAGTGATCTCTTTTATTTTCCCAGCGACAAATTGCGCTTCAGACTGTTCACCGTCAGCACGGTAATACATAATTTTTGGTCCATCTTGATTATCAGTCCAAAGATTTTTCGGCTTACGATTAAAGTTATTTTTAATTACTTCGTTTGCAGCCTCCAAAATCCGCTTCGTCGAACGATAATTTTGTTCTAGTAAAATCACTTTTGCACTTGGATAGTCTTTTTCAAAAGAAAGGATATTCGTAATATCCGCTCCACGCCAACGATAAATAGATTGGTCGGAATCACCGACAACACATAGGTTTCGTAAACGCTCCGCTAGTAATTTTACTAAAGTGTATTGAGCTCTGTTCGTATCTTGATACTCGTCAACATGTATATATTGAAACTTACGTTGATAAAATTCCAACACATCTGGAACACGATGAAATAATTGGATTGTCACCATAATTAAATCATCGAAATCGAGCGAACTATTTCTTCTCAACCTACGTTGATACTCTTTATATACATCGCTAATTGTTTGCGCATAAAATCCTGCTGCTGTTTTTTCATATTCTTCCGGTGTAACTAATTCGTTTTTTGCACTACTAATCGAATTTAATATAGCGCGTGGTTCAAACTTTTTCGGATCAATGTTACGGTCTTTTAAAATATTTTTAATGACAGATAACTGATCTGCAGAATCGAGAATCGTAAAATTGCGATTATAGCCTAGTCGATCAATATCTCGTCTTAATATTCGTACACACATGGAGTGAAATGTGGATATCCATACTTCTTCCGCTGCTCCCCCCATGATTTTCCCAATCCGATCTTTCATTTCGCGAGCAGCTTTATTTGTAAACGTAATCGCTAAAATATTGTAAGGGTTTATTCCCTTCTCCACCATTAAATAGGCGACTCGATGCGTTAATACTCGAGTCTTTCCACTTCCCGCACCAGCCATAATTAATAATGGACCATCTGTTGTCTTGACAGCCTCTTTCTGCTCGGGGTTTAATCCCTCAAGCAGACGATTTGATAAAAATTGCATTTTCTACTCACACCACCTAGTAAGAACATTTGTTCCATTGTACATTATAATTATTTTGCTGTCACTTGAATATGTTAACTGTTTTTAACGCTTCTTTGAAATCTTCGTATAGAGCATTTCCTACAATAATAACATCTGCGTGTTCGCTCATCTCTTTTGCTTGATCGACATTGCTTATACCGCCACCGTAAAATAACGTTGTGTTGGAAAGCGTGTTTTTCACTTGACCGACAAGCTGTGGATTTCCGTATGTGCCACTATATTCCATATAGAAAATTGGCATCTTAAACATTTTTTCCGCCATAAGTGCATAAGCAATGACATCATCATCATCCAAATTAGTATTAGCATTTGTTCGCTCTGCTACTTTGCAATGTTCATTTAATATACAATAACCTTCTATGATAATTTCATTCCAATCCATAATCTCTCCATAAGCTTTCACCGCTTGATGATGAAGTCCAGAATGATATTTTAAATCACGACTATTTAGTACGGAGGGAATGAAGTATAAATCAAATCCAGGTGTAATAGATTCCAGATTGCTCACTTCTAATACGCATGGAACTGTATATCTTCTAATTCTAGACATTAAGTTAAGAACTTTATCAAGTGTAACATTGTCTGTTCCACCGACAATAATAGCGTCCGTCCCTGATTCACAAATTTGTTCAAGCTCTGTGTCAGATATGTCCTTATCCGGATCAAGTTTAAATGCATGACGCCATTCTTTTATATCGTACATAAATCTCCCAATCCTCCAATCCTTATACCAAATTATATTATAACATTTTGGGCCATACACTCCGAGTGAAATAGAAGAAAAGTTATTTTCATGTTGATGATTGATTTACGCTACAGGTGGATTGCTTTCCGCAGGCATGGAAAAGCGTTAGGCTCCTGTCTATCTCATGCTACTAACGGCGGCACATTCCGCAGGAGTCTCGCCACCTTCCGCTCCAATCAACCTTAAAAAAAACATATGGTTATACTTTTATGTATTTAAAAAAGTAAAACCTAGTATGAATCTTCACCATTTAGGTGTTGAATTCATACTAGGTTCATCATCATTTTTCTTTAATTCTATCTAGCACCATTTCGTACGTATCGTTACCAAAATTGAGGCAACGTTTTACGCGAGAAATGGTTGCTGTACTTGCACCAGTTTCTGTCTCGATTTTATGATATGTTTTCCCTTCTTTTAACATCCTTGCAACTTCTAAGCGTTGAGATAACGACTGGATTTCATTAATCGTACAAAGATCATCAAAGAAACGGTAACATTCCTCGATATCCTTCAAAGACAAAATTGCTGCAAATAACTGATCAAGCTCTCTACCTCTTAGTTTCTCAATTTGCATATCTATATCTCCTTTATTCAAACAAAGCTATCATTGATACGAAACGATATTCATATCTGGAACGACATTGAACCAAGTCTTTCCTGGTACTAGTTTTGCAGGTTGACCACCTTCATAAGGAACGAGACGACCACTTTCATTCTTCCACTCTACTTCCTTGACCTTACCTTTTTGGAATAGCAGCGCTTTACCACCAGAAGATAAATCTATATCTCGTCTACCTTTAGAGTCAATAATTCGATGTGTCGTTTCTACTACGATTATATTATCAATTAATACAGGTATATTGGAATCTAGTTCTGCTGTTTTTACACCACCAGAGTAACGCTCATACTTTCCTGTTTGAGCATTAAACTTATACTCTGCGTTTAATTGATTATTATTAGAGCTATACTTGATTGTCAATTCTGCACCGTTTTCCCCTGTGAGGTTTGCTACATCATCCTCTGAAAGAAACGCCATTGGTTTTGGAGCACCAGATAAACTAAATCCTTCATCATCTGCCCCTTTTTCTATGTTTTGGAACGTTATATAAGAATTATGTGGGGCATTTCGGAATGAAGCTCGCTTGAATAAGCTGCCATCATAGCGTATCCCATTTAAATGATCATACTTACCTGAATTCAACATTTTTTTCGCTTCCGGACTATAACCATGGGCAATATATACACTATCATAGCCTTGAGAGATATCAATAAAATAGTCACGAGCACTACGAATTGGTCCGATATTCTCAGGAAGTTCACTTTGAAAAATCGCTAAAAATCTAGTAATTGATCCTTCTGCAAGAATTTCATATACAACATCTGCTTTGGACAAGCCCGTTTGTGGCCGTGCTGGTGGCTGATTACTGATCATTGCAGAGACTGCTCTTTGTGTCGATTCATCCTGCATACCAATACCTGTTAATGGAAATTGATATGGATCTGTTTCTACTAACTCCTCATCCTCGTTATCTTTCTCCTCTGGAACAGGATTCTGGTTAGACCCATTGTCTTTTTCGCCTTCTTCAGAAGCATTACATGCAGCCAAAACGAACAATAGTAACAAAATGAACATGAGCGGTATCTTCTTTTTCAACAAATTACCATCTCCTAGACTATTCTTTAGAGTACCACTCTATCATTTTAACGCATTAACGTCGGAAAAAGTACTGTTTTATTCATAACATCGTACATTCCTTGTTGTGTAATGCGAATATATGGGAGATGAGTGGCTGTAAAAAAGAGTAGAGAATAGATAGGATCGCCAAAAGAATATCCTCTTTCTACTAGTAAATCTTTTAATCGTTGTTCCTCTACCATTAGATCTTCCATTTTCCGATCAGACATAATCCCTGCTAAAGGTAACGGAATTTCATGAATGACTTTTCCATTCTCCACTAACACAATCCCGCCACCGATTTCCTTCATACGATTAAATGCTGCCATCATGTCAGGTTTGCTCTTACCAATTAAAATAATATCGCCTGTATTTGAAAAAGAAGATGCAAATCCACTAACACCATTAGCAAAACCTTTTAATAATGTGTTGATCCGCCATTTTCCTTTTACGTCTAGTAACATAAAGAAATTTTCTTCACTTTCCGCAGGAAGAGTCTCTAATCCTAAGTCAATTTTGATAGAATATGGCTTTGTGATAACAGCATTAACCATTTCAATTCCAAACGGCATAGAGAATTGCATATCTGATTGTTCAATATCCCAATCTAGTTGCAAAGGTTGTAATCCAAATTCACTCCAATTTACTTCATCATGTATCTCCAGCTCAATACCATCTTTTTTCACCCATTGCCCTTTTGCCAGTACGGAAATCGGAGTAGGATCTAGTTCATTAGAAAGAATATTAATATTTGCTATCCTACCTGTTGCGATCATCCCATGGTGATGTAGCAAGTTGTAATGACTAGCAATATTGTGAGTAGCCATTCTATACGCGTCTATTACGGGAACTCCGTTATCAATTGCAATGCGAATCAACTTATCCATGACCCCATCTTGATAAAAGCCTGGTGTAGAACCGTCCGTTGTATACATAAGTGAATCATACTGATCAATATTTAACTCCTGCATTTCTTGTAATAGTTTCGGTAAATCAGGACGAATAGAAGAATGTCTTAATGAAACAGTATATCCATGTATTAATCTGTTATAGACTTCTTCTCCAGTCATCGCTTCGTGATCACTATCTACACCAAATAACTTCATTCTCGCTAATGTACGCTCAGAAGCGCCAGGTAAATGACCTTCTACCTTTTTGCCAAGTCGCTTCGTCTCCTGAATCCAATGAAGCATTAAATCATCACCATCTTGTAGCTTCGGCCAACCAGTAAGCTCCCCACCTTGTACAACTTGATCATTTTCTAACCACGATTTGATATCTTCATTCGTAAAAATGACTTCTTCGCCTTTTAATTCTGTCTGTGAATCGTATCGACTCCACCAGTACATCGTAACTGGAGACTGATTAAGTTCATTTATTATAGAAAACGCTTTCTTTTTTTGTAGTTTTAAAAACAATACTAAGTTATCATTTATTAATGTTGTTGTACCTGTTTGAGCAGCATAACGAGCAAATGATTGTGGATTATATAATTGAAACGGATGTACGTGAGGTTCGATATACCCGGGGACAAGTGTAAATCCGGAGCAATCGATAATCTCACTATTTTTAGTCTTCTCCGGCAACTCTTTACCAACATAAATGATCCGATCTTGATGTATCCATATATGAGCTGTTATCCATTTACGCAACATAGTGTGTAAAAAGCGTGCATTTTTTAATATTATCGTAGGTGCTATTATCCCATTTATAATACTAACCTGTTCTCTTATTTCTTTATTTTTCCATCTATATTTTTGTTCTAACATATACATTCCTCCTGGGAATATAACATTGGATAATATTATTTTAACATATCAAAAAATTTAACGCAGTAAAGTTTTACAGTGAATTATTAACAATTTGTGAAAACGTATCCATCCCAATAAAATAAAGGGGTCAGACTTATCTAAGCCTGACCCCTTTCGTCGATACATGTCGTTATAGTGCTTTTTTTGCAATATCATTTCTATAGAAGAACTCTGGATGATCTAGTTGTTTCATCTCCGAATAAACTTTTTCCATGGCAGCCGCAATTGTTTCTGCCTTCGCTGCTGTCAGTAATAAGCGTCCACCATTAGATAAGTAAGGACCTTCTGCATTTGGGCGAGTTGTCCCTGCATGAAATAGGGAAACGTTTGGATCACTTGATTCGAAGTTTGGAATTGCCACCCCTTTTTCATAGTCCCCTGGATAGCCTTTTGCAGCAAGTACAACACCGACAACAGCATCGTTAGACCATTTAATGTTAGGCGTATTCCCTTCCAGAAGATCCAACACGAGCTGAACTAGGTCACTTTCAAGTCTTGCTAAAACAACTTGAGTTTCCGGATCACCAAAACGTGCATTAAATTCAATCACTTTTGGACCTTGCTCTGTTTGAATTAATCCAGCATACAAAATCCCTGTGAAAGGACGATCCTCTTGTATCATTGCGTTAGCAGTAGGTAGTAAAATCTCCTGTACTGCTCGCTCTACTTCTGCCTCAGGTATATGTGGTACCGGAGTGTATGCTCCCATACCACCTGTATTTGGACCTGTATCACCATCAAATGCGCGTTTATGGTCTTGGGCAATGACCATTGGATATACATTTTCACCATGAACAAAAGCCATTAGTGAATATTCTTCGCCTTCCAAAAACTCCTCAATAACGACACTAGCAGAGGATTTACCAAATTTGGCATCTAAGAGCATATCTTTTAAAGCTGCATCAGCTTCCTCCATTGTCATTGCAACAACTACACCTTTACCAGCAGCAAGACCATCTGCTTTGATTACAATCGGTGCACCTTTTTCTTCTAAATATGCCTTCGCTTCTTCATATGATTGGAATGTTTCATAATCAGCAGTTGGAATATTGTATTTCTTCATTAATTCCTTTGCGAATGATTTACTTCCTTCTATAATAGCTGCATTTTTTCTTGGACCAAACACCTTTAAATCAACAGCTTCAAACTCGTCAACAATTCCAGCAGCAAGGGGAACTTCAGGGCCGACAATCGTTAAGTCAATCTTTTCTTGCTTGGCAAAATGAATTAAGTTCGAAAAGTCCGTCTCTACGATTGGTACAATCACAGCATCTTCCGCAATCCCCGCATTTCCAGGAGCACAGTAAACAGATGTTACAAGCTTACTCTCTTTTACTTTTTTACATAGAGCATGCTCCCTGCCGCCACTACCTACGATAAGTACTTTCAATACATTCACCTCCGCTTTTGTTGGCTAACTACGGCGCCTTCCGCTTTTCTTCCTTAATGTTTAAAGTGGCGAATTCCGGTGAATACCATTGCGATTCCGTTTTCGTCACATGCTTTGATCGATTCTTCATCACGTATGGAGCCACCTGGTTGGATGATAGCCGTAATGCCAGCTTTAGCGGCAGCTTCTACTGTATCTCCCATTGGGAAGAAAGCATCGGAAGCTAGTACAGCACCTTTTGCACGCTCTCCAGCTTGTTCTAGTGCAATTTTTGCAGCGCCAACGCGATTCATTTGCCCAGCGCCAACACCAAGTGTCATATCATTTCCAGCGACTACGATCGCATTTGATTTCACGTGTTTTACAACTTTCCAACCTAATTTTAATGCAGCAAGTTCTTCTTCAGTTGGTTGACGTTTTGTTGGAACAGTAATCTCCGCATCTTCGAAAGTATATGAATCTTGATCTTGTAGCAATAAGCCACCTTCAACAGATGTTAATACCTTTTCTTGCTTATTTTCTTTTTCAAAATCAATTGTTAATAATCTCAAATTCTTCTTGGCAGTTAAGATTGATAATGCTTCCTCAGTAAATGATGGTGCTATAACAATTTCTAAGAAAATTTCATGAAGTTGACGAGCTGTATCTGCATCTACTTCACGATTGAATGCAACGATTCCCCCAAAAATGGAAGTGGAGTCTGCCTCATATGCCTTTTGGAATGCTTCATTGGCATTTGCACCAATTCCAACTCCACATGGGTTCATATGTTTAACCGCTACAGCAGCAGGTTCATCAAAATCTTTCACAATTTGTAATGCAGCATCCGCATCATGGATGTTGTTGTAAGAAAGTTCTTTACCATGCAATTGTGTTGCATAGGCAATTGAAAACTCAGATCCAAGTGGACGCTTATAGAAAGCTGCTTGCTGATGCGGATTCTCTCCATAGCGTAAGTTTTGTTTTAACTCATATGTAAATGTCACACGTTCTGGCTGTTGTTCGCCAACTAATTCTGTCATGTATTCCGCAATTTGTGCATCATACGCTGCAGTATGACGGAAGACTTTTGCAGCAAGTTTGCGTTTCGTTTCCTTTGATACCTCACCATTTTCGCGAAGTTCCGAAAGTACACCTGCATAATCCACTGCATCGACAACTACTGTAAGATAATCGTGATTTTTTGCTGCAGCACGTAGCATAGATGGGCCACCAATATCTATATTCTCGATTGCATCTTCAGGTGTTACATCTGGTTTCGCAATTGTTTGCTGGAACGGGTACAAATTAACACATACAAGATCAATTGGTTGAATACCTTGTTGTTGTAATTGCTCTAAATGACTTGCATCATCACGTTTAGCTAAAAGACCACCATGAATGTTCGGATGTAATGTTTTTACACGACCTTCCAATATTTCAGGAAAACCTGTAATTTCATCTACGCCAATAACAGGAACATTATTTTCTTCTAATGCTTTCTTTGTACCACCTGTTGATAAAATTTCAAATCCAAGGGTAACTAATTCTTTCGCAAAATCTACTACACCAGTTTTATCAGAAACACTTATTAACGCTCTTTTCACGCTGTTCCCCTCCTACGACGAATTATTTATTAAACAAAGATTCTAAAGTTTCGGGATAAAAAATATGCTCGATGGCATGAATTTTGTTTTCCACGTCTTCCATACTATCATTATCTGATAACTGTATTGCTCTTTGTGCAATAATAGGACCGGTATCCATTCCTGCATCTACATAATGAATCGTTACCCCAACTTCTTTTACTCCTGCTCTATATGCCTGACCAATAGCATCTTTTCCTGGAAAAGCTGGTAATAAAGATGGATGAATATTAATAATTCGATTTTGAAATACTGTAAGTAAAGTTGATCCTATTAATCTCATGTATCCTGCAAGAATAACATAATCTACTTCAAGTTCTTGAAGTTTGTTCATAATAATTGTTTCAAACTCTATTTTACTAGCATATTGTTTTGGATTAAATACAAATGTAGGTACAGATGCACGTTCTGCCTTCTCGATGACAGCTGCACCTGGCTTATCACAAACTAGTAGTTTTACCTCTACATTTAGCGAGCCAGCCTTTACTGCATCGATTAATGCTTGAAAATTACTCCCTGTTCCGGAGGCAAATATGGCAATCTTTTTCACTTACCTTCCCTCCGCCTGTTCTTCAAACACAACACCATCTCTGTTAGTGACAGAACCAATCATATATGCTTTTTCACCTTGAGCTTCAAAGAATTGAACAATTTCATCCGCATCGCTAGCATTTACAGCAACGACAAAACCGATACCCATATTAAAGATATTAAACATCTCATGGCGATTCAGATTTCCATATTTCTCTAAAGCATGGAATATAGGTAAAATTTGCCACGAGCCTTGATTAATTTTTGCACCTAAACCTTCAGGAAGCATTCTTGGTATATTTTCAATAAAACCGCCTCCGGTAATATGTGACATCCCTTTAATTTCAAATGTCCTTAATGCTGCTAAAATAGATTTCACATAAATCCTTGTCGGCTCTAGAAGTTCATCACCAAGTTTTCTTGATAGTTCTGGTAATTCTATATCCAAATCAAAACCTTGTTCTTCTAAGAAAATTTTTCGAACTAGAGAATATCCGTTACTATGAATTCCGCTCGAAGCTAGCCCGATTAACACATCACCAGCTTGAATAGTATCACCAGTAATTAATTGTGATTTCTCACAAGCTCCAACGGAGAATCCTGCTAAATCATACTCATCTATATCATATAAGCCGGGCATTTCTGCTGTTTCGCCACCAATTAAGGCACAACCAGCTTGTTCGCAGCCATCTGCAATGCCACTCACTATTTGTTCAATTTTTGTCGGTACTGCTTTCCCAAGTGCAACATAATCAAGGAAATATAAAGGTTCTGCTCCTTGAACAACTATATCATTGACACACATTGCTACACAGTCTACGCCAATTGTGTCATGGCGATCTGTCATAAAGGCGAGCTTCAGCTTAGTACCAACACCATCTGTGCCCGAAACTAGTACTGGTTCTTTCAAGTTGAGAGCTGTTAAGTCAAAAATTCCACCAAAGCTACCAAGTTGCCCTAATACTCCTGGACGTAATGTCCGATTCGTATGCTTTTTTATTTTTTCGACCGCTTCATAACCAGCCTCGATATTAACTCCAGCACGTTCATATGCGTTCGCCATTTCCATATATCTCCTTTCGAAAGATACCTGTCATTTTTGCGTTTTTATAATAGGAATTATTTCCATAGGTAGAGAGTGGAGATCCGTAAAATGATTGTCATTCAATCATTGAATGGATTCTCACCGTTCTTATCTGCTTAATTCCTTCTCATGTGGTAATAATGTATCTGAGAATATTTCCGTTGGGTATTCACCTGTGAAGCACGCCATACATTGACCGCAGTTTTTCCCGTATCCTTGTCTGCCGATTGCATCTAATGTACCTTCAACACTAAGAAAAGTTAACGAGTCCGCACCAATGATTTTACAAATTTCCTCTACACTATGTTGAGACGCAATGAGTTCTTCATGTGTAGACGTATCAATTCCATAAAAACACGGACTTTTCATTGGTGGAGAACTGATACAAACGTGAACTTCTTTCGCACCAGCTTCTTTTAACATCGTGACAATCCGCTTGGAAGTCGTACCACGAACGATAGAATCATCCACCATAATGACACGTTTACCTTCTACGACTTTGCGAACTGGTGAAAGCTTCATCTTCACTCCGCGTTCTCGTAGCTCTTGTGAAGGTTTTATAAATGTACGCCCTACATAACGATTTTTGATAAGACCCATTTCATATGGTAATCCTGCCTCTTCTGCGAAACCGATAGCTGAGGAAATACTGGAATCTGGTACCCCTGTTACAACATCTGCTTCTATATTAGCTTCACGAGCTAGTACACGGCCGAGATTTTTTCTCGCAGAATGGACATTAATTCCCTGTATATCACTATCAGGACGAGAAAAATACACATACTCCATCGTACAAATAGCATTCGAAGTGGAATACGAGAAAAATTCAGAGTGTAACCCATCATCATTAATAATGATTAATTCACCTGGCAAAACATCGCGAACAAACTCTGCACCGATAATATCAAATGCACATGTTTCAGATGCTACACAGTAAGAATCTCCAATTTTTCCGATTGATAAAGGACGTAGACCATTCGGATCTAATGCAATCAGTAATTCATTTTCTGTCATTAATAAAAAGGCATATGCACCTTTTAGCATCGTAAGTGCATTTTTTAATTGGTCCTTTAATGTAAGGAAGCCACTTCTTTTTATTAAATGAGCCAACACTTCTGTATCTGAACTCGTTTGAAAAATACTACCTTGTGCTTCCAATTGATGTTTCAACGCATTGGCGTTAACGATATTGCCATTGTGAGCAAGTGCTAAACTACCATTTTGTGAGTTAAAGAGGAGAGGCTGAACATTAACTATTCCGCCTCCACCCGCTGTTGCGTAGCGAACATGACCGATAGCAGACTGACCATGAAGTTTTGAAATCATTTCCTCTGTAAAAACTTCTGTCACTAACCCCTCACCTTTTTGAGCTTGAAGTCTTTCACCGTCAGATACAACAATTCCTGCCCCTTCTTGGCCACGATGTTGTAGACTATGAAGTCCATAATAGGTGATTTGTGCTGCCTCGGGATGACCCCAAATCCCAAACACGCCACATTCTTCATTTAAACCTCTTATTTCAGCAAGCATGGGATGGCTCCCTTCCAAACTTTCTCACATTCATTTATTGGTGCATCAATTAATAGATTGCTATTAGTATCTTTGATTGTTAACTTTTCACTGTTCGTTACTTTTCCAATGAAGTATGCATCTTCCACAAGTGCCTCAAATTGCTCTTTGTTTTCTGCTTTGATTGAAACAATAAAACGAGATTGTGTTTCACTAAATAGTGCTACAGTAGGTTCACCTTCTAGTGTTATTTCTGCCCCTAAACCAGCAGTATTAAATAGTGATTCTGCTAATGCGATTGCTGTTCCACCTTCTGCAATATCATGTGCAGATGAAACAAGGCCCGATTTAATAGCGGATAATAATTGTTTCTGTCTTACAGCTTCTACTTCTAAATCAATTGCAGGAGACTTACCAGTAATTTTGCCATTTTGTAATTTTTGAAGCTCACTACCACCAAATTCTGGTTTTGTTTCCCCAATGATATATATTAAATCACCAACATTTTTGAAGCTTTGTGTTGTAATATGATCAAGATCTTCTACTAATCCAACCATACCAATAATAGGTGTAGGATAGATTGCTTCCCCTTTTGTTTCATTATAAAGGGAGACATTTCCACCAATAACTGGACTGTTTAGTGCGAGACAAGCTGCACTAATTCCATCTGCAGCCTTTTCGATTTGCCAAAAAATCTCTGGGTTTTCTGGGCTACCAAAATTAAGTCCATCTGTAATTGCTATCGGCTCTGCTCCAGAACAAACGACATTACGAGCTGCTTCAGCAACTGCAATTTTCCCACCTGTTTCTGGATCTAAGTATATATAACGAGAGTTACAATCCGTTGTCATAGCTAATGCTTTTCTTGTTCCACGAATTCTTACAACTGCCGCGTCAGAACCAGGTGTAACCACTGTATTTGTACGAACTTGATAATCATATTGGTTATAAACCCATTCCTTGCTAGCGATCGTAGGCTGTGCTAATAACTTCAACAATGTTTCCTTGTAATCTTCTACATTAGGAATC
Organism: Paenibacillus bovis; assembly: GCA_007679095.1. GTDB lineage: Bacteria > Bacillota > Bacilli > Bacillales > Bacillaceae_C > Lederbergia > Lederbergia graminis. The sequence goes on from VEFU01000033.1 coordinate 41,742, forward strand.
TCTGTTTCCATCGCTTGAAACTCACGGAAATATGCTGGTTCAGAAGAAGGTTTATAATAAACAGGAGCATCCTCTGCAAGTGCATCTGTAGGAACCTCTGCAACAACTTCTCCACGATGGATTAAGCGTAATTTCTTATCATCTGTTACTTTTCCAACTGCAACTGCTTCGAGACCATATTTGGAGAAAAGATCGATAATCTCTTGTTCTCTACCTTTTTTCACAACAATCAACATTCTTTCTTGTGATTCAGATAGCATCATTTCGTAAGGTGTCATTCCTGTTTCACGTTGCGGAATATCATCCAGAATCATTTCAATACCTGAACCTGCTTTACTTGCCATCTCGGAAGAAGAGCTAACAAGACCGGCAGCACCCATATCTTGAATACCTACTAAAGCATCTGATTTCACAAGTTCTAAACATGCTTCTAGTAGAAGTTTTTCCATAAATGGATCTCCTACTTGAACAGCTGGACGGTTTTCATCTGATGTCTCACTTAATTCTTCTGAAGCAAACGTTGCTCCGTGTATACCATCTCTACCTGTTTTAGCACCAACATACATAACTGTATTGCCGATACCTTTGGCCTGACCTTTTTGAATATCTTCGTGGTTAATTAATCCAACACACATTGCATTTACTAAAGGGTTACCATCATAGCATGGATCAAATTGTATCTCGCCACCAACTGTAGGAATTCCAATACAATTTCCATAGCCTGCGATTCCAGCAACAACTTCTTTAAATAAATATTTCACTCTCGGAGTCTCTAATTCTCCGAAACGTAACGAGTTAAGCATTGCAATCGGACGTGCCCCCATGGAAAACACATCGCGAATAATTCCACCAACACCAGTAGCTGCTCCTTGATATGGCTCAATTGCTGAAGGGTGGTTATGGCTTTCTATTTTAAAAACAACTGCCTGATTATCACCGATATCTACTATTCCTGCACCTTCACCAGGACCTTGTAGAACTCTTTCACCAGATGTAGGGAATTTCTTCAACACTGGCTTAGAGTTTTTATAACTACAGTGCTCTGACCACATAACAGAGAATAGACCAAGCTCTGTATAGTTTGGTAGCCTGCCTAATATATTTTCTATCATTGCAAATTCTTCATCTGTAACTCCCATTTGACGATAAACCTGTTCTTCTTTAATTTGGGATGGATTTGGTTCAAGCATTAACGACATGTGATTCCCTCCAGTTTTTCACGATCGATTGAAATAATTTTAGACCGTCTGCACTTCCTAATAGACTATCAACTGCTCTTTCCGGATGTGGCATCATGCCAAGCACATTACCTTTTTCATTCGTAATACCAGCGATATTCGCAACACTTCCATTAGGATTGTCTGTGTATGTGAAAACAATTTGATTGTTCGCCTCTAAACGTTGAAGTGTTTCATCATCACAGTAATAATTTCCTTCTCCATGTGCAATTGGAATCCGAATCACATCATCGTCATTAAATTCAGAAGTGAACATTGTCTTGTTATTTTCAACCTTTAATTCCACTGTTCGACAAATGAATTGTAAACTTTCATTCCTTCTCATCGCACCTGGTAGTAGACCAGACTCTAGTAAAATCTGAAATCCGTTACATACACCTAATACAGGTTTTCCAGCCTCTGCTGCTTTTACTACTTCTTGCATTACATTGGAAAAACGAGCAATTGCTCCAGTGCGTAAGTAGTCACCGTATGAAAAACCACCCGGTAATAGAATTCCATCATATTCGTCTAAGCTATCAGCATCATGTCTTACATACTCTACCTCTTGACCAAGCTCATCATTGATTGCATGGAACATGTCTAAATCACAGTTAGAACCTGGAAAAACGATAACGGCGAACTTCACTGTGCAACACTCTCCTCAATCTCATATCGATAATCTTCAATCACTGGATTTGCAAGAAGACGAGTACATACCTCATTAATAACTTCATCTATATCACGCTCTGTTTTTTCAATTGTTAGTTCCATATATTTTCCGATACGTACGTCCGTTACATCTAAATAGTCCATACTATGAAGTGCACCTTTTACTGCTGCCCCTTGTGGATCTAATACGCTCTCTCTTAATGTTACATATACTTTTACTTTATACATGTGAAAATTCTCCTCCTAGACGGTTTAATATTTCTTTATATACAAGTGTTAAATCTCCTAAATCTTTACGAAAAACATCTTTATCTAACTTCTGATTTGTATTTACGTCCCACAGACGACATGTATCAGGAGAGATTTCATCCGCTAATATGATTTCATTAGAGGCAGTTTTTCCAAACTCTAGTTTAAAATCTACTAACCGAATCCCGATTTCTAAAAATAGCTGTGAAAGTACTTCATTGATTTTTAAAGCTTTCTCTTTAAGTAGTGCTACTTCATCGAGACTAGCAATCTCTAAAGCTTCTATATGATCTTCCGTTAATAACGGATCGCCCAGTTCATCATTTTTATAATAGAATTCGACTATGGGCTTATTGAGTACTGCTCCTTCTTCTAAGCCAAGTCTTCCCGCAAAACTACCTGCAACAATGTTTCTTGTCACTACTTCTAACGGAATGATGGAAACCTCTCTCACTAATTGCTCATTGCTTGAGATTCTTTCGATAAAATGACTTTCGATCTCTTTACTCTTTAAGAGTGAAAAAATACGAGTGGATATTTCGTTGTTCAAAATACCCTTACCGATTATTTCCGACTTCTTTTTTCCGTTAAAAGCAGTGGCAGAATCCTTGTATTCTATCCATAAAACACCTGATTCATTTGTCCGATACACTCTTTTAGCCTTACCTTCATACAACACCCCTTGCTTCTCCATCCTATTCCCCCTTTTGTAGTATTCCGCTTTAATCGTTAAGTCCTAATCGTTCAAAGATTGTGTCTACATGTTTCAGATGGTAGTTATAATCAAAACAATCTGCTATTTCTTCTGCAGTTAACTTACTTTGAATTGTTGGATCAGCTTCAATCAACTGTCTAAAATGCACCTGTTTCTCCCAAGCTTCCATCGCTTTTGGTTGAACAGTATCATATGCTTCTTCACGAACCATTCCTTTATCAATTAGCGCTAACAGTACTCGCTGAGAATAGATAAGGCCTAGTGTTCTATCCATATTGCGTTTCATATTCTCCGGGAAAACAGTTAAGTTTTTCACGATATTAGCAAAGCGATTTAACATATAATTCAATGCAATCGTTGCGTCAGGCAAAATAATGCGTTCTGCAGATGAATGAGAAATATCTCTTTCATGCCATAATGGAACATTTTCATAGGCAGTCATCATGTATCCACGGATAACTCTTGCTAAACCGGTCATATTTTCTGAGCCAATTGGGTTTCGTTTATGTGGCATGGCAGAAGATCCTTTTTGCCCCTTCGAAAAGAACTCTTCTACTTCACGCGTTTCACTTTTTTGCAGACCACGAATTTCCACTGCAAATTTCTCAATGGAGGTAGCAATTAAGGAAATTGCCGCCAAATAATGCGCATGACGATCTCTTTGTAAAGTTTGGGTTGAAATTGGGGCTGGTTGTATCCCTAGTTTTTCACATACATACTGTTCAACAAATGGATTAATATTTGCATACGTTCCTACTGCACCTGATAATTTCCCAAACTCTACTCCAGCGGCTGCTTGTTTAAATCGTTCTAAATTACGTTTCATTTCTTCATACCATAATCCGAGCTTCAAACCGAAAGTTGTTGGTTCTGCATGAACACCATGTGTTCTTCCCATCATGACGGTATATTTATGTTGCTTCGCTTTCTCTCCAAGAATCGCGATGAAGTTTTCAATATCTTGTAAGAGAATCTCATTTGCTTGCTTTAACAAATAGGACAAAGCTGTATCTACAACATCTGTTGAAGTAAGACCATAATGGACCCATTTTCTTTCTTCACCTAGTGATTCTGAGACCGCTCTAGTAAAAGCAACAACATCATGACGTGTTTCTTCTTCAATTTCATGAATTCTATTAATATCAAATGTTGCTCGTTCTCTAATTTTTGCTACATCATCTTTCGGTATATCACCTAGCTCCGCCCATGCTTCACAAGCTAAAATTTCAACTTCTAACCATGCTTTATAACGATTTTCTTCCGTCCATATTGCACCCATTTCTGGTCGTGTATAGCGCTCTATCATGTGAGATTTCCTCCGATTCTAGTTCCAAATGTGGTGATCATTTAATTGTAATAGAGTTGCTTCTATATCATCTGTTAACACGGTAATATGTCCCATTTTCCTTTGATATTTAGCTTCTTGTTTTCCATATAAATGAATGGACCATTCAGAAACGTAGGGTATATGGTTTATAATTTCATTTACATGTTGTCCTAATATATTTACCATTATTACTGGCTTTAGTAATGTTGGTTTTTTCAATGGCCAATTGCACACAGCTCGTATATGTTGGTCAAACTGTGAAAAATCACAAGCTTCAATGGAATAGTGCCCCGAATTATGTGGTCTTGGAGCTAATTCATTCACATATATTTCTCCATTTTTTGTTACGAACATTTCAACTGCTAATGTTCCTACTAGTTGAACATGTAGTGCAATCTTTTTTGCTAATTCATAGGCAGCCAATTCAATTGATTCGGATATTCTTGCAGGCACAATTGTTTGATGAAGAATATTATCCTGATGAATGTTTTCACCAACAGGGAAACATTCCATATCACCATTTTCGTTTCTGGTTACAATAACGGAAATCTCCTTCTCAAACTCTAACCAAGATTCAAGAACACAAGGACCATTTGCTAAAAGTTTCCTTGCTTCTTCTATGTCTGACTGACTTCTAATTACTCGTTGCCCTTTGCCATCGTATCCCCCACGGCTCGTTTTCAATACACATGGGTAATCAAGTTTTTCTATCCCTTTTTCAATTTCATCTACGGAGCGAATGATTTCAAAAGGAGCTAGCTTTACTCCAGAAGCATGTAATGTATTTTTTTCAGTTATCCGATCTTGTGTAATCCGAATAATCTCGGCTCCTTGTGGAATATGTGCTTTCTCAGCTAATGCTTTTAGTGCTTCATAGTCTATATTTTCAAATTCATATGTAATGACATCACTTTTTTCGGCTAATAATGCTAATGCTTCATGGTCATCATAGGATGCAACGATTTCTTCATCAGCTACTTGACCAGCGGGAGAGTTGGATGTTGGTTCTAGCACAATGACATTAAACCCTGAAGCTTTTGCGGATAATGTCATCATTCTCCCTAATTGACCACCGCCGATAATGCCGATTGTTTGACCGGGCTTTATCATGTTATTAGACAAGTTGATCACTGCTTTCTAACACTTTTTCCTTAATGTCGGTTCTTCTAGCTTCTAAGCGTTCCGCAATTTCTTCCTGATGAGTACTTAATATTTGAGCAGCTAGCAATCCTGCATTTACGGCCCCTGCTTTTCCAATTGCAACAGTTGCTACAGGAACTCCACCAGGCATTTGTACGATGGATAGTAATGAATCTAAGCCTTTTAATGATTTAGATTCAATTGGTACTCCGATTACTGGAAGAGTTGTTTTAGCAGCTACCATACCAGGAAGGTGTGCAGCTCCGCCAGCGCCTGCAATAATTACTTTCAATCCACGCTCTTTCGCTGTTTCTGCATACTCAAACATCAAATCTGGTGTTCGATGTGCTGAGACAACTTTCTTTTCATATGAAACTTCTAATTCATCCAATATTCCACATGCATTTTTCATCGTTTCCCAATCTGAAGTACTTCCCATAATGATTCCAACTTCGGCCTTCATTTTCATCCTCCGCTCATCATCTAATAAAATAAAAAATCCCAGATAGCCAGCTTTCTTTATCAGAAAGCAGGATATCTGGGATAAAATATACATACTTAAATAAGCATAAAAATGCTTCCCAAAATCTACTTTCCTCATAGTCCAATTATTTACGGCAATTGGGTAGAAACTTATGGGCCATATTCCCATGATATACGAGGTAACAACTTCATTTTAACAAAAGATACGAGAGAATACAATCTAAAAATCGAACATTTTGTTTTCGTTAAATTTTAATGTTCGTGTTTAGCTATCCTTTATCCCCTGAAAAATGATTTTTTGGGTAATTGGTGTATATTTTATTTCACCATTTACTTTTTCTTCTTTAAATATTGGTTTCTCCATTCTTCTGACTGGTCGATATCCCTCCTTCTCCATTCTTTGCAAACAATCGCTAATTGATTCATTTTCCAACACTTCAAACTCTTTCTTCATCGATTCAACTTACCTTTCTTCACAGCCTTCACCCAGAAACCTCCATAAATCGCTTTTGGTTCATAGGCAATAATGAAAGACTTCGGATCAAGCTCCTTAATTCGTTGATATAGTTTTAACTCCATCTTCCTTGGAGTTAACACTTGCAGTGCCATACGATCCCCTTCCAACCCACTTGCAGCCCAACTTGTAACACCATAACCATCTGCACGCAATTGTTTAGGAAGGTCTTTATCATATTCTTTCGTAATCACATTTACGGTAATATACCCAAGAGCAAGCTTCTCCTCGATTTTCGTTCCTACTAACACACCTACGCCATAACCAACTGCATAAGCAATTACGTTCTGAATCTCGTTCAGATTATCTAATACAAGCCCAAGACCCACAACATAAATCACAATTTCAATCATACTAATAAACGCAGCAAAATATCGATACCCTTTCAACGTCAAAATCATCCGTATCGTAAAAAAGGAAACATACACGACATTAATAATAAAAATAATTGCTACCATCACCAAGGTGTTCTCTAACATGAATGAGCCTCCAATAAAATTGTCTATTTATTATTATAACCATAATGACTCGCCATAAAGCAAAGCATCCATATTCCTTTACCCTTTATGAGGGGGAGGTAATCATTGGGATGTGAGTGTAGGGTGTTGGTTGGAACCTATGGAAAATTGGATACATTTGTTTCCAACCAAAACAGCTGACAAAGCGATTCGGGTACTTGGAGAGTGCGGCTCGTTTCTTGGGGGAAGTGGGAGAATGGGAGAATGAATTGCTGTTGGATGATGTCTTGTCCCTTGGGGGAAGTGGGGGAATGGATTGCTGTTGGATGATGTCTTGTCCCTTGGGGGAAGTGGGGGAATGGATTGCTGTTGGATGGATGATGATTTTACTTACTTAGAGAGAGTGGTTGAAAGTGATTACCTTTATGTGAGATTTTTAGTTTTTGGGGAATGAGATGTGGATTCTGATTACCTTTCGGAGAGATTTTTTTCTTTTTGGTAATCAGATGATCAATCTGATTACCTTTCTGAGGGATTTCTCTCTTTTGGGGAATCAGATGATGGAGCTGATTACCTTTTGAAGGGATATTTGGGTTTTATAGAATCAGATGTGGGATTTGATTATCCTCTAGAGAGATTTTTCTATTTTGGGGAAGCAGATGATCGGTTTGATTCCCTACGGATGAGATTTTTCTTCTTTTGGGAATCATACAGTGTCTTTGATTCCCTTCCTGGGGGTTATTCTCTCCTTATGGGAATCATACAGTGTCTTTGATTCCCTTCCTGGGGCTTATTCTCTCCTTATGGGAATCATACTGTGACTTTGATTCCCTTCTTGAAGGGTTTACTCTCTTTTCGGGAATCATAAGACCGCTTAGATTTGCTTCTGATGGATATTTCTTTTTTTGAGGGAACCATGCTTTATTTGTTTTTGTGTTTTAGCTTGATAAGGACTGTAATTTAACATTTTTCTTAATCATGATATCTATTTGAAGTGAATAGTTACCTAATTTTCATATTCCTTTTCATTTGGGATTTAATCAGTCTCAATAGTGACCTCTCTTGTCTTTTTTATTATTTTTGGGCACTATTCCCTCTGAATAGATACCTTAATTCAATTTTCCCATTAATTCGGGCTTTATTATAATACTGCTTTTCTTTATTCCTCTTAAAAAAACACAAAAAAAGCCACCTTCCTCAGAAGATGACTTTCATTTGCCTGGCAACGTCCTACTCTCACAAGGGCGAACCC
>VEFU01000340.1 GCA_007679095.1 Paenibacillus bovis
AAAAGGTGTTTTTTAACTATTCATATTTCGTTCCATAGCGTATACTATAGCTATCTTAAAAGGAACGAAAGGCGGTGAAATTGCATGGTTCAAACTTCCCCTGATCAAAATGATAAATTAATTAAAATTTTAGAAGAACAACTAAAACAATCGAATCGTCAGATTGAAGCATTGACCGAGCAAGTTCGCCATTTAACAAAGCTATTATATGGCTCAAAAACGGAGCAATCAAAATACAATTTGCCCGATGGGCAAACGTCTTTAT
>VEFU01000341.1 GCA_007679095.1 Paenibacillus bovis
CGGACAAAGACGTGTCCAAGATCATAAGGACCTTCAAGGTCGTCACCAGACCCACCATCCACACTGTCCCTTCGCAACATCCCCACCTCAAAACATCACAATACAACAAACAACTAACCCAACCCTATATACATCCCCCCAACATTCCCCTATCTCTCCTCCCCCCCACCCATCGCTTCCTTTACCTCCAATCCTTTATCCAACTTCTTCTCAACACTTCCCACAATCGTTAACTCCACTCCCCCTTACTCCACCCCCTCTTCC
>VEFU01000342.1 GCA_007679095.1 Paenibacillus bovis
CACTATTCACCATCCTCTCCATTCTTTAACAAAAACCCTTCCTCCAACCGTCTTTCCTTTCCATCAAGACTCATAAATCGATCCTTTAAACCATCCATCAACTCTCTTCACCACTTCCCATTCTCTATACCTTCTTTTCCTTCTACAAAAACTTCACCAATTTCAACAAACCCTTTTCCACCAGTAAAAATTCCATCCACCTTCCATTCACTTATCCCACCTTCTCTTAAATCCCTTAACTCTCGCATAACATTTATATCATTT
>VEFU01000343.1 GCA_007679095.1 Paenibacillus bovis
GCCACTACTTCTTTTCCATACCATCTTGCTTTATATTCCAACATGGTTCTAAATTTGGACCATGAGACTTCACTAATGGCCTTGGCAAGTTTTTTATTTTTCATCATATTTTTCGTAGATAAGTCCTCCATCCCAATAATGTCGTGGTTTTTGACAATTTGTGTGGAGATCTTGTCTAACATATCCTTCCTTGCATTTGTAATCTTTTCGTGAATACGAGCCACTTTTATCCGTTGCTTGAGCCAATTGGATGATCCTAATTT
>VEFU01000344.1 GCA_007679095.1 Paenibacillus bovis
GAGATATGTATGTATGTGGGAAGAATTAAAAAAGGGGTATGAAGTGAAAGAAGGGTTTGGAGGATGGTTTAGAAGGGGTAAAGAAATTGGAAGGAGAGAAATTAAGAAGGTGAAATATGAAGTGGAAGAAGTGTTAATAAGATTTAAAAGGGAAGGTATTTTAGAGATGTGTGATGTAATAAAGAGATTGAAAAATTGGGAGAGGGAAATAGTGAAGAGGTTTGTGTAGAATTACTGAAATGGTTTTGTTGAGGGGATTAAGA
>VEFU01000345.1 GCA_007679095.1 Paenibacillus bovis
ATATCCATCCCAAACAACCACAACCAACCCCTTTACCCCTATTTCGAATCCATCAACCACCACAATTACTACCACCAAATCTTTCCATACAATCACTAATTCCAAAACCCACCATTATCCATTTCCCAATTCCATTATCCAACAACCTATCTAACCAGTCCAGTACAATATCAAAATTCTAATTCCACATCATCATCCAGTCCTTCCCAGTCCATTTACCATCATTCTTAATTTACAACAAGATATCGAACTTCTAGCTACAG
>VEFU01000346.1 GCA_007679095.1 Paenibacillus bovis
ATAGGGGGGGTATAGCGTGGAGTTGTGTTGGGGTTGGGGGGTTATATAAATGAAGAGTTGTGGGAATTAAGAAAATGAGGTGAATAAGAGGTGTAAGTGGTAAGAAAAATAATGGGAGTTTATTTGTTTTAAAAAGATATGTAGTAAGTAGAGGTAATCGGATTAGAATGGAAAAAGAAAGTTCAGTAGCGATAATTAAGGATGGAATTAAAGTCAAAAAGGGAGCTGATTGGGAAAAGTAGTTGGGTGGGTTTAGGAATGAC
>VEFU01000347.1 GCA_007679095.1 Paenibacillus bovis
TTGAAGAGTTGTAGTTGTTAATGGCTGGTGGATCGTAGGTGGAATGATGGAATAGAAGATAATAATGATGAATAGAAGAATAGGTGGAATGGGGTTATGATTGGATTTTTGAAAAAAGGGTGGAAATGGATGTTGAAGGTAAGGGGGGATTAAGAAACGAGGAATGAGGAGTAATGGGATTTGGATATGGATATGAATAATGATGATTGATTGGAAGAAATTAGGTAGAGGAGGAATGATTAAAAAAATATATAAGAGGAAAG
>VEFU01000348.1 GCA_007679095.1 Paenibacillus bovis
CTTTCCAATGCACCATTTTGCCAATCTAATTACCCCACTCTTCCTTCCTCCACCTTATCCTCTTCCTCAACCCATTATACTTTCTACCATACCTAATATCTCTCCTACTCCATCTATTTTTCCATATCCACCAACTATCATACCGCCATTTTTACCTCCATCCCTATTTATCAAAACAACAAACATCCAAATCCCATTTCTTGGTCAACTTGTACGTACTGCCATTATAGGGCCAATGCCATGTTATCCAATTGCAACTTTAT
>VEFU01000349.1 GCA_007679095.1 Paenibacillus bovis
TTAATGATGGGAAAATTGTAGGTGGTGGAAGTAATGGTAATAGGTGTTGGGGGGTAGAGATGAGTATGATAGGGAGAGGGGATGAAATTGTTTGAAGAAAGGGAAGTTTTTTGATGGGGTTAGAAAATAGGGGATGAGTTAAATGAGGGATGAGGGAATAGGTAAGTGGGATAAAGGTGATGGGAACCGGTGGAGGTAGAGTAATATGGAAGTGAGGTAGAAGGGAGAGAGTATTGTGGAGTAGTTGATTTAATTGGAAAGTT